>CALXIZ010000128.1 GCA_944388495.1 uncultured Clostridia bacterium | reverse complement strand
CTTCGCAACAAAGTCCTCGTCCAGGCTGCTATTGCTTCCATCAAAGTACACCTTGGTACCATTCACGATGTTGCCGTCTGTTACTTCAGACAGGCCATAGCCGTAGGCTGTTCCATTATAGGTGCAGCCGGTAATATTGACTTTTGCACCGTGACCTTCAGTGACAACTTGATTGGCATAAACAGCGCAGTACAGGTTCTCAAAAGTGCAGCCTGACAGAGTAACTACCGTGTCCTTCACATCGTGATTAATCAGGACGGCATAGCCCTGACCTTCCGTAGTGCTGATGAAATGAACATTGTTCACCGTCAGTGTGGTGCCGGAAAGAATGCCGGCCAAATTCATATCGTCTGTGTTACTGAATGCCGGGCCACCAGGAAATGAGATCTTGTGACCGTTGCCATCGATGGTGATGTTCCCTGCCGGAACCTTCACAGGTTCTGTCAGTTCCACGTCCTTTATCAACTTAATCGTAATCTTTTCAGTACCATTTACAGCCTGGTCGACAGCGTTCTGTAAAGAATCGTACGTCTCTGCACCAATCTGTGCGACGTAAGTCTGTTCTAATGTTAAATCGCTGCTATCCTCACTCTCTTCCGTCGCAAACACTGCCGGCGTCATCGTCATCACCATGCACAGTGCAAGCAGCACGGATATAAATCGTTTCTTCATCGTTTTCTCTCCTCCTCTCTCAGTAAACGATGAGTCTTTTGGCTTCCGCTCCGTCCGCTCGGGGCGGATCCGCGGATCACCATAAGATTCACGTACATGTGAAACCTGTGCTTTTTCGCGCCTTCCGGCGTGACTCATGAGGCTTCACTGTCCTGTCTGTTTTTCCTCTTCACGTTCACGGAATTTCTCCGAAATCCGGAAGAAGATCTGTTCTTTCGTCTACATCACCCCCTTTAAGAAACCCGCTGCAGGCCGAGTGAAAAATCCGGTTCAGGCGCCGTCATCCTCCCATCCCGCCTCCAGCTGTTCCTTCTCCAAGATCTTTTCGTAGGCCTGTTCGATCAGAGCCGCCACGCCGCTTTCGATATTGCGGTACGTCATCTGATACAGCTTTAAAAGACACCTCGGATTTCCCTTTTCCTCCGGTACCTGCGCGTCGCGGCACAGACGCCGGATGCTCTCGCTGATGTTCGGACGCTTGATCGGAGAGCCGTTTCGCGTGACAAAGATCGGGCCGGAGCAGATCCCCTGCCGCTCAGCATAAGCCAGCAGCTCCTCCTGCAGAATCGGCGGGATGTGGAGAATCTGATTTCTGCACTGTCCTGTCATGATAGCCGTACCCGCCCGGACCGCTTCCACAGTCACCTGAGAAAGCTGCTGGACACGGACACCCGTACAGCAGATCGTCTTGATAAGAAAATACGTACGCTCCCGCCTCATGAGCTTCGCTGTTTTCAGAAGTCTCAGATATTCTGTGCGGGAAAGCTCCGGCGTGATATCCTTCTTCGGCGCGAAGACAGGATGAAGCTGCAGATCGCGCCGGTCCTTATACTCCAGAAAACTGTTGATCGCGGAAATCTTCGCGTTGACCGTGCGAACGGCATATCCGCGGGAGACGGTTTCCTTTTTCCACCGTATGAGCACAGGGCGGCTGATCATTTTTTCTTCCGGAAGCCATTCATACAGAGAAGCCAGCGTTCTCTGATAGGCTTCCAGCGTACCGTCTCCCCTTCTTCTTTTTTCCAGATAATGAAAAAAATCCTCCATATCCTCCTGACACATTCTCATCGGCTCCCGCAGAGGTGCTGTCTCCCGAACCTCTGCCGGAATTCCTTCATTTATCCGATTTCGCCTCCGTATTTCCGCCATCTCAGTTCTCACTTTCTTATATAATTCGATTCAGCTGCATACTTCATCTGCCGTCTGTATGTGATAACGATGTCTGAATATCTCCGAAATACAACAAAATTACTGTTTTGTTGTATTTCAGAGAGGATATTTATCAGAAAGCCGGGATAAATCTCTTAAAACAGTAAAAAAACAGCTGCAGCGGAAAAACTTTTTCCGTGAATAATAAAAAAAAGAGCATAGCAAATAAGCCTGGAAAAACGTTTCTCTCTCAGGCTTATTTGCCGTGCTCTTTTTAAGATATCGTATTGTTTTTTTATGCAATAAACTTTATAATATAGTCATAATATCTGATATGTAACATTTCAGACAGATCCGCAGGCAGTCTTTGCTGATATGTACAACAAAACAGTAATTCTGTTGTACATATAAATTCTATTCGTATCCTTTCAAAAGAATCGTTCCCATCTGTTCCATCAGATTTTCATGTTCCTGTCCGCTCTCCATAATATAGATTCTGGTCGTATCTATACTGGAATGTCCCAGAAGATCCGCCAGTTTTGCGATATCATGCTTCAGGTTGTAAAAAATGCGCGCAAACAGATGTCTGAGATTATGAGGAAACACTTTTGAAGGCTCCACACCGGCGTCCGGACAGAGACGCTTCATCTCTGTCCAGACATTTGAGCGGTCGACCGGATTTCCGTTCTTCGTGATAAAAACCGGACCGCTCGAAATCTGCCTTTCACGGCAGTAACGCAAAAGCTCCTTACACAGTTTCTGTGTGAGCAGCACCGTTCTCTGCTTTCCTTTGCATTTTACCTCTGTCCGGTAATACTGCAGCGATTCCACTGTAATAAAACGCAGTTCCGAAATACGGATACCGGTGACAGCTATTGTCTGCAGGATAAAATACAGCCTCTGTTTTCCCGTCTCTTTCGCCGTTTTTATAAGCTTCAGATATTCTTTCTCAGAAAGTTCTCTTTTCTGATCACGAAAAATACAGTGCTGGCGCCGAAGCGGGCGTACGCAAAGAGAAAATAAGCCATGAAAGCGCAGAAAGCTGTTCAGGGACGCGAGCATGGAATTGACCGTCGATGCGGCATAACCTGACCGTACAAGATGCTCCTTCCAGGCAATCGTTTTTTCTTTTGTAATATCTGAGATATCTGCTGATTCCGATATAACTTCGCCGGCAGTTTTTTTCTCTGTCCTCCCTGCCGCTTCTTCATCAGCTTTTATTCCTTCTTTCAGGAAGTGAAAAAAAGCCTGCACATCCCGCAGATATTTCTCAACGGTTCCTTTACTTTTCTCCCCGCAGATCAGATATTTTTTAAAATCTTCAATTCTGCTTTTCTCTCTGTACTCGTTCATGAAATGACCTCCGTTAACAAAAAAAACGGCCGATTGCCTCCGCAGTCATGCCGTTTTTTCTGTTCCGAAAAATCCGGATATTAATTTCTTTATCTGCGAACGATGCGTTCCGCCTTCCGGGACACCTTCAGGCTGCGCAGATATTCCTTATCCTGAACGGAGATTCTGCGGCTTTCGATCGCTTTCTGAATCGCTTTATTATGTGTCCGGGCATCGAGAACCTGCTTTTCGAAATAAGGCATCACCGCTTCGCGCTGTTTTGCCAGAGCGGTGGCAAAATACCAGGCCACCATCATCTGCACATAATATTCGCTGCTTTTCACCGATGATACCAGCGCCGGATACTCTGCTGAAAAAGACTCGCCGAGATAAAAACGCATCAGCATTCCCACCGCAAATCTCACCGTATAGGTGTGTCCGGAACGGATCCATTCTCTGATCTTTTCCTCAAGCTCAGGCAGATGCTTCCTGAAGATGCCCGGCGATATCATATCGCAGGTCGCCCAGTTATCCACAAAGGGCAGGAATCTGTCGAGAGCGCTGACAGTCTCTCCGAAATCCTTCATCATCCCGATGAGGCAGGCGTGGACATTGTTTTCCTCATAATATCGATGAGGCAGCCGTGTCAGGAATACCTCCGCCTCCGGCATCCCGGCCAGCTTTTTCGCAAACGCGCGCAGTCCGGGCGTTCTCACACCGATGACAGTATCCGGATCCGCCGTCGGCATCAGACGGCACTGAAAATCACGGTATGAGAGATCCTGCATCGAAAAGAGCGATTCTCTCACATATTCCTCTGCATTCCGTTTCTGTTCCATGGCCTGTGCTCTCTTTTCTTCAGTTTCAGAATACGGATAATCTCCTCCGCGACTCTCTCGGAATTCATGCCGCCTGTCTCCAGAATAATGTCTGCCGCCGCCCGGTAGACGTCGTCTCTCTGTTTCATCAGCCAGGAAATATATCCTCTGCTCATATGCCTGTTCAGAAGAGGACGTTTGTCTCCGCCTCTTCTCACTCTCTCATATACGGTATCCGGATCCGCCTGCAGGAGAATGATCGTCCCGTTTTTCCGCAGATAATCCACGTTTTCCTGCCGCATCACCGTACCGCCTCCGCAGGAGACGATCACTCCGTCCGTCTCCGAGACGGCTTCCGCCTGCCGCGTTTCCAGATCGCGGAAATAGGATTCCCCGTATTTTTCAAAGATTTCGGTGATCGTCATGCCTTCCTGTTCCGCGATCATATCGTCCATCTCCCGGACAGGTATCCCCGTTTTTCTCGAGAGCTTGCGGGCGACTGTCGATTTTCCCGTTCCCATAAAGCCGATCAGAATGATGTTCGGCTTTTTTTCCGCCGGAACTTTGTCCTTTTTTTCCGTTCTCCCCCGGTGAATCAGCCTCAGAATGCGGTCCGCCTCATCGGCGTCCGGCTGTCCCGGAGCGGAGGAACGGCCTGCCGACGCAAATGTGACGGCAGAACCGAAAATTTCACCGGAAAGCCTGCTCACGATGCCGTCTCCGCCCATGGAAATACAGACGGCCGGAATCGGAAACTCTTCCTTTGCCCGCTGAGACGCCTCAAGAAGCGTGAGAACATCGGCTGAATTTTTCGGCATCACGGCGATCTTGACGATATCGGCTCCCATATATTTCATCGTCGCCAGACGGGAAACGATCTCTCCTGCAGGAGGCGTCGCAGCAAAATCATGATAGGATAAAATAACGGTGACGCCCTTTTCATGAGCGAGAGAAATCAGCCGTCTCGTCACCGTCCGGTTCAGCGAATATTCGATGTCGACAGCTTTTGCACAGCCGGACTGAAGCACATTCTCATAAAGGCGGAGATATTTTTCGGAGGAAAGCTCCCGTTCTCCCCCTTCGGCAGCCGTACGGAAGGTAAACAGCACAGGTTTTCCTTCCAGACGTGCTTCGAGTTTCCGGATCACAGAAAGCACGGCGCCTCTGTCTTCGATCCTGCGGAAATAATCGGCCCGCCACTCGACGAGATCCGCCGGCGTCATCATAATCCGGTCCGCCTGGCGGAGCATCTCGTCCGCTGTCCCGCCGGTTATCGGAACACAGATCTTCGGCATACCGCTGCCGATGACGAGATCTCCGATTCTGACGGTCTTTTCTCCGGCGTTATTTTCTCCCGGAAAGCTCCTTCCGGAATGTCCGGCGCCTTTCCCGCTGTTTCTGTGCTGTGAAATTCTGCGGAAATTTTTCTTCTGCCTCTGTTCCTTTCTTTCCATGCTGTCATCTTCCTTCTTCTGTCCTGCTCTGCCGTATTTTTTCTCCTGCATCCGTGCTCCCTGTTCCTCGCCTTCCTTCGCCCGGGCGAAATTATTTTCGATCAGCAGGCTTTATGCTCTCCTGCTCTCAGCATTTTTTCGTTCTGATTTCTTCTGTAAGCCTGTCGATCAGTTCCTGCGTCGGGATCTGTCCCAGATCTCCTTCCTTGCTCGAACGCACGGAGAGAAGTCCGGATTCCTGTTCTCTTTCGCCGATGGTGACGATATACGGCGTTCTCTCGTTTCTCGCCTCACGGATCTTATAGCCGATTTTCTCATTTCTCAGATCTGTCACCGCACGGATGCCTGCAGCCGTAAACTTTTCAGCCAGCTCTTCGGCAAACGGCGCGAAACGCTCGGTAACCGTCAGAAATTTCACCTGAACCGGAGCCAGCCAGAGAGGGAATTTTCCCGCGAAATGTTCCGTCAGGATACCGATGAAACGCTCGATGGAACCGAAAATCACGCGGTGAATCATGACAGGACGGTGTTTTTCTCCGTCCGCTCCCACATAGGTAAGATCAAAGCGCTGCGGCATCTGGAAATCCAGCTGGATCGTACCGCACTGCCATGTTCTCTTCAGACAGTCCTCCAGGTGGAAATCCAGCTTCGGTCCGTAAAAGGCTCCGTCTCCCTCGTTGATTACAAAATCGATTCCCTTCTCTTCGAGACATTCCCTGAGCGCATTCGTCGCCAGCTCCCATTCCTCATCCGATCCCATGGAATCCTCCGGACGGGTGGACAGCTCGATGTGATACTGGAATCCGAACAGTCCGTAGACGTAATCGATAAAGTCGATGACGCCGGAAACCTCTTCCTTTATCTGCTCCGGAAGCATGAAGATATGCGCGTCATCCTGCGTAAAAGTGCGGACTCTCATCAGGCCGTGCAGCGCTCCGGACAGCTCGTGACGGTGAACCTGTCCCAGTTCTCCCATGCGGATCGGGAAATCACGGTAGGAATACATTTTTCTCTTGTAGACGAGCATCGATCCCGGGCAGTTCATCGGCTTGATCGCATAGTCGGCGCCGTCGATCTTCGTGAAGTACATGTTTTCCTTATAATGATCCCAGTGACCGGATCTGTGCCAGAGGTCCTCATTGAGAATCAGCGGTGTTCTGATCTCCTGGTAGCCTCTCTTCGCGTGCTCCTGTCTCCAGAAGTTCTCCAGTTCGTTCCGGATAATCATGCCGTTCGGCAGAAAGAACGGAAATCCCGGACCCTCCTCATAAATCGCAAAGAGATCCATTTCCTTTCCGATTTTTCTGTGATCGCGCTTTTTCGCTTCCTCAAGCATCGCCAGATATTCGTCCAGCTCCTTCTGCTTCGGAAATGCTGTCGCATAGATTCGCTGCAGCATTTTGTTTTTCTCGTCGCCTCTCCAGTATGCGCCCGCCACGCTCTGAATCTTAAGAGCTTTGACGGGACCGGTGGAGGAAAGATGAGGCCCGGCGCACAGATCCACAAAATCACCCTGGCGATAGAAAGAAATAACCGCATCCTCCGGAAGATCTCTGATCAGTTCCACCTTGTAGCTTTCGCCTTTTTCCTGCATGAATGCGATCGCTTCGTCACGCGGCAGTTCAAAACGTTCCAGCTTCAGGTCCTCTTCCGCGATCTTTTTCATCTCTTTTTCTATAGCGGGAAAATCCTCTTCCGTAAAACGGTGCTCCACGTCGAAGTCATAATAAAATCCGTTGTCGATCGCCGGTCCGATAGCCAGTCTGGCGTCAGGATACAGCTTTTTTACCGCCTGTGCCAGCATATGGGAAGCGGTATGGCGGAATGTCTTCGCGCCCTCCTCGTCGGAAAATTTCAGAATTTCGAGAGTACAGTCCTCTGTCAGCGGATAATCCATTCCCTGTACGGTCCCGTTCACCTTCGCGGCTACCGCCTCTTTTGCGAGACTGCGGCTGATACTCTTCGCCGCGTCTCTGACACTGCTGTTTTCTTCGATCTCCCTGACGCTTCCGTCTGCCAGTGTAACTTTTATCATCTGTAACTCCTCTCTCGCAGAGCCCCTCTTTTTTCCCGCCGCATATCCGCAGCCGGGACTTCCGCTTTTTCTGTAATCTATTTTTTCATCGACATGCCGTGAAGCGCCTTTCTGCCGGACGGCAGAAATGTCCTGCACAGCCTGTGAATTTCAATATACTAATTATACTTTCCGTCGGAATTTTCGCAAGTCTGTACAGGAAAAAACAAAACGGACGTTTCTCATTTTTCTCCGGCAGCCGTACCGTTCATCTCCGCCAGCAGATGCTTCACTCTGGCATCCACATCGGACGCTCCGTAGACGGCGCTTCCCGCTACGGCGATGTCCGCGCCTGCGGAGGAAATTTCCGCGATATTAGCGGTTCCGACTCCTCCGTCTATTTCGATTTCGAAGGAATACCCCTCTGCTCTCCGGAGATCAGCCAGCTGTCTGATTTTTTTCAGAGAAGACGGAATGAAAGACTGGCCTCCGAAGCCGGGATTGACCGACATGACGAGCACGAGGTCCGCCAGCTCCAGAACGTATTCCACGGTCGAAAGAGGCGTGGCCGGATTCAGCGCCACACCGGCTTTCACTCCCAGACTGCGTACGGACTGCAGCGTCCTGTGCAGATGTGTGCAGGCCTCCGCATGAACGGTGATAAATTCTGTCTGCTCTGTGACGAACAGCGGCGCATATCTGTCAGGATCCGAAATCATCAGATGCACGTCAAAAGGCAGGGACGTCCTGCCGATCAGGCTTTTCATGACAGCCGGTCCGATCGTCAGATTCGGCACGAAGCGGCCGTCCATCACATCGATATGTAAAAGCTGTGCTCCGGCGCGTTCCACCGCCGCAGCCTCTTCTCCGAGTTTTGAAAAATCCGCCGATAAGACGGATGGTGCCAGTCTTTTCATCTGTTCCTCCTGTCGCTTCTGTACCACTGTTCTTTTTTCTCCCGGCTGCCCAGTTCTTTCAGCTGAGCCAGATAAGATTCATAGCGGGCCGCCGGTATTTCCCCCTTCTGCGCAGCCTCTCTGACAGCACATCCCGGTTCACCGCGGTGAAGACAGCCGCCGAATCTGCAGCTTCCCTCATACTGTTCAAATTCGCGGAACAGGTAGGGAAGCTCCGCCTCATCCATCACCGGAAGGTCAAAAGACATGAATCCCGGTGTATCAAAGAGCATTCCGCCTCCCTCCAGGCGGAACAGCTCCACGTGACGGGTCGTATGCCGCCCTCTGTTCGTCTTTTCGCTCACACTGCCCGTCTCCGCTCCGGCTCCGCGGATCAGACTGTTGAGAAGCGTCGATTTTCCGACGCCCGACGGCCCTGCCAGAGCGCTTTTTCTGTCTCTCAGGAAAGGCCGCAGATCCTCTACTCCCGCGCCGTTTTCGGCGCTGGAAAAAACGACCGGATAAACCGGCGCATAGATCTCTTCCGCCTCTTTGCGGATCTGTCCGCCGGCGAGATCCGTTTTATTGAAACAGATTACCACATCCACATTCATCCGCTCCGCCGCTGTAAGAAAACGGTCGAGCACGGCAAAATTCGGATCCGGGCTCTTCAGAGCACTGACGAAGACAAACTGTTCCACATTGGCTACCGGCGGCCTTTCAAAGACATTCCGTCTTTTCAGTATCTCCCGTACGACCGGTGTATCGGAGGAGAGATCAATCGTGACCTCATCTCCCACGTACGGTTTCAGATTTGTATTTTTAAAAATGCCGCGTGCTTTGCACTCATATACGGCACTGCCGGTATCTACATAGTAGAAACCGGCAATTCCTTTGACGATCGTCCCTGAAGCGATCATCTCCTCCGGCAGCTTTTCCGCTGCCGGTCTTTCTTTTCTTTTTTCTGAATTCTTAATCAAGCTCACCTGTCTCAAAGTTTGCGGTATACTCGGCCACGATCTGATTGTCCATAATGACCCGTACCGTCGCATCGGTTCCCGTCCCGCTGAGGACTACCTGTTCGGAGCCTGCGGATTTCTGACGCTGCTGGTTATTGACGATATAGTGGACGCCGCTCGAATCGGTCACTGTTACGGTTAGAACAAAGACTTCGTTCTGAGCGCTTCCGTAGTCCACCGTCATCGGAATCGAGACGTTCTCCGGCTCCGGTTCTGTCTCTTCCTCCGGTCCCAGACTGATCGTCACACCGACAGAAGATCCTTCCTCCAGCTCTGTGCCTTCGTCATACTGCTGTGAAATGACAAGTCCTTCCTCCACATCATCGCTGTAAGCCGTATCCACTTCCCCGAGGCGCAGCCCTCTGTCTTCAAGGCGCTCCTCCGCTGACTGCTGAGAACGGCCGATGAGATTCGGCACACTGACCTTTTTCACGGATCCCTCTCCGCTGCTGACGACGAGATTTACTGCCGAGCCGTTTTCCACATCAGTTCCCGCTTCCGGATCCTGACTCAGCACGGTTCCTTCCGGTTCTTCGCTCTCATCATCATATCTGACATCGCCGACTCTCAGACCGTAGTCCTCCAGACGGCTTTTCGCCTTATCGAGACTGATTCCCACCGTGTTCGGCACACTGACAGTCTCCGTATTGCCGCCTCTGCTGAGGATCAGTTCGACCGTATATCCTTTCTTCACTTCTCTGCCGACGTCCGGTTTTACCGCGGCGACCTCTCCGGCATCATACTCATCGCTGAGAACAGGCGTCCCCAGCGTATATTCGAGCCCCGCATTTTCCAGCTCGTCAGCCGCTTCCTCTTCTGTCATTCCCAGAACATCCGGAACTTTTACCGTATCTCCCGATCCGCTGAAAGCATTCAGCAGCAGAATACTCAGAGGAACAGCGCAGATGAGTGCCAGTACGACGGCAAAAATTCTGATCCTGCGCGATTTTTTCCTGTCGCTTCCCGCTGTACGGCTCTTTGTCTTCTTTTTCTTTGTTTTTTTCTCTTTTCGCTGAAAAGGAAGATAATCTTCATCGTCATGATCTTCCTGCAGATTATAATCGGAAAAATCTCCGGCGTCCTGCCCTTTTTCCTGTGTATCATGAGGGATCGCGTAAAATTCCCTCAGGCCGTAGCCGCTTCTTTCCGAATCGATGGTATTTTCCGCTTCCACCAGAGCGTCGTAGAATTCATCCGCACTCTTATATCTGTCCGGCTGATGCTTTGCCGTCGCTTTCAGCACGACCTTGTCCAGCGCCGGAGAAATACCCGGATTGATCAGCGAAGGAGGTCTGACGTCCTCGTTCATATGCATCATCGCGACACTGACCGGATTATCTCCGTCAAACGGCACCGTACCTGTCAGCATCTCGTAGAGAACGATACCGAGTGAATAGATATCGGATCTGGCGTCAACATATCCGCCTCTTGCCTGTTCCGGCGAGAGATAGTGAACCGATCCCATGACTGTGCTGGTATTGTTGACGATCGTTCCGCTGTTGACCGCCTTTGCTATGCCGAAATCGGCGATTTTCACCGTTCCGTCCTCCGTGATGAGGACATTGTGAGGTTTGACGTCGCGGTGTATGATATTTTTCTTATGTGCCGCGCTCAGCGCCAGAGCGATTTTCTTTGCGATATCGATCGCTTTCTTCTCGTCGAGATGCCCTTCTCTTCTTATGACATCGCTGAGCGTATCCCCCTCAAGAACTTCCATGACGATGTAGTAAATGTTTCCTTCTTTTCCTACATCGTATACCGACACGATATTGGGGTGGGACAGCCCGGCTGCCGCCTGAGACTCTCTCCGGAAGCTGTCGATAAACTTCGGATCTTTGATAAACTCCGGTTTCAGAATCTTGATCGCGACAAAACGATTCAGCAGGCGGTCCTTGGCTTTATAGACGACTGCCATCCCGCCGTCGCCGATCTTTTCGATCAGCTCGTATCTTCCCGCCAATATTTTACTGCCCATGTATGTGAGCCTCCTTAAATTTTATACTCATATAAAAGCCGCAGAAAGGTACGGAAAAAATCTCCGCTCTTCTCCTGCTCGCTGTTTCCTGTAATCAGAGTCGCTTTGTAATTTATTTTACCACAAGGATCAGTCCAATAAAACGCCAAAAAACAGAATGCGGCCGGTACGCACCGATCCGTGCGATTCCGAACACGGTCGGCGTGAATGACAGCCGCCTGAAAAACAAATATTCTGTTCCGCCCCGTCAGGACGTCCGCAGGGAGCTGTCCGACAAAAAACGGACGCTGATCACGGTGATATTATCGTTGCCCGCATGCCGGTTGGCGTCGTCCACCAGTCTGGAGCAGGCATCGCGCATATTTTCACACGTAAGAAGCGTACGGCGCATCTCCTCTTCGCTCACCTCGTTATACAGACCGTCCGTGCACATCAGGATGATATCCCCGCTGTAGACCGGAAACATATAAAAGTCCGGCTTTACCGTCTCATCCGCTCCGATCGCCCTGGTTATCATATTGCGGTCCGGATGACTGCGCGCCTGATCCTCTGTGATAATTCCTTTTTTCACAAGATCATTGACAAAAGTATGATCCTCTGTAACCTTGACGATATTCTTATTGCGGATCAGATACGCTCTGCTGTCTCCGACATTGATCACGTATGCCGTATCGTTCCGTATATACAGCATCAGCAGCGTCGTCGCCATTCCCCGCGGTTCGGTTCCCTGTGCCAGCTCATGAACATGACTGTTGACCGAACTGATCAGGGAGAGAAAATAATCCGTGACCGCATCGTCGCCGCCTTCCTCCGGCACCGGATTTTCTCTGATAAAAGCCGCCATATCCGTCATCGCCGTCCGGCTGGCGACTTCACCGGAACAGTGTCCGCCCACCCCGTCAGCGACGAGAAAAACCCCGGCTTCCGGCATCACAAAAAAGGAGTCCTGATTGATCTCTCTTCTCCTGCCGGTATCACTTTTAAATCCGAACTCAAACATCGTTTTTCTCCGTTAAAACCCGAACGGGTGACCGCCTGAGACGGTCACCCGGTTAAATCAGTCTGCTTTCACTTAAGAAGTCTGTCTCTCTTATGCCAGTGCATTCGGACGTGCGATGCAGGCATAATGCTGTGCCCAGTATCCGGACGAAAAGCTGCTCACTATGACGCCCTTGCTGCTGGAAGCGTGGATCATCTGGTTGTTTCCGAGATAGATCCCCACGTGTGTATAAGTTTTCGAGGTGTTGTATGTATTCTTGAAAAATACAAGATCTCCCGGCTTTGCCTGATCTTTTGAAACTGTTGTGCACTGTGTGATGACGCCGTCACAGCTGCCGTAGAAACGATCCCACGCGCCGCTCTGAATCATGACATAACCCACATAACCCGAACAGTCAAACCCGGTAGACGGGGATTTTCCCCCGCTTCTGTAGCGGACTCCCACATACTGCTTTGAATTGGCAACGACTGCCGACGCCAGCGCTGAGGATGTATCCTCCTCTGCCGCGACGGGCTCCTCTTCCGCCTTGCCGTATTTCACCTCATCTGTCGGCGCAGCGAGACTTTCGATTACTCCCAGCCTGTCCAGATACTCGAAAAGCGTATACGTCTCTCCGCTGATCTTTGTATTGAGCGCGTCATATGAGATCAGTGCGAGCTCTCCTCTCGTGAAACTTTCCTTCTGCAGAGTGCTGACCTCGTCCTGTGTCAGAAGACCCGCATTTGCCGCTACAGCATACAGCTGAGCATCCGAAAGATTCTGCCCGGCACTGACATAGCCGAGTACATTCAGGATCATCTCGAGATAAGAGGCTGCATCCATCGTCTTTTTAGGCTCATAAAGCCCGTTTGCCTCGCCGCCGAGTATCTCATTCTCATAGAGATAGCCGACGTAGTCCGACGACCAGCCGGTCACATCACTGTACGGATGAGTGTAGACGCCCGACAGAGCATCATCCTCCGCTCCGAGAAGGCGTACCACCATGACGGCGGCTTCTTCCTTTGAAGTCGTACCGCTGAGATCGAAGCCGTCGGCGCTGCCCTTGAACAGGCCGTACATATAGAGCTCTTCTGCCGCCGCTTCGTGCTCACCGCTTTTTCCTGACGTATCCGCATAGGATACCGCACAGGAGAACGCCATGACAAAGACCAATGCCAAACTTATTATCGTTTTTCGCGAAACCATTAAGCATCTCCTTTAACTCAGTATTCAGTTGTGTTTCAACTTTTTCTGTGCCGACGGTTTTTAAAAAACGAAATCCGAAATTTGCCGAATCGTCCTCCGTTATCTGCCGAAAAAACCGTAACACTCGCTTTATTATACACGAACTGTCCCATTTTTGTAAAGGAAAATCGCTCAAAAGGGAGATCCGCCGAAGGAAAACGCCCTGTTTCCGGCCGGTTTTATCCTGCCTGTTTCTTTCCGTCAGATCCGCCGGAGCGTACAGAAATAAAAGCCGTCGGAGCTGTCAGTATGTGGAAGCAGCTGTTTTTCCTGCTGAATAAAAAAATTTTTATTTTTTTCCAGAAAACGACGGATGACGCCTCCGTTTTCCGGTTCCGATACGGTGCATGTGCTGTAGACGAGTGTGCCGTCTCTCTTCAGATACCGCGCCGCGTTCTCAAGAATGCTATACTGTATTTCCGTCAGTTTTCCGATATCCTCCCGCGTAATTCTCAGCTTCAGTTCGGGTTTTCTGCGGATCACTCCCAGACCGGAACACGGCACATCTGCGATTACGCGGTCTGCGATGCCGTCATATTCCGGATTGAAGCGCGTCCCGTCGTTTATGTGAGTTTCGATGACCGAGATTCCCAGACGTTCTGCTGTCTTTCTGATCAGAGAAAGCTTATGCTCATAGATATCACAGGATATCACTCTTCCTGTATTTCCCATTCTTTCGGCCGCAGCCAGGGATTTTCCTCCCGGCGCGGCGCAGACATCGATGACGGTTTCCTCCGGTTCAGGCCCGAGCGCCTCGATCATCAGCATGGAGCTGATATCCTGCACCGAAAACAGTCCTTCCTTCGCCGCATGACAGGAGAGAATTCCCGTTCCCGATACTTCCAGAGCGAGACCGTTCAGTCTGGAAACCGCGGAAAATCCCTCTTCCTCCAGCTTTTTTCTCAGCTGCCGCGCATCAGTCTTCAGTCTGTTCACACGCACGGTAAGCGGCGGTACGTGATTTGCCTCCTGCAGCAGGCGTTCCGCCTCTTCAGCGCCGAACATGCCGGTCCAGAGGTCCGCAATATCCTCCGTGCAGGAATAGCGCACAGAAAGATATTTTGACGGCTCCCGCTCCGCATCAGGAAGACTGATCTTGTCCGCCGATCTCTGATAAGAGCGGAGAACACCGTTGACAAATCCCTCTCTGCCGCGGCATACTTTTTTTGCCAGTCTCACAGATTCTCCCACCGCGGCATAATCCGGCACGCTGTCCATAAATTCAATCTGACATGCTCCCATGCGAAGCAAAATCAGGGCCTGAGGATCAACTTTCCTCAGGCCCGAGCGAACGAAAAAAGCCAGTTTGTAGTCGAGATAAATCTGATTTTCGAGGACGCCGTATACCAGCGCGCGCACGAACGCTTCTTCCTGCGGTTTTTCTCTTTTTATCACATCGTTCAGAGCGATATTGGAGTAGGCGCCTTCCGTTTCCACGGCGAAAAGCACATCATAAGCAGCTTTCCGGTTTCTGTCCATCTTTCCTTTTCCTCCCCTTTTTCCGTTTTTTCCGTCATTCATCATTTCTGAGAAGAAACAGACGGAGCAGGTTTGCGACCGCCACTGCGGCTGCCGCCACATAAGTCAGAGCAGCCGCACCGAGCATCTTCTTCGACTGACGCAGCTCATCATCTTCTGTGACGATTCCCAGTCCGTCAAGCTGCTGCAGAGCGCGCCGGCTGGCATTCAGCTCGACCGGCAGCGTAACCAGCTGAAACAGCACGGCTACGGCATACAGGATAATAGCGAGATCAAAGATCTTAGATCCCGCTAAAGATCCCATGAGCAGACCGATAATCGCCAGCGGCCATGCGAGATTCGAGGCGATATTGGCGATCGGAACGAGACGGTTGCGCACGATCAGAGCGTGATAGCCCGTAGCGTGCTGGATAGCGTGGCCGATCTCATGAGCCGCCACACTGACAGAAGCGACAGATCTCCCTCCGTAGATGCCGCCGGACAGTCTTACCACGCCGGTGCGCGGATCGTAATGATCCGTCAGCTCGCCGCCGACTCTTTCGATCTGAATGTGCTGCAGACCGTTTGCATCGAGAATTCTTCTGGCAGCTTCATATCCTGTCATTCCTCTCCTGTTTGCGATCCGTGAGTACTTTCCATAGGAGCTTTTCACCTTAAACTGTGCATAAAATGCCAGAATGACCGCCGGAATCAGCAGAAAAATCGTAGTATCAAAATAAAACATTTCAACCCTTCCTTATTTTTTTGACAGTTAAAATTCCCTCCGTTATCTCAGCAGTGTGCCTTCCTCTATACGGTTGCCGCGCAGATAATCCGCCGCCGCCATCTCCTTTTTTCCCGGCATCTGCAGTCTGGTAATGCGCAGAACTCCTCTGCCGCATGCTACACGGATACCGTCTTTTCCGGCGGACAGAACGGTTCCCGGAGCTTCGCCGGAATCCTCCTCTTCGATCTGCGATTCACGGATTTTCATCGGCTGATCCTGATAATATGCTGTCACGCCCGGCCAGGATCCCATTCCGCGTACCAGACGCTCCAGCTCGGCGGCACTTCGTGAGAAATCCGCCCTGCCCTCTTCCTTTGTCAGCATCGGCGCATAGCATGAGAGAGCGTCATCCTGCTTTTCCGCTTCTGCCTCTCCTGTCAGAATTTCCGGAAGATGTTCACATAAAAGCGATGCTCCCATTTCAGACAGCTCTTCCGTAAGCTGATCCACATTTTTTCTGCCGATCTCCGTGGAAGCCTTCGCGATCATGTCTCCCGTATCCAGCCCTTCCTCCATATACATCAGTGTAATGCCCGTGCGTTCATCGCCCTCGATGATGCTCCGCTGGATCGGAGCCGCGCCCCGGAAGCGGGGCAGAAGAGAGGCATGAATGTTGACACAGCCGCGCTTCGGAATCGACAGAAGTTCTGCCGGCAGTATCTTTCCGTACGCTGCGACGACGATGAGATCCGGGGCCAGATCTCTGAGCTTTTTCAGAAATTCTTCATTTCCCTTTATTTTTTCCGGCTGAGCCACTTCGATGCCGAAGGCCTGCGCCGCTTCCTT
>CALXIZ010000127.1 GCA_944388495.1 uncultured Clostridia bacterium | reverse complement strand
AGATAACGTAACGATGTCGATCGAACTGATTCACCCGATCGCAATCGAAGAGGGACTGAGATTCGCGATCAGAGAAGGCGGAAGAACGGTAGGATCCGGCGTTGTAACGGAAATCATCGAGTAATCGTTTTCCCGTTTTCCGACAGAAAAGAGAGCATAAGAAAGATAAAAAGGCAGAGGCTCGCGGCCTCTGCCTTTTCTGACGATGCAGAGCAGAATGATTTGTTCCGGAAAGTCATGCGGCGATGAGACGGGCGGAAACAGACACAAAACCTCCGCGCATCGGACAGAAAAAATGCTTGACAGAAAAAATCTGTGGTGATAAAATAACGGAGCGATTTTAATATTTGCGCACGGTTTTAGCGTGCTCAAAAATCAATATATGGTATAGAAGCTATTCAGTATATACAGAAAGCGTTCGAGGGAGGTGTGAACATGAGAGTAAAGGTGACCATGGCATGTCAGGAATGCAAGCAGAGAAACTATTCGACTATGAAGAACAAGAAAAATAATGCGGAGCGTATTGAACTCAACAAGTACTGCCCGTTCTGCAAAAAGCACACACTTCATAAGGAAACGAGATAATTTGGATTGGGGAAGTGAACCATATGGCAAATAAAGCGGACAATGCCGCAAAGAAAAAGTTCAGCATCAAGGACTATTTCCGCGGCATCAAGATCGAAATGAAAAAAGTTGTATGGCCGACGAAAAATGAACTGATCTCATACACGGGTGTCGTCATCGGTGTATGTGCTGTTTGCGCGCTGGGATTCTGGGCTGTGGATTCAGTCTGCGCTCTGATCATTCAGAACCTTCTCGGAGTCCAGCTCACAATGTAACAGCTCATCGCAGGCTTACAGCCGGAAAAGAAAGATGGCAAAATTCGATAAAAACATAAAAAATGAATTCCTGGAAGCCGACGAGTTCTTCAGCGATGAATTCTACGATGACGATTATGAAGATTATGAGGAAGACGACAGCAGGGAGAATGCCGCAGCCGAAGAGGAATTTCCGGAGATCGGAGAGACTGAAGGTACAGAAGAAGATGAGGTATCTGAGGAAATATCCGGAACGGATTCTTCTGACAGCAGCATGATGCCGGATTCATCCTCTGATTCGGAAAAAGCGAAGTGGTATGTCGTGCATACCTATTCAGGCCATGAGAACAAGGTCAAGGTCAACATCGAAAAGATCGTCGAGAACAGAGGCATGCAGGATCTGATACAGTGCGTCGTCGTTCCTACAGAAGACGTAGTCGAGATCAGGAATGGTCAGCGCAAAGTGAAGACACAGAAGATGTTTCCCGGTTATGTCATTGTAAAAATGATCGTGACGAGTGAATCCTGGTACCTGATCCGCAATACACAGGGTGTTACCGGATTTGTGGGACACGGATCCGATCCGATCCCTCTTACAAACGAAGAGGTGCGCCGGATGGGAATCGAAAAAGTCTTTGTATCCATCGATATCGCCGTAGGCGATACGGTGAAAGTGACCGACGGTCCGTTTGATAACTTCATGGGAGTCGTGGAAGAGATCAATATGGAAAAACAGATTATGAAGGTCCGCATTTCCATGTTCGGCCGCGAAACTCCGGTGGAACTCGAGTTCGGACAGGTCGAAAAAATTTCGTAAGCAATTTTTTATTTTCATAGATTGCAATTTTGCCGTTTGGGCGCATGTTAGGAGGTGAAAGACATGGCAAAGAAAGTAGAAGGTTTGATTAAACTGCAGATTCCTGCAGGCGGTGCGACTCCTGCTCCTCCGGTAGGTCCTGCTCTCGGTCAGAAGGGTGTTAACATCATGGATTTCTGCAAGCAGTTCAATGCGAAGACAGCAGATCAGCCGGGAATGATTATTCCTGTTGTTATCACCGTTTATTCTGACAGATCCTTTACTTTTATCACGAAGACTCCGCCTGCAGCGGTTCTCCTCAAGAAGGCAGCCGGTATCGAATCTGCTTCCGCAGAGCCGAACAAGACAAAGGTTGCTACTCTGACAGAGACGCAGGTAAGAGAGATCGCTCAGACAAAGATGCCTGACCTGAACGCAGCGGATCTGGATGCGGCGACATCCATGATCAAGGGAACTGCGAGAAGTATGGGTATTGTTGTAGTCGAGGGCTAATAAGTGGGAGGCGGAAGCCGTCTGAACCACAGGGAGGTAAATATGCCAAAGAGAGGAAAAGCTTACAAAGCGGCTCTGGCCGAGTTTGATAAGCAGACTTATTACGAAACAGCAGAAGCTTTTGACATCCTGAACAAGATGCCGAAAGCAAAGTTTGACGAGACCGTTGAAGTTTCCATCCGTCTCGGTGTCGATTCCAGACACGCTGATCAGCAGGTCAGAGGTGCGATCGTACTTCCGCACGGAACAGGAAAGACGAAGAGAGTTCTCGTATTTGCAAAGGGCGAAAAAGCCAAGGAAGCGGAAGAGGCCGGTGCCGATTATGTCGGCGCTGAGGAGATGGCAAAGAAGATTCAGACTGAAAACTGGTTTGAATTTGACGTTGTGGTAGCGACTCCGGACATGATGGGTGTCGTAGGCCGTCTCGGTAAGATCCTGGGACCTAAGGGTCTGATGCCGAATCCGAAATCCGGTACTGTTACGATGAATGTGACTCAGGCTCTGAGTGAGATCAAAGCCGGTAAGGTCGAATACCGTCTGGACAAGACGAATATCATCCACACCCCGATCGGAAGAGTGTCCTTCGGTCCGGAAAAGCTGAAGGAAAATTTCGATGCGCTTCTCGAGGCTGTTGTAAAAGCCAGACCGGCCGCAGCAAAGGGCCAGTATCTCAGAAGCGTAACGATTTCATCCACGATGGGACCTGGAATCAAAATCAATCCGCTCAAGATTTCTTAGGAAATAATTTTTTCGAAGAAAAAACAGCGTTTTGATAACGGAAAATAAAAGAGAATAGAATACAAGCCGTAGACAGCAGGTGCGTGAGCTTAATTTCCTGCCGAGGTCTTATTGATAAATCAAGAGCCTTTTCTGTCTGCGGAAAAGGCTTTTCCTGTGTCTTCGGAATACAGGAAAACCTGAACCGAACGGAACGTCATCTGCCGCAGGGCGGAGAGACGGGCCGCCTGTAAAAAGCCTGCGGTATGCGGACGTCTTCGGGCGGGGCATTTTTCCGTGCAGTGTCTCTGTGTATTACAGCGCGGAATACTTTCGGTTTTTTACAGTATCAGACGCGTTCCGGCGCGTCAGAAAGGAGAGAAAATATGTCAGTAGAAAGTTTACAGGCGAAGCAGGCTGTCATCGATGAGATCAAAGATAAGTTTGAGAGATCGAAGTCTGCTGTCGTCATCGACTATATGGGCATCACGGTAGGAGAAGCCGATGCCATGAGAAAGCAGCTGCGTGAAGCCGGCATCGATTATACTGTTTATAAGAATACGCTCGTCAGCCGTGCGATTAAAGGAACAGAATACGAGGCTCTTACTCAGGTGCTGAACGGACCGAGCGCATTTGCATTCGGTTATGAAGACGCTACGGCTCCTGCAAGAGAGCTCAACAGCATCATCAAGAAGTTTGATAAGATGTCCTTTAAGGCCGGTATCGTAGAAGGAGAATTTTACGATCAGGCCGGTATCATGGAGATTGCAAAGCTCCCTTCGAGAGAAGAGCTCATTGCAAAATTCATGGGAAGCATCAAGTCTCCGGTATCCAAGCTCGTTTACCTGTTACAGGCGATCGCGGATCAGAAGGAAGCCGGCGTAGAACCGGCACCGGCTGCAGAAGCAGCTGCAGAGCCGGCAGCAGAGGAGACTCCGGAGGCACCTGCAGCGGAAGCTTCCGAAGAGGCAGCACCTGCGGAGGAGAATTCCGCGGAATAATAGCCGGATGACACAGCCCGGCTGTGTGAAATATCAGAGATATATTTTTAAACCGGTCTGTCAGAACCCTTTTACGGGGAACTGACACAAAAACGGATAAAAGGAGGAAATAAGAATGGATAAGGATCAGATCATCGAAGCGATAAAAGGCATGACAGTATTAGAACTTAACGAACTGGTAAAGGCATGCGAAGAAGAGTTCGGCGTATCCGCTGCAGCTCCTGTAGCTGTAGCAGGCGCAGCAGGTGCTGCTGAAGGCGGCGCAGCTGAGCAGACTGAGTTCACTGTAGTACTCAAGGAAGTCGGCGCAGAAAAGATCAAGGTAATCAAGGCCGTAAGAGAAATCACTGGTCTCGGTCTGAAGGAAGCAAAGGAAGTCGTAGACGGAGCTCCTTCCAACGTAAAGGAAAATGTAGAGAAGGCAGAAGCAGACGAAATCAAGGCAAAGCTCGAAGAAGTCGGCGCTGTTATAGAACTCAAATAAGAATTTCAGATTCAGATATCCTGAAGAAGACACTGCCCTCAGCGGGCAGTGTCTTTTGTATATCATGCCGTCAGATGAACTCTGTCAAAAGACATGGAACAGGGAAAGAAGACATTTCTGCAGGAAATGAAAGAATGATTTTTGGGAAATAAATATTGACTCGAAAAGATAAATATGGTATTATAGTACACTGCTACGCCACTACACTTATGTATTTGTTCGCATGCAAGGAGTGATGAATATGCCACAGCCTGTCAAAATAGGCAAAAAGACGAGAATGAGCTACGCAAAGATCAAAGAGGTAGCTCAGATGCCACACCTTCTTGAGATTCAGAACGAATCTTATAAATGGTTCGTGGAAGAAGGCCTGAAAGAAGTATTCGAAGATATCTCTCCGATACACGATTACGCGGGGAATCTCGTGCTGGAATTTATCGATTATTCACTCAGCGATTCGCCCAAGTACGGTCAGGAAGAGTGCAAGGAACGCGATGTTACTTATGCCGCGCCGCTTCGTGTCAAGGCGCGTCTGGTAAATAAAGAAACCGGTGAAGTCAAGGAACAGGATGTCTTCATGGGAGATTTTCCTCTGATGACAGAAAAGGGAACCTTTATCTATAACGGTGCGGAACGAGTAGTCGTTACGCAGCTCGTGAGATCTCCGGGCCCTTACTATGCGGTTACGACAGATAAATCAAATAACAGTCTGTACTCGACAACCATCATTCCGAACAGAGGTGCGTGGCTCGAATATGAAACGGATTCCAATGAGATTATCTCTGTCAGAGTGGACCGGACGAGAAAACAGCCGGTGACGACACTGCTCAGAGCGTTCGGATTCGGGACGAATGAAGAAATCATCGAGCTTTTCGGTGAAGATGAACGTCTTCTGAAGACACTCGAAAGAGATACGACACATAATTATGAAGAAGGATTAAAGGAGATATATAAAAAGCTGCGTCCGGGCGAGCCTCCTACAGTGGAGAGCGCAAAGTCGCTGCTTGATTCTCTGTTTTTTGATCCGAAAAGATATGATCTGGCCAAGGTAGGCAGATATAAATATAACAATAAGCTGGGACTCACGAATCGTATTGTCGGATGTACGGCGGCGGAGGATGTCATCGATCCGAATACCGGAGAACTTCTGGCGGAGGAAGATGAAGTGATTTCACATGATACCGCCGTGAAGATCGAAAATGCCGGTATCGTGTTCGTATGGGTCTACGACATGCATGAGACCGGAAAAAAGGTCAAAGTAATCGGAAACAATTTTGTCGATATTCATGCATATGTGGATTATGATTTATCCGATACAAAGGTGGCGGACAAGGTTTTCTATCCTGCGCTGATGAAGCTCCTGAAGGAAAACGAAGGAGTCGGTGAACAGGAATTCAAGCGGATTCTGCATGAAAAAAGACACGAACTGTCTCCGAAGCATATCCTGATCGAGGATATTATCGCATCGGTCAGCTATATTCTCAATCTGAACTACAATATCGGCAGGGTGGACGATATCGACCATCTCGGCAACAGAAGACTGAGAACGGTGGGCGAGCTGCTTCAGAATCAGTTCCGGATCGGTCTGGCGAGAATGGAACGTGTCGTAAAGGAAAGAATGACGATTCAGGATGTTGAAGCTGCGACGCCGCAGGCTCTGATGAATATCCGCCCTGTGACAGCTGCCATCAAGGAGTTCTTCGGAAGTTCCCAGCTCTCTCAGTTCATGGATCAGAACAACCCTCTGAGTGAGCTGACTCATAAGAGAAGACTGTCAGCGCTGGGCCCGGGCGGACTTTCAAGAGAACGCGCCGGATTCGAGGTGCGTGATGTACATCATTCCCACTATGGAAGAATGTGTCCTATTGAAACACCGGAAGGTCCGAACATCGGCCTGATCGGTTCACTGACGACTTACGGCAGAGTCAATGAGTACGGATTTATCGAAACGCCGTATCGTCTCGTCGACAAGGAAACCGGCATCGTTACGGATACGATTCATTATCTGACAGCGGATGAGGAAGAACCGATGATCATCGCTCAGGCAAACGAGCCTCTCGATGAAAATCACAGATTTGTAAATAAAAAAGTGGCCTCAAGAGGTGTCGGCGGCGAAATCGATCTGGTGCCGAGAGAAAAGATCGATTACATGGACGTTTCCCCGAAGCAGGTAGTTTCTCTGGCGACAGCTCTGATCCCGTTCCTCGAACACGATGACGCAAACCGGGCTCTCATGGGTGCAAACATGCAGAGACAGGCGGTGCCTCTGCTGATTGCCGATGCGCCGATCGTGGGAACCGGCATGGAAGCCGTAGCCGCGCACGATTCACGTGTGGTAGTGATCGCAAAAAATGCGGGAACCGTCGAGTATGTCGATGCGCGTAAAATCGTCGTACGGCGCGATGAGGACGGCGGAAAAGATATCTATAATCTGCTCAAATTCAAGCGTTCCAATCAGGGAACCTGCGTCAATCAGATACCGATTGTCAACAAAAACGAGCATGTGGAGAAAGAAGAGATCATCGCGGACGGACCGTCTACGGATCACGGAGATCTGGCGCTCGGAAAAAATCTTCTCGTGGGTTTCATGACCTGGGAAGGCTACAATTATGAGGACGCTATCGTACTCAACGAGCGTCTGCTGATGGACGATGCACTTACATCCATTCATATCGAGGAATATGAATCGGAATCGAGAGATACCAAGCTGGGACCGGAGGAGATCACGCGCGATATTCCTAATGTGGGAGAAGATGCTCTCAAGGATCTGGATGAAGACGGCATTATCCGCATCGGTGCGGAGGTCAATGCATCCGATATCCTGGTAGGTAAGGTTACGCCGAAGGGTGAGACAGAGCTTACGGCTGAGGAGCGTCTGCTGCGGGCGATCTTCGGAGAAAAGGCGAGAGAAGTGAGAGACACATCGCTGCGTCTTCCGCACGGAGAGACGGGAATCGTCGTAGATGTAAAGATTTTCTCGAGAGATAAAGGCGACGAGCTTCCTCCGGGTGTCAATAAGCTTGTAAGATGCTATGTGGCGACGAAGAGAAAGATAAATGTCGGAGATAAAATGGCGGGAAGACACGGAAACAAAGGTGTCATTTCGAGAATCCTGCCGGAGGAGGATATGCCGTTTATGGAAGACGGCACGACACTTCAGGTCATGCTGAATCCTCTGGGCGTACCTTCCCGAATGAATGTCGGTCAGGTGCTCGAAACACACATCGGTCTGGCGGCCAAGAGAAAGGGCTGGTATATCGCGACCCCTGTCTTCGACGGTGCCATGGAGGAGGATATCCTCGATCTCTTTGAAGAGACAGGTGTTCCGCCGACAGGAAAACTCTGGATGCGCGACGGAAGAACGGGAGAATACTTCGATAATCCTGTCACGGTCGGCATCATGTATATGCTCAAACTCCATCATCTCGTAGATGATAAAATTCATGCGAGAAGTACAGGTCCGTATTCCCTCGTAACACAGCAGCCTCTGGGAGGAAAAGCCCAGTTCGGCGGACAGCGTTTCGGAGAGATGGAAGTATGGGCTCTCGAAGCATATGGTGCGGCATACACGCTGCAGGAAATTCTGACGGTAAAATCAGATGATGTAGTGGGCCGTGTAAAGACTTATGAAGCGATCGTCAAGGGCGAAAATATTCCGGAACCGGGTATACCGGAATCCTTCAAGGTTCTCATCAAGGAAATGCAGAGTCTGGCCCTCGATGTGAAAGTACTCAATGACAAGGGCGAAGAAGTGGAGCTCAAAGACTCCTATGATACGGAATCTCTGCCGGAGCTCGAAAAAATCATCGCCAATGATCCGGATAAATCCTCTCATACCGAGGAATATCTCAGGGAAGGATCCGGTTTCATGGAAGACACGGAAGCGGATACGGACAGTGAAAGTGATTTCGCGGAAGAGGATGACATGGAAGATATGGAAGAAGATACGGAGGCGGAAATCTTTTCCGATGAAGATACGCTTTTTTCCGGCGATGAAGAATAAGGAAAGTCAACAAATGCCCGTAACTGGATGTGAACAGAAAAGGGGGGACACTCCTTGCAGGAACTGAACAATTTTGAAGCATTACAGATCAGTCTCGCTTCGACGGAAAAGATCAGAAGCTGGTCCCGGGGAGAGGTAAAAAAGCCGGAGACGATCAATTACAGAACTCTGAAGCCGGAGAAGGACGGACTTTTCTGCGAGAGGATTTTCGGACCTCAGAAGGACTGGGAATGCCACTGCGGAAAATACAAGAGAATCCGCTATAAGGGGATTGTCTGCGACCGCTGTGGTGTAGAGGTGACAAAAGCCAAAGTAAGAAGAGAACGTATGGGTCATATCGAGCTGGCGGCGCCGGTATCCCATATCTGGTACTTCAAGGGAATTCCGAGCAGAATGGGTCTGGTACTCGATATCTCTCCGCGGAATCTGGAAAGAGTGCTTTATTTTGCGGCTTATATCGTGACAGATCCGGGCCAGGGAACAAACCTGGCCTACAAAGAGATTCTGACGGAGGCACAGTACCGTGAAGCCAGAGATTCTTACGGAAACTCATTTAAGGCGGGAATGGGCGCGGAAGCCGTGCGTGAGCTTCTGACTCATATCGACCTGGATGAGCTTTCCGCGGAGCTCAGAGAAAAGCTGAAGGATGCCAGCGGCCAGAAGAAAATCAGAATCGTGAGACGGCTGGAGGTCATCGAAGCTCTGCGGATGTCGGGAAACAAGCCGGAGTGGATGGTTCTGGAGGTTATTCCTGTCATTCCGCCTGATCTGAGACCGATGGTTCAGCTGGACGGAGGCAGATTTGCCACATCGGATCTGAATGATCTGTATCGTCGTGTCATAAACAGAAACAACCGCCTGAAGCGTCTTCTGGATCTGGGTGCGCCGGATATCATCGTCAGAAATGAAAAGAGAATGCTGCAGGAAGCGGTTGACGCACTGATCGACAACGGCAGAAGAGGACGCCCTGTCACAGGTCCGGGAGGAAGACCTCTGAAGTCTCTGTCCGACATGCTCAAGGGCAAACAGGGACGTTTCAGACAGAACCTGCTGGGTAAACGTGTCGATTATTCCGGACGTTCCGTAATCGTCGTCGGACCGGAACTGAAATTCTATCAGTGCGGACTTCCGAAAAAAATGGCGCTCGAACTTTTCAAGCCTTTCATTATGAAAAAGCTTGTGGAGAATGAGATCGCTCATAATATCAAAAGCGCGAAGCGTATGGTGGAAAAAGTAAAGCCGGAAGTATGGGATGTTCTCGATGAAGTCATCAAACAGCATCCTGTTCTCCTCAACAGGGCTCCTACGCTTCACCGCCTGGGTATCCAGGCATTTGAACCTGTACTCGTAGAAGGCAAAGCCATCAAACTGCATCCGCTGGTATGTACTGCCTACAATGCAGACTTTGACGGCGACCAGATGGCCGTTCATCTGCCGCTGTCCGTCGAGGCACAGGCTGAGGCGAGATACCTGATGCTGTCTGTCAACAATATTCTGGCACCGAAAGACGGTTCGCCGATCACGACACCGACACAGGATATGATTCTGGGCAGTTATTATCTCACTCATCCGGGACAGGAAGAAAGAGCCACTTATGCGGAAGTCGGAGACGGCAAGATTTTCACCGATTTCGATGAGATGATGATGGCCTACAGCGCACATATCGTAGGCATTCACGCCCGTGTCAAAGTCAGACGCAAGCTTTCGGAGGACGATCCGGGCAGACTGGTGGAATCCACGGTGGGAAGATTTATCTTCAATCAGAATATTCCGCAGGATCTGGGATTTGTGGACAGAACGCAGGATCCGTACAGCCTTGAGGTTGATTTCCTGTGTGACAAGAAAAAACTGGGACAGATCATCGATAAATGCTATAAAGTACACGGAAATACGGGAACGGCGGAGATGCTGGATCATATCAAATCCATGGGATACCATTATTCTACGGTAGCAGCGATTACGATCAGTGTATCCGACATGGAAATTCCGGAATCAAAACCGGCAATCATCGCGAAAGCGAACGAGCTTGTCGATAAATATCAGACGGCATACCGCCGGGGACTGATGTCAAACGAAGAGCGTTACGAAAAGGTAATTCAGACCTGGAACGAGACGACGGAAAAGATCGCTGACGAACTGATGGATTCGCTCGGTTCTCTCAACAACCTCTTTATCATGGCGCACTCCGGAGCCCGGGGAAGTAAAAACCAGATCAAGCAGGTCGGAGGCATGCGGGGTCTGATGGCGAATGCGTCAGGAAAGACGATTGAGATTCCGATCACAGCTAACTTCCGTGAAGGTCTGTCTATCCTGGATTACTTCGTATCTTCCAACGGAGCCCGCAAGGGTCTGTCGGATACGGCACTGCGTACGGCAGACTCCGGTTATCTCACGAGACGTCTCGTAGACGTCAGCCATAATGTTATCGTGAGAGAAATCGACTGCGGAACAGAAGAAGGCATTGAAGTCAGCGCTTTTGCGGACGGCAAGGAAATCATCGAATCTCTGAAGCTGAGAATCGCGGGAAGAACTTCGCTGGAGGATATCGTTCATCCGAAGACGGGCAAACTGCTGGTGGCGAAAAACGAAGAGATTACCGATCAGCAGGCTGAAGCCATCGAAAAAGCCGGCATTGAATCGGTAAAAATCCGTTCGGTACTGACCTGCAAGAGCACGATCGGCGTATGTGCGAAGTGCTACGGAAGATGCCTTGCTACGGGTGAGACGGTAAATATCGGTGAAGCGGTCGGCATCACGGCGGCACAGTCTATCGGAGAACCGGGTACACAGCTGACGATGCGTACATTCCATACGGGCGGCGTTGCCGGCGGCGATATCACACAGGGTCTTCCGCGAGTCGAAGAACTGTTCGAGGCCAGAAAACCGAAAGGTCTGGCGGAAATCTGTGAAGCGGACGGCACGGTGGTTTCTATCGAATCCAGAAAAGACAACAAGACTGAGGTAAGAGTTCAGGGTGAGGAAGAACGTATCTACGTCATTCCTTACGGAGCACGTCTGAGAGTCAGAGAAGGCGATTTCATCACGGCCGGAAGCGGCATTACGCAGGGACCGCTGAATCCTCACGATATCCTGCGCATCAAGGGAGTCGAAGGCGTCTATCAGTATCTCATCAAGGAGGTACAGCGAGTCTATAAGATGCAGGGTGTAGACATCAACGACAAGCATATCGAGGTTATCGTAAGCCAGATGCTCGGCAAAGTGAGAATCGAAGAACCCGGTGAAACAAATCTCCTGCCGGGAGCGCTCTACACACAGCGTGAATTTGACGAAGCGAATGAAAAGGCTCTGGAAGAGGGGCTGGAGCAGGCGACGGGAAAGGTCGTACTGCTGGGTATCACAAAAGCATCTCTGGCGACAGATTCCTTCCTTTCGGCGGCATCTTTCCAGGAGACGACGAGGGTTCTGACCGATGCGGCGATCAAAGGAAAGGTGGATCATCTGAGAGGTCTGAAGGAAAATGTCATTATCGGAAAGTTGATTCCTGCCGGTACCGGCATGAAGATCTACAAGGATATCGATCTGGATTACGGGGAAAACACCGGACTCATGGAGGAATTCGAACGCAGAAGGCACGAAGAGGAAATGGCTGAACAGGCGGATTCCCGGGCTGCCGATGCACCGGAGCATGGCGAACCGGCCGATGCGGAACCGGAAGATCATGAGGAAGATGAAATCGTATTCTTCGAAGAGGAAAATGCGGAAAATATAGATCTGCAGGAATAAAAATTCTGCGGTCGGATAAAAAATATATGATTGACATTGTCAGTATGGGGATGATATACTGAATGTCGGCCTGAAGTAAATGATCGGTGGCTGCGTGAGCGGCCACCGATTTAGGTTGCCTTGATTTATCCGCCGGCGGCAGAACGATGCCGCGGAAAAATATCCGGCGGAAAAAGAAGACAGGAGGATGTCATGTCAGCGAAGCGCAGAGCCGAAGGCATCGTCGTCGGAGTAAAGCAGACTTTTCGCATGATCGAGCAGAAAAGGCTCAGCGAGGTCTATATCGCCGAAGATGCTGACTCTTTTGTAACGAAAGGGATCGAAGCGGCTGCTGAGAAAAACGGAATACGGATTATCCGCGTTCCCTCCAGACGTCAGCTCGGCATGCAGTGCGGAATCGAAACCGGCGCCGCTGTTGCGGGACGGATTCTTTCGCAGAGGCAGGATGACGATATGCAGGCCGCGGAAAAACCGCAGAAACAGCCGCTCTGAGTCCGAAGCGGCAGAGAGCCGAAGAAGGCTGTGCGGACAGATACGATTTAAGCCGAAATGGTTTAGATATATTATCATTATCATTATGCGTTTGTGCTGCCGCACAATCTGCAGGAAAGGAGAAAAGAATGCCTACTATCAATCAGTTAGTAAGAGAAGGCCGTAAAAGGACTGTAAAGAAGTCTACGGCACCGGCCCTCTTAAGAGGAATGAATTCCCTCAAGAGAGTTCCGACGAACACAAAGTCCCCACAGAAGAGAGGCGTGTGTACGTCCGTGAAGACGGTAACTCCTAAGAAGCCGAATTCAGCTCTCAGAAAGGTTGCCAGAGTTCGTCTGACAAACGGTATGGAGGTAACTGCCTACATTCCGGGAATCGGCCACAATCTTCAGGAGCACAGCGTTGTCCTGATCCGCGGAGGAAGAGTAAAGGATCTGCCGGGTGTAAGATATCACATCGTCAGAGGTACTCTCGATACGGCAGGCGTATCCGGAAGAATGCAGGCCCGTTCCAAGTACGGAGCGAAAGCACCTAAAAAATAAGATAAAAATACGGTGATTCCTGTTAAGGAGGATCACGGCAAAGCAAGTTATTTTCTGCGCCCTCACCACGGAATCGGTGGTCTCGTTTCGTACAGATTGCGAAGGATATCACAGACGCACGATGAGGAAATGATATATATCTAATCAAAGACTTATATCTGCGCACCGCGGCAGTCTCGGGCTGTCGAGTACCTGAGCTCCGGTATGTGGCCGGGGCAGGTAGTCCGCCCTGCGGCGGATTATAAAATGAGGAGGGAAGAGAAGTGCCTAGAAAAGGAAGCGTTCCTAAGAGAGAAGTACTTCCTGATCCGGTTTACGGCAGTGTTGTCGTATCCAAGCTGATCAACAACATCATGCTGGACGGAAAGAAGGGAGTCGCACAGAGCATCGTATATGATGCTTTCGATATGATCAGAGAAATGACCGGAGAAGAGCCTCTCGAAGTATTCGAAAAGGCTATGAACAATATCATGCCGGTCGTAGAAGTAAAAGCAAGACGTGTCGGCGGAGCAAACTATCAGGTTCCTATCGAGGTAAGACCGGACAGAAGACAGACGCTCGGTCTCAGATGGCTCACGAAGTACACGAGAGAAAGAGGCGAGAAGTATATGTATGAAAGACTCGCCAAGGAACTCGTGGACGCATCGAACAATACCGGCGCATCGGTTAAGAGAAAAGAAGATACGCACAAGATGGCAGAGGCAAACAAGGCGTTCGCACACTACAGATGGTAGGACGGCGGCATAAGGCTGCCGCATGAATGCGGATCCTGCCCGGCTTTTGCAGATATTCCGCAGCATGGCGCTGGGGGAAAAGAGAAAATCTGCAGATTTTCCGGGTACTCTGTGTCTGTGTTTTTTCAAAAACACGAGAGAAAATCGGGACTTTGAAAAGTCCGGAAAGGAGGAGCGAATATGCCCAGAAAATTTCCGTTAGAGAAGACAAGAAATATCGGTATCATGGCGCATATCGATGCCGGCAAGACGACGACGACAGAAAGAATACTGTTTTATACCGGCAGAACTCATAAAATCGGCGAAACTCATGACGGTGCCGCTACGATGGACTGGATGGAGCAGGAGCAGGAAAGAGGTATCACGATCACTTCCGCGGCTACGACCTGTCAGTGGAAAGGCAACCGTATCAATATCATCGATACACCGGGACACGTGGACTTCACGGTAGAGGTTGAAAGATCTCTCCGTGTACTCGACGGTGCGGTTACCGTTCTCTGCGCAAAGGGAGGCGTAGAGCCGCAGTCTGAAACTGTATGGCGTCAGGCTGAGAGATACGGAGTTCCGAGAATGATCTTTGTAAACAAGATGGACATCCTCGGTGCCGACTATTACCGTGTCATCGATATGGTAAAAGACCGTCTCAAAGCGAATGCGGTTCCTGTACAGCTCCCGATCGGCAAAGAGGATACCTTCACCGGGATCATCGATCTCATCAAGATGAAATCCGAGATCTACAAGGATGACCTGGGAAAAGAAATCGAAGAAGCTGACATTCCTGAGGATATGAAAGAGCAGGCTGCTGAATGGCGCCGTGCTCTGCTGGAATCCGTAGCGGAGACAGATGAAGAGCTCATGATGAAGTATCTCGAGGAAGATGATCTGTCCGAGGAAGACATCAAAAAAGCGATCCGTAAATCCACGATCGCAGGCGAGATGGTTCCTATGCTGTGCGGTTCCGCATACAAGAACAAGGGCGTACAGATGATGCTCGACGCGGTCATCGACTATATGCCGTCTCCGCTCGATATCCCGCCTATCCAGGGTGTTCTGCCTGATTCCGATGAGGAAGCGGAACGTCATGCGGATGACAACGGTCCTTTTGCGGCTCTGGCATTCAAGATCATGGCAGACCCGTTTGTAGGAAAGCTGGCATTCTTCCGCGTTTATTCCGGTACTCTGGATTCCGGCTCTTACGTCTACAATTCGACGAAGGGCAAGAGAGAGAGAATCGGCCGTATCCTTCAGATGCACTCCAATAAGCGTGAGGAAATCGAGAAGGTATATGCAGGCGATATCGCTGCTGCAGTCGGTCTCAAGGATACGACGACAGGTGATACGCTCTGCGACGAGAAGAATCCGATCATCCTCGAATCCATGGACTTCCCTGATCCGGTAATCGAGATCGCCATCGAGCCGAAGACAAAGGCCGGACAGGAAAAGATGGGTATCGCTCTGGCAAAACTGGCAGAGGAAGACCCGACCTTCAAGACTTATACGAACCCTGATACAGGCCAGACGATCATCGCGGGTATGGGTGAGTTGCACCTCGATATCATCGTAGACCGTCTGCTCAGAGAGTTCAAGGTAGAAGCGAATGTCGGAAAGCCTCAGGTTTCCTACAAGGAAACTCTGACAGCGCCTGCGGATGTGGATTACAAGTATGCGAAGCAGTCCGGCGGCCGCGGTCAGTACGGTCATGTCAAGATCAAGGTTTATCCGAGAGAACCGGGATCCGGCTACGAATTCAAGAACTCCATCGTCGGCGGTGCGATTCCGAAGGAATATATTCCGAAGATCGACGAAGGTATCCAGGAAGCGATGCAGACAGGTATCCTCGCGGGTTATCAGGTAGTGGACGTCGGCGTAGAGCTGTATGACGGTTCTTATCACGAAGTCGACTCCTCGGAAATGGCCTTCAAAATTGCGGCATCCATGGCATTCAAGGAAGCGTCCAAGAAGGCGAAGCCGGTACTTCTGGAGCCTATCTTCAAGGTGGAAGTAACAGTTCCGGAAGAGTATATGGGCGATATCATCGGCGATATTTCTTCCAGAAGAGGACGTATCGAAGGTTCTGACATCAGAAACGGCACAGTATCGGTAAGAGGCTTTGTTCCGCTTTCCGAGATGTTCGGTTATGCTACAGACCTGAGATCGAAGACACAGGGCAGAGGTGTATACGTCATGCAGATGGATCACTTCGAACAGCTCCCTGCAAATCTCTTGGAAAAGGTTACGAAATAAAAAGAAGAACGGAAACGTTTTTATATCATATGTGCGGACTTCCGCAGCAGAACGGAAGTCTGCATCCTGTATTTAGGAGGCAATATCAATGGCTAAGGAAAAATTCGAGAGAAATAAACCGCATATTAACATCGGAACAATCGGACACGTCGACCACGGTAAGACGACGCTGACGGCGGCAATCACGACGACGCTGAGCGCAAGACTGGGACTGGGCGAGCAGGTTGCATTCG
>CALXIZ010000126.1 GCA_944388495.1 uncultured Clostridia bacterium | reverse complement strand
ATCTGAATGAAAAGACTCGTCAGCAGGCTCATGAAGATCTGCAGAAACTGAACAGGGTGAAAATCTCTGCGCAGCAGGATCAGCTGAAGCAGAATGAGAGCGCAGTAAAACAGGAATGTGACGAATCCGAGAGCGGCTCCTGTTATGATACTGATATTATACGGGATCGAGATAATAGGGGAGACGCCGAGCAGTGTTTTTGTATTCAGCGTGATACCCAGAGCCAGAAGGACGATACCGGCCAGATAGACGGCAAGGCGCAGAATACATCGAAAAGAAGACAGGCGTTTCAGCGGGTGTGTATGTTGTTGAATCATTGTTATATTTCTCCTTATAATTATAAAGCAGCAGCGTTGATAGACTCTCTACGGGGTCTGCAGGCTGTACTGTCAAAGATACTGCGGATCAGTTTCGTTTTCCTGTTCCCCGATGGTTTCAGAAAGGCTCCGGCCACAGTCTTTTGCCGTTATTTTTACCGTGTTTCAGTATAGCAGAAATATTCTGTGATAACAGAGAAAAGAAAAAAATTATATACAGCTCTAAAAAATTTTTTCGGTTTTTACTTATTTTACTTATGATAGAAGTTTTTTTGTTTCTGAAAATATGAAAAATACTATTGACAATAGTGTCTGTCAGAGCTATTATATTACTGTTGCTTGCGGTCGTGCTGGAATAGGCAGACAGGCACGTTTGAGGGGCGTGTGTCAACAGACGTATGGGTTCAAGTCCCATCGACCGCACCATAGCGAGTGTCCTTACGGCATTTCAGTAGCTGTAAGGACACTCGTGTTTTTTGTTGTTATCATCTCTGTATCCGGAAGCGGATGGAAAAAATGCAGGGCGCTGTTCAGCGGGGAGGAATATTATGAATATACTTGTGATCGATGCCCAGGGCGGCGGTATCGGAAAAAAGCTGGTTTCCATGCTCAAAGAAAACGTTCCGGAAGCTGTCGTTACCGCGGTGGGAACAAATTCAGCAGCCACTTCTGCCATGCTGAAAGCGGGGGCGGATGAAGCGGCTACGGGAGAGAATGCGGTGATCGTGACCAGCAGAAAAGCGGATATCATTATCGGACCTGTCGGAATCGTAATCGCTGACGCTCTGCTGGGAGAAATTACGCCTGCCATGGCGGTCGCGGTAGCTCAGAGCAGAGCAAAACGAATTCTGATTCCCGTAAACCACTGTGATAATATCGTGGTCGGCGTCAGTGATCTCAATATGAATTATCTGATCCGCGATGTTATCCGGGAGGTAAAAAAAGCATAGGAAAAAATACAGAATCTGCAGGCTGTGCTTCAAATTAAATGTTGCAGAATGATATCTTTGTGAGGGCACAGTATTGACTTTGCATTCTGCATGAAATATAATCTCAGAAACAGCATGAAGCTGTTTCTTCTGATGCAGAAGCATCAGATACGTGAAAAAACAGGACAGAATGTCGCTGGTTTATCGGCGTCAGACCGCCGGGCACGCCGGGCAGCCGTTTTTTACTTATATTAAAACAGATAAGAGAGCAGAAAAAATTTTGATGGAAATTGTATGCTGAGAAAGCACACGGATCTTCAGAAGAAGGTTTGTGTGTTTTCTTTTTTGGTTATTCCGGAAATATCAGTCCTGTCTGTATTTCCGGGATAGCAGCAGAAAGGAGAGATCGAATGACATTGCGTGATTTTTTTATACATCATCCGACAGTGGCTGTCGCTTTTTCCGGCGGCGTCGATTCGGCATATCTCCTGTATGCCGCAGATAAATATGCCGAAAAGGTACGGGCGTATTATGTAAAGTCGGAATTTCAGCCTTCTTTTGAGCTGGAGGACGCTGAAAAACTGGCGCGGCATCTGAAGGCCGACGTCAGAATTCTGACACGGAAGATACTTTCCGTTCCGGGCGTCGGAGAAAATCCTCCCGACCGCTGTTATCGCTGCAAAAAGGCTATTTTCGGCACAATCCGACAGGCTGCGGAGGCGGACGGCTTTCCTGTTCTGCTGGACGGCACAAACGCTTCCGATGATTATGACGACCGTCCCGGAATGAAAGCTCTGGCTGAGCTTTCCGTTCTTTCTCCTCTTCGCGAATGCGGCCTGACAAAGCAGAAGATACGCCTGCTTTCTAAAGAAGCGGGGCTGTTTACCTGGGATAAACCGGCCTATGCCTGTCTGGCTACGAGATTTCCGTACGGAGAGAAGATCACGGAAGAAAAACTGAGGGCGGCTGAAACAGCGGAAGGCTATCTGTTTTCTCTCGGCTTTCGGAATTTCCGCATCCGTTCTCAGAACGGGCAGGCGAAAATTCAGCTGCCGGAAGCTCAGATTCCGCGTCTGTGGGAATATCGCGAGGATATTGTAGACAGGCTGAAAGAATTTTACACAGGCGTATCTTTGGATCTGGAGGAAAAAAAAAAAAAAATGAGATAAAACAGCTGCTGGAAAATGTCCGTGACGGAAGAGTTTCTGTGGAGGATGCGGTTCTGCAGCTGAAGGAACAGCCCTTTGAAGATATCGGTTATGCCAAAGTGGATCTGCACAGGAGACTGCGGCAGGGTACGGCAGAGGTTATTTACGGCGCCGGAAAAACGCCGGAACAGATCGTCGGTATTTCAGACACCATGCTGAAAAACGGACAGAATACGATTCTGATCACCCGGTTATCTGAGGAGTCCGCTGCAGAAGTGAAAAAAGCTCATTTTCTTCATTATTATAGCGAAGCGCGCTGCGGCGTGATCGGCGATATGCCTGAGCCGGACGGGATCGGAAATATCGTCATCGCTACCGGAGGAACGAGTGATATTCCGGTCGCCGAAGAGGCAGCCGTCACTGCCGAAATTCTGGGCAACAAAGTAGTAAAACTTTATGATGTAGGTGTTGCGGGACTGCACCGGACTCTCGCGCATCTCGATGAGATCATGAGTGCCAGCGTCATCATAGCCATTGCGGGGATGGAGGGAGCGCTTGCCAGTGTGATCGGAGGTCTTACGGACTGTCCGGTGATCGCCGTCCCGACCAGTGTCGGCTACGGCGCCTCGTTCGGCGGTCTTTCCGCTCTGCTGTCCATGCTGAATTCCTGCGCCAGCGGTGTTTCTGTCGTCAATATCGACAACGGATTCGGCGCGGGATATCTGGCTGATATGATCAATCATATGAAAGCGTAAGGAGGAAAAATATGCGTATACTGTATCTGGACTGCGGGATGGGAGCGGCAGGAGACATGCTCGCGGCGGCACTGCTCGAGCTGCTGCCGGATCCCGGCGAATTTGTCAGAGAACTGAATAGACTGGAAATTCCCGGCGTGAATTTTCGTATGGATCCGTCGGTAAAATGCGGAATTGCCGGTACACATCTTACCGTGACGATAGACGGAAAAGAAGAGAGCTTATATGATGAACACTGTGACCATGATGCACATGACCATGTTCATCAGCATGACCGCAGCCATAATCACAATCATATTCATCATGTTCATCATGACGGACCGCACGGACAAAAGCATCATGAACACAGTCATGACGTTCATCATCACAGCAGTCTGCATGATATCGGACATATCGTTCGGGATCATCTGAATCTTCCGGAAAAAGTAAAAGAGGATATCATGGCGGTGTATCGGCTGATCGCGGAAGCGGAAAGCCGCGCTCACGGCGTTCCGGTGAATGAGATTCACTTTCATGAAGTGGGAACGATGGATGCAGTAGCGGATATTACAGCTGTCTGCCTGCTGATGAATCGCCTCGCGCCGGATGAAGTCGTCGTTTCGCCTGTTCGTGTGGGCAGCGGACAGGTGCGATGTG
>CALXIZ010000125.1 GCA_944388495.1 uncultured Clostridia bacterium | reverse complement strand
GCCAGTTCCGAGAGGGGACGGCCGGCCCGGATACAGGCGCGCAGCAGCTGAAGAGCTGCAATCATGCCGTCTCCTGTCGTCGAATGATCCAGAAAGATGATATGTCCCGACTGTTCGCCTCCGATGACACAGCCCGTCTTTCTCATGCTTTCCAGAACGTAACGGTCTCCGACAGACGTCACGTCGACGTCAATGCCGAGCTGCCCGGCACGTTTATGAAAGCCGATATTGCTCATAACCGTCACTGTCACTCTGTTATTCTTCAGCCTTTCCTCTTCCTTCAGCAGCTGCGCGCAGATCATGATCACTCTGTCGCCGTCTACCGTTTTTCCCGTCTCATCTACAGCGATCAGTCTGTCTGCATCACCGTCAAACGCCAGGCCGATATCGGCTTTCTCACGAATAACCGCTTCACACAGCTTTTCCGGATGTGTCGAACCGCAGCCGTCGTTTATATTGATCCCGTCCGGGTCCGCGCAGATAACGCAGACGTCGGCTCCGAGTCCGGAAAAGATACTCTCCGCAATCGGAGAAGCGGCTCCGTTCGCACAGTCAAGAACAATTTTCATACCGTCAAGTCTCACACCTGCTGTGGATTTTACAAAATCCCGGTAGAGATCCGCCGGTTTTTCCTGCGGCTGTATGATATGTCCGAGATCCGCTCCTGACAGAGCCTCTCCCGGAAATTCTTTTTTTCCTGTCACAAAAGCTTCGATCTCGTCCTCCAGGGCGTCATCCAGCTTGAATCCGTCTCCGCTGAAAAATTTTATTCCGTTGTATTCAAACGGATTGTGAGACGCAGAGATGACAACTCCCGCATCCGCTTTCATTTTTCTGACGAGATAAGCGATTCCGGGAGTAGGAAGCACGCCGGCTCTGATGACGTTTCCGCCCATCGAAAGGATTCCCGCCGCCAGAGCACTTTCCAGAAGATCTCCGGAAATTCTCGTATCTTTTGCAATCAGTATCAGCGGATTCTTTTTTTCCTTTGCCAGCACAAAGGCTCCCGCTCTGCCCAGAGCCATCGCCAGACCGGGTGTAAGTTCTGTATTCGCGACGCCTCTGACGCCGTCCGTTCCAAACAATCTTGCCATCTTATGTATTTTATCCTCCAGCTAAATGTCTTTTTTGTCTTTTTACCGTTATTATATCATTTTCCGATACTAATTTCGCTGCCGGACCGTCTGTTCCGGCTTTTTCATCAGTTTTCCGATATCTCACGACGCTTCCTCTTCCGTCAGACGGACGGTCACCTCAGGCGCCTTCAGCGAGATATCGAGATCCGCAGCTTTTTCGGACAGCAATACTGTCAGTTCCGCCTGAGCGTCCTCCTCTCCGATACCGGAGCAGTCCAGCTGCAGCGTAAAGTCTGAAGCCTCCAGGGTCTCCAGATCTTCATCCTTTCCATAGACGGTCAGTGTTACAGATTTATCTGAGATATCCGCTGTCATTCCTTCCGCCAGATTGAGTTTCTGCAGGTCTTCCGCTTCATATTCAAACGTCTTTGACGGCCGCTTGCGCACCGTGATCACCGCTGAAACCGTCTTTTTCCCCGATGTCAGGCGAACACCGTCGGGCAGCAGAGGATTCAGCGATATCTCCGTCCGTTCTGTAACGCCGGTAATGTCCACCGGTTCCGTCGTCACCTCTTCGATCTGATCGATCTGATCCTCCGAGCAGGAAATTTCTACGGATTCCGGCGCCTCCACCGAAACATCGAGTTTCGGATCCGCTGTCCCTGCGGTTTCCACCGTCAGAGGGACTGTCTTTGTCGCATAAAGCTGAACTGTAACATCTGCCGTCGTCTGTGACAGACTGACGCCTGTCACTTCATTTCCCGATTCATCCACAGGTGTCAGGCGTACTTCCAGAGTCTGTTCCTCCGCCTCCACTTCGGAGACATTGACGACAGCCCGGAGGTTTTCCACCGATGAGACGGCGGATGACGCTCCTGTGACAGTAATCTTTTCCGGACTGATACGCTTGCATACCGCTTCGGTATCGCCGGAAGCGGTACCGTTAAAGACGACATTCACATCTCTTTCCCTGGATATGAGAGACTCTATCGTCAGCCGTACCTGCGCCGGTTTGACAGACGCCACCGTCGCCGAAGACGGCGTGTGAACCTCCACATCGACATAATTGTCACCCTTCGTACACTGCGATACATCAGCCGTCGCGGTGATATCCGAAGATTTTATAGCGAGAAGATCTGTGCGTCTGCCCTGAAGAACGACCTTTACTGTCACCGGCATATCGGAATCCGCGACTACCAGTCCCTCCTCCTGGAGCAGATCTTCATTGAGATAATCAATCTCTATATCAGAATACGTCATCCTGATCGTGGGATTTTCGTCATTGATGACGAAAAACCACAGTCCGATTGCGATGACAACAGAAATGAAAATGCTCAGATATTTTCTTCTGCGCTCCTGAGCTTCCTGCTCTTTCTGCCGGTTTTTCCCCTCTCCGCCGTTCGGGTTCTGCGCGGAAGGGTCCGGTACGATCTGATTTTCCATCATTTTCTCCTCCTCAGACGGTGAAGCAGTGTATTCGAAGATTCCGCGGCGTCAATTCCCGACAGATAAGTATTATAGAGCAGCTTTTCCACAGATTTTACATCCAGAAACCGAGACAGCTTTCCCTCCGACGCAGAGGAAATGATTCCCGTCTCCTCCGAAACGATAAAGACAAGGCAGTCCGATACCTCTGTTATGCCGATTCCCGCCCGGTGACGCGTTCCCAGTGTCCGCTCGAGATTTTTGCTGCTCGTCAGCGGCAGAACACAGCCCGCTGCATAAACTCTGTCGCCTTTTATGATCACCGCACCGTCGTGCAGCGCCGTTCCTTCATAAAAGATCGTCTCCAGCAGAGCAGCGCTGACCTCCGCATTTACGACCGTTCCCGTTCCCGCGATATCACCCAGTGCGATTTCACGCTCGATGATAATCAGCGCTCCGACTTTGTTGTTTGAAAAAAAGTCGATCGCCGAACAGATCTGCGAGATCATTCCCTTTACTTCATTCTTGTCTCTGTCCGTATTGATGAAAAGTTTTGAGAGAAATTTGCTCCGTCCCAGATACTCCAGTGCACGTCTCAATTCCGGATAGAAAATGACGATAATCGCTGTAAATCCGTAAATCAGACCATTGTACAGCAGAAAATGAACAGTGTAAAGGTTGAAAATATTCGATACAAACATAATCGCAACCAGAATCAGCAGCCCCTTTAAAAGCTGCTGTGCTCTTGTCTTGCGTATGAAATCAATGATTTTATATATTGCAAAGGCGACAATGGCGATGTCCACAATATCCATGATACGGATACCTGACAGCACACTGATCGCCGTACTCAGATAATTGCCAAACACACTTTCCTCCTCAGAGGTTTCTCAGTTACTGAGGAACCGTTTTCCTTTTTCAGGAATGTATACATACTGATTATATTTTACTAATATTCTGCTTTTTTTTCAATACGAAACAGGGCATTCTATTATCTTAATATTTTCCGCACAATAATAAAAACAGGGCATCCGAAAATGCCCTGCCGAAAAAAATCTCTGACTCTCTATTATGTACCTTGCCGAGAACCAGGCGATCTGTATTCACATCTGTGTCAGAAGCGGATTACCCGTCACGCTGTCCTTCCCATATGAAGACTCTGTCCGCCTCTCTCAGAAACCGTTTTCTTAATAAGCCGGCTCCAGAAGACCGTACTGCCCGTCTTCCCGCTTGTAAACGACAGCGACTCTTCCCGTCTCCGCGTTCATAAAGACGAAGAAAGTATGGTCGAGCAGCTCCATCTGCAGAATCGCTTCATCCACATCCATAGGCGTAATATCAAACGTCTTGGATTTTACCGGCTTCAGTTCGATGTCATCCTCTCCGCTCTCCGGAACGGCGTCAAACAGGATCTCGCGGTTCTGCTTGTGGTTCTTCTGAATTTTTTTCTTATATCTCGTGATCTGCGAGGTCAGGCGATCCACTACCTTGTCCACGCAGACATTCATATCGTTATCAGTATACTCCGCCCGGAACATGACTCCCTTCAGTGTAATCATGGCTTCCATGGTCTGTCTTCTCTTCTTGTAACCCATAGTTACATTTACGACAATATCATCGGAAAAGAATTTCGAAAGCTTATCGAACTTTTTCTCAATCAGCGCCACCTGTCTGTCATTTGCCGTAAATCCCTTGCAGGTAATGTTAACTCTCATATGGTTACCTCCTTTTTATTTGCTATACTTATATTATTCTGCGCCGCTCTGCAGATTCCTTTTTTTTCATTCCCCTTAATTCGATTTTTTTCAGCATTTTATACACAATTCTTCCTCACCGTTCCGGTTGTGGATAAGCCTGTTTTCTGTGGATAAACCTGTGAACAGTTGAAGCTGCCCGATCGGAAGCTGTGGAAAAAAGAGATTCTCTTCAGTCGGAAAACACGCGTTTCACAATCCGAAAAGATGTTGAAATTTCAGCATTTCTATACTATCCCCCTCTTTTTTCCGCCGGACGGTATTCCGTCTCTGCGCTGATTTTCCAGCCTTTCACACATTGTGGATAACTCTGTGTAAAACCTCACGAAATGAAAAAGAACGCATACGCGTTCGGACAAATAAAAAGCGGACAGAAGATATACCCGCCTGACCTGGTCTTTGCCCCCACACTCGCCTGTGAATAGTGGTATTTTCGTTATTTTCCACAGGACTTACCTCTAAACCGCGCCATGCTCACGAATTTCAGAAAATTTCGCTTACGTGGATCCTTTTGCCCGCGGCTGGCCTGGATTTTCAACCACAGACGCGGGCATATCTTCTGTCCGTTTTCTTTCTCTTTTTCAGTTTTTCTTCTCTTCCGTTCTGCCGTATCTCAGGAAAACCCGAATCAACGGAAGAGCTTTTTCATTTCGGTGATTCCGGCTGCTCGCTGCCGTATCCTTTTACCTGCGGCAATACTCTCTGATTCCGTCCCGCCGCCACTGTCGCCACCGTCACACTGACGGCGCCGCACTCTTTCAGCAGCTCACTGCAGTGTTCCGCTGTCGTACCGGTCGTATAGATATCATCGATCAGAAGTACCCGTCTGCCGGAAAGCAGCTTTTTCCCGGGAGAAGTCACTTCGAAAGCGCCGTCCAGATTTTTTCTCCGGTCTCTCGCTCCGAGCCGGTTCATCGGTACTGTGCTGCGTACCCGCAGCAGACAGTCGCACCGGCATTCCGTCCCCGTCATCTCTCCCAGAAAGCGTCCCAGAAGGGCCGCCTGATTGTAGCCCCGCTCCCGCTCTTTTTCTGAATACATCGGTACGGGAATTATTATATCAAATTCACAGCCGACAGCGGATATTTTATCATAAATTATTTCTGCCAGCTTTTCAGCCAGATAACTCTTTCCTCTGTATTTAAAATCGCGGATAATCCGACGCTCTGTCTCATCGTACAGAACACAGGTCACTCCCCGGTCGAAGCTGCGCTCCCGGTTTGCGCATTCTCCGCAGATATCGGCCGGATACCAGTCCTCCAGCGGCTTTCCGCAGACGCGGCACATTTTTCCGTTCACCCACCGGATTTCCTGCAGACATTCATCGCACAGAGAATATACTTCATACGGCTGAATCGGCCGTCCGCAGGCAATACAATAAATATTGGAAGGAAAAACGGCCTCTGCCAGCTGCTTTGCCGCTTTTTTCAGCAGAGCAGACCATCTTTCCGTTTTGTCAGCCATTGTTTCTGTTTATTCCTCCAGAATCAGAAATCTCCGCAGCTTTTCGCTGAGACCGGAATATCTCTCATCGATACGATTATTGTCGATCATCATATGCATCATTCTCTCCGAGCCTACCAGCACGACGGCCGTCTTTCCTCTCGTCACACCGGTATAAAGCAAGTTTCTGTTTGCCAGCATCGGCGGAAAATGAGCCATCGGCATTACCACGACAGGAAATTCACTGCCCTGGCTTTTATGCACTGTCATCGCATAGGCGAGTTCCAGTTCTTCCGTCTGATTAAATTCATATTCCGTATACTTCACATCGTCGAAGACGACTGTCAGCTTCTGCTCCTGCAGATCGATATCACGGATAAATCCGATATCACCATTATAAACACCTTCTCCTTCGAGAAAATTGTCTGTACGCTTCCATTCCAGCCGGTAATTGTTTCTGATCTGCATGACTTTATCTCCGGCCCGGAAGATCCGCCCCTGCATTTCCTTTTCCTTTTTTCCCGCCGCAGGAGGATTGAGAATTTTCTGAAGCTCCCGGTTCATGTTATAAGTGCCGAGCGTTCCCTTTCTCACCGGTGTCAGTACCTGAATATCGCGGAGCGGATCGCATTCGCTGTAATAAGCGGGAAGTCTTCTTCCGCACAGTTCCTTGACTGTCTCGAGCACGGAGATCTCACTACCGCGGTGCATCATGAAAAAGTCCTTCTCTTTTTCATTGCAGAACGGATATTCCCCGCGGTTGATCCGGTGCGCATTGACTGTGATCATGCTCTCCTG
>CALXIZ010000124.1 GCA_944388495.1 uncultured Clostridia bacterium | reverse complement strand
CTCCCTTATAGGTAGACAAGTGAAATAACAAAAACTTGTCACTTAGGAGGGAGTATATCAAACGTGTCTGATTCGTTAATGCAGCAGCCCTTTTTCGGCCTCCGTAGATATTCTGTTTTTCTTCCATCAAAAAACTGCGGGCTTTTCCGGATCTCTCACTCCGCTCTCCTGCTGACATAAGGTTCTATCGTCTCACGCAGTCCTGCCAGACAGTCCTCGTCAGAAGAAATGTAGGAATAATAATATCCAATCTCCGGTCCGCCGGTCCTCAGGCTGTACGGAGCAGTCATACTGTTCATACCCGGAAGAGTATTCCACAATTCCCCTCCGTCTTCTCCGAAGACTTCCAGAGAGAGGCCCCATCCGCTGCCAAACTCATTTTTTCCGATCTCATCGTACCGGAAAGTGTTCAGCTGTCCGACGATATATTCTATCGTCTCGCGATCCGTACAGAGATAGGTGGCTCCGTTGTTTCCGTTCCGGAACCGCATCTCCTCCACGTCTGAAGCGTCAAAATGTCCTATCGCGCAGGTGCGGGCATCCTGAAGCAGCGATTCCGCATTCATGAACAGCTGTGCCGTCTCCGCCCGCGTCAGGATATCATCCGGGCGGAACGCTTCTCCGTCTCCCTGCACGATGCCCTGCCCCGTGCACCACAGCACGGCATCCGCCGCCGATTCTGAAATTCTGTCCGCGTCCGTATAACAGTCTTTCAGCTCTGCCGCGGAATCTGTCTCTGCATTATCCGAATCGGCCGAACTGTCTGAGATGTCCGGATCGAGCTGCCCCGTAACAGCCGCATACTGATACATCAGTTCCGCCGCCCGTTCCCGCGTCATCGGCTCATCTGCCTGAAAGGTCTCATCCTGCCCGATGAGATTGACACAGTGGGCCCATCCCACGGCGTCATCGTACCACGCGTCGGGAATCTCCTTGCTGAAAAATCCGGCTTCATAATTCTGCGTGCTGTTTGCCAGAGCCTGCAGAAACATAGCTCCGGTCATCTGCGTCTGCGGCGAAAACGTACCGTCCTCCATACCGTTGAAAATTCCTCTCTGCCCTACATACTCACAGGCTTCATAGTACCAGTCATCCGGAGTAACATCCGGAAAACTCCGGGGCTGCTCCTCCGTCAGAGCGAAAACCGGAGTCGCCGGCAAAGCCATCAGTCCCGCTGCCAGCAGCGCGGAAACGAATCTTTTTCCCATAACACTCCTCCCTCTCTGAAGATAAAACAGAATTTTTTTCGCAAATTACGATCGCAAGTTGAACCAATTTTTCACAAAATGCTTATGACGGCAAACACTCATCTTCCCTGCTGAATCATCGTATCGAACCAATCTTCCGGAAAAACAAGCTCTGTGCTTTCATAAATCTGTCCGAACATATCAGTCTGAGGACGATACATCTCCATTCCCTGTATCGCACCAAAAAAAGTAAAACTATAGATCCATTCCGAATCCCGTGTATAAAGACTCAGATTATATCCGTATCCTCCGCCCGGACGCAGCGGCTGTTTGACACTGCAGCGAAAATCATTCAGATAACCGACTGCCTCCGAAATGATCTGAGGGTCGCTGTACCGGACGCTTTCTCCGGTATTTCCGTTTTGTATACGAATAGATGTAATCTCTGAACTATCGATCAGACAGATTCTCGTAATTTTGCGGTGGTCGTCCATCAATGGCCAGACTCGTGCCAGCAATTCCGAAAGTTCGGCACGGGTCACCGGAGCATCGGGTTTATATTCTCCTTCCCTCAGAATACCTTCCGAAAAAGCCCAGATCTCCGCATTTTTCAGATCTTTCTCCGAATCATAAATTTCCGAAGGATCGATGCCATAAGACGAAAGCTCCTCTTCCCCGATCATTTCTGTACGCAGTCCCAGACGATAAAAGGCCCGAATGGTATCGCTGCATACAACTGTATCCGTCCAGTTTTCTGTTTCTATCAGATCATATTGAGAGACAAATCCTGCAGGCGATTCGTACCACGTTTCTATCACATCCGGATTAAAATACGCTTCTCTGGAAGTCCAGTCAGCAGGATCATATCCATCTGTCACATTACATAGAATCTGTGCCAACATCGCATAGGTCACCCGTTCCTGCGGGCGAAAAGTCCCATCACCCATTCCTCCGATCAACCCTATTTCATACTGTTCCGCGAGGGCAGCCGCATAAGAAGCATCCGGATTCACATCTGTAAACGGAAAACTTTCTTCTGCAGCGGAAACAACCGGCAGCGCTGCTATTATGAAAAATATAAATATTATTGAATTAATCTTTATTGCTACATATTTTCTAACCATATTCTATCTATTTAAGTCGCACTTTTCATAAATTTCAATTAAATCGAACTGTGTAAAGTGTAGCATCATTTCTTGTTCCAATAAACCCCATATCAATATAACGGCCTCTATCTACATGATTATCCTGGATCTTAATGAAGCTCTTATAATTGCCTGCCGTGTTTTTTAAACGAGTATACGCATAACCTACAACATAATGATTATTATATGGATTCCAATTGGCCGCATATAGTCCTAAAATAATCGGATCATTATTATCAATCTCATATTTTACATTATTATAAGACGCTGTTCTTTCAATAGAAGTAACATCATATCCAAACAACGAAAATGCCTCTTCTACATAGTCTGTATAAGTATTCCAGTATGTTGTTTCATGATTTTCAAAATATCCTTTGCTAATACCATATTCTGCGATTGTTCTATGAGCATTTGTGGCATTACTAACAGGTGAGCCCGTATATGACTGATACATTAATAATGTATTAGTAATGGAGCACGGACCACAATTTTGTGTATATCCTGCCATATCTTCTTGTATAACAAAATGACAATAATCTTCAAATACATTTCTATATTCATAAGAAGAAAATGATCCTCCATAATACTTATTCGCATAAGCAACAGGATCTTCAATATACTCTCCATAATTATTTAAAGATATTCCAGATTCTCCATTTGATATCTCCGCGTGTTTTTCATTATTTGTTTTTAATAATAATTCAGATGTAAGATTCTTAACATTATCTTTTGAAACAGGATTCTGCTCTACAGACATTAAAGTCTCCGTTCCATTGTCCTTATAATATTCTAACCCACCTAAATATACAATCTTATCTGAAGACGAAGATAAGGAAAGTTTTTTATAAACGGGTTCAGCTGAATCTGAATATTCTAAAATATGATTTTCAAGATCTGCGTAAGCTGAAACAACAATATATCCATTTGCCGTCCCATCCGTTTTTAATTCAAACGAATATGCCGAGATATTCCCATTCTGGTCATACATTGTTATAGAATTTGATATAAAAGTATCCTCTGTCCAGTTTACGCTTTCACCTAACAGATTATCACGAATAAAATATTCTGCCATTATTTCTGCCACATCTTCCGGAATCAGTTTATCTCCGGATGAATTAACGATTATTTTAGATGACGTATCTCCTGCGAATGAGAATGCTGTCGACATCGAAAAAATCATGACAGCCGTCATCATAATAGATATGATTTTCTTTTTCATAATTATCCTGTTCTTTTTCAATTTTATTCCACTCCTTTCGGCCTTTTCGGCTCATACATACCACTGCAGGATGCAGTACCTACCGAAACTGCAGCCGCAACTCTCGCGATTCCTGCGATTTTTTCCAGAATAAAATCAATAATCTTTTTCATCTCTTTCACGTCCTTCCCAAAACTGCACATATCGTGCGAAAATAATATTGATAGATATGATCCAGAGTGTGGAAAGAATAACCTTTCCCGCCTCCATACCGAAGAAAACCAGTAATACCGCCAGCATCGTCCACAGTACATACAGGATAACCGCCCGCTTCCTGTTTTTCCGCCGTTCCGCGTCATTCAGAGGTCTGTTTCGATTGACGACCGGTATACATACCGCCACCGGAATATACGCCAGCGCAGTCCCTGCCGACAATACTTCTGCACCGGCTGCTGACAGACTCCGGTAGATCACCGAAAACAGCAGATAAAAGACCGCCATCGCCAGCCCGCATCGAAAATGGGTCTTTGCGTGAAACCCTCCGCTGAAAAGCCTGACGGATACGAAGCACAGGAGATATAATACTCCCGTACCGATATTCTGCAGAAGCGCACTCAGCAGAAGCACGACCGCAAAGTTGATGAGATCTCCTGAAATCAGCTCCAGACCGTATTCATAAATCTCCATCGTCCTCCGGTCTTCTGCAATGATTCCCCTGCGGACTAAAAAAGCAGTCATCCTCCGCGCGATATACATGTCGGTTTCCTCCTCCGGTATACCTGCAGGATAACTGCTTTTTGTTTTTTATTCAATACATCTGCCGTATCTGGTATGTTATACGCCGTATCTGGTATCGAACGGGATCAGGATATCGCATATAAAGAGTTTTCCCTCTTCCCGGTACTCCATCATTCCTCCGTACTTCTCCACGATCTTCCGTATATTTTTCGTTCCCAGTCCGTGCAGCGATTTGTCTTCTTTCGTCGTCTCAAGTCCGGGATTTTCCGCCAGAACCGGTGCCGCTACCGTGTTTTCCACACAGATGCTCACATAATCTCCCTGGCGGAGAATTCTGACGGAGATTTTCTTTTCCGGAGCGTGTTCGGCAGCTTCGCAGGCGTTATCCAGCAGATTCCCCATCAGTACGCTGATATCTCCCTGCGCCAGAGGCAGCTGCGTACAGCTCACCCCGGCTGCGCAGCTGATACCTTTCTGCTCCGCAAAAGAAAACTTCGTATTCAGAATCGCGTCGAGCGTATCATTTCCCGTAAACAGCACGACTCCGTCGGGATTCTGCGCCTCCTGCGAAAATTTCCGTATGTAATCGCGGATTTCTCCGCACTTTTCCTGCTTTGCCAGCAGATCGATGCATACAAAATGATTTCTCAGATCGTGACGCACCGACCGGATCTCCTCATACATCCGCTTTACTTCTTCCATTCGCTTTCTTTCTCCGGCATACTGCAGATTCAGCAGCGCATAATCCTGCCGGATACGATTGAGGCGGCTGAAGCGGAGAAAGAGGATGTAGATCAGCACATTCATCGCAGCGATGATGGCTACGGCGATCAGAACCGTATGCTGTATTTCGGGATATTCCAGCGCAGCCGGCATCAGAACAGCTGCGGCTGCCAGAGAAAAAGACGGCAGAAGCAGCAGTATGAAAAATTCCTGCACAGACAGCTCTGACCGGAAGCGCAGACGCAGGATGAGACGGGTCACCGCGAATAAAAGCACCTTTGTCGTCACCATCGCCGCCATCCGGACAGGATCAAATCTCACGAAGAGGTAAGAGACCTCTGTACTGTGAATATGGCTGAAAAGCAGTGCCGTTCCGACGGCGATCAGATTTACTGCAGCCATGATAAACACAGAGATGAAAATCTTCTCAAAAATATGTCCTTTCAGCAGGCAGATACAGAAGATAACATTTATCACAGCTACCGCAACAGTAGAAAACATCTCGAAGGGAACCACATAGGAAACAGCTGAAATCACCGCAAACGAAACTCCGGCAATCAGAACGGTCCCCGTATATTTTACAGTTCCCTGTATCCGATACCCGAAATAGCGCACCAGAAAGTCATAGATCAGAAAGACTTCCACCGCGTTGATCAGTAATTCCCATGCCAGTCTCACAGCCGTATCCTCCGCATATATTCCATGAATTTTTTCTCCGTCTCCTTCTGTCTGTTTCTGCTGACCGGTACCGTCTGTTCCTGCCGCAGTCTGATTTCACCTTTATTCACCAGAGCGATATGACGGCAGTTTACCAGAAAACTCGCGTGACAGCGGACAAAGCCGTAATGCTGCAGGCGCTCTTCGACGCCGGCGATCCGTTCTCGGTATTTCCATGTTCCCTGCTGCGAATAGACGGTCAGATCGTGATCCCGGCTTTCAAAATAAAGAATCTCTTTCACGGGAAGGCGCACCTTCTGTCCGCCGCTTTCAAAACAGAAAAAGCGCTCTCTGTCTTTAAAATACCGGATCAGCTTTTCTGTCACCTCCGGCAGACGTCCGAGGTCTGTCTTCCTCAGAAACCAGAAGGGACGATAGGCAAAAGAATCATATACGAGATTGTCCATGCCCGTGACAAAGAGAATCACCGGCTGCCCCGGCAGATCTCTCAGCGTTTCGGCCGCCTCAAATCCCGACATACCGGGCATATCGATATCCAGAAAAACGACATCCGCTCCGCTTCCGGTCAGTTCTGTTATCAGTTCCTCTCCGCTGCTGCAGACCGCCGTCTCCGTTTTCACGTTCATTCCGGACAGAATCTTCTCCATCCGCTCTTTGAGATAATTCAGAAATACTGCGTCATCATCGCAGAAAAGAATTCTCAGCATCATACAAAACCCTCTCCCTGCATCATTTTCCTTCTCGCAATCCTTCTTTTCCGAGAGAATGTTTTTCTGTAACCAATTATATATATTCTGCTATTTCATATCTATATATAATGTGAAACATTGTCTCCATAATAAGATGCCGAAACGATTTTTTTGTTACATATTTTTTCGACATTTTTCGACATACAGACAGATTTTTTCGTCAGAAAACGAGACCGGAAATGACAGTGCCGGTATCGGAAAAGACAGAAAGAGAACTATATTTTCCCGTACAGATGAAAATTTTCTAAAAAAAGTCTGTGTGCCGCCGGATTCCGGCAGCGCACAGACTTTCTTCCGTTTTTTGTCTTTCTTCCCGTTCTGTCAGACGGGCGCAAAACTGTCTCCTGTTTTACTGCTGCTTCAACACAACTCTGTGGAATTTTTTCTTTCCTTTTTTTATGAGAAGCGCATCATCCTTAAACATATCCAGCGTTACCTGCTGTTTTTTGTCGGTGATCTTCTCATCGTTGACCAGCAGGCCGCCCTGCTCGATCGTGCGGAAGCCTTCGCTGTTGCTCGGTACCAGACCGAGCTCATGGATGAGAGATACGAGACCCATGCCTTCTCCCTCAAATCTGGATTTTTCCATTTCCGTCGTCGGCACATTTTCCATGTGGCCGCCGCCGGCAAACAGAGCCTTGGCCGCATCCTTTGCTTTTTCCGCTTCCTCTTTGCCGTGAACGAGCGTCGTCAGCTCTGTGGCGAGGATTTCCTTGGCCTCATTCAGTCTGCTGCCCTCCCATTTTTCCATCTCCGCGATTTCCTCCAGCGGAATGAAAGTCAGCAGCTTCATGCATTTGATGACATCAGCGTCATCCACATTTCTCCAGTACTGATAGAATTCGTAAGGAGACGTCTTTTCCGGATCGAGCCATACGGCGCCCTTTCCGGTTTTTCCCATCTTTTTGCCTTCCGAATTGAGGAGGAGAGTGATCGTCATAGCGTGGGCGTCGACTCCCAGCTTACGACGGATCAGCTCTGTGCCGCCGAGCATATTACTCCACTGATCGTTGCCGCCGAACTGCATATTGCAGCCGTAACGTCTGTAGAGTTCATAGAAGTCGTAGCTCTGCATCAGCATATAGTTGAATTCAAAGAAGCTCAGTCCCTTTTCCATGCGCTGCTTGTAGCACTCTGCGCGCAGCATATTGTTGACGGAAAAATGAGGGCCTACTTCCCTGAGAAATTCGATATAGTTGAGATCCAGCAGCCAGTCCGCATTGTTGACCATGATCGCCTTGCCTTCGGAAAAATCGATAAAGCGGCTCATCTGCTTTTTAAAGCAGTCACAATTGTGCTGAATTGTCTCCGGCGTCATCATCTGGCGCATATCCGTCCGTCCGGAAGGATCTCCGATCATGCCGGTTCCACCGCCTACGAGAGCGATCGGCTTGTTTCCGGCCTCCTGCAGCCTCTTCATGAGGCAGAGAGCCATGAAATGACCTACATGCAGACTGTCGGCCGTCGGGTCAAATCCGATATAGAAAACAGCTTTTCCGCTGTCCACCATTTCCCGGATTGCTTCTTCATTTGTGACCTGTGCGATCAGACCGCGCGCCACCAGTTCGTCATAGATTTTCATACGTTCTCCTCCAACTGTACTGTCTTTTTCCGTTAACCTAAATCTTCTATCATATCCACGCGTCTTTTGTGACGGCCTTCCTCAAATTCCGTACCGAGCCAGATGTCTACCATCTTCAGTGCCAGTTCCTGATCTGTCACTCTCGCTCCGAGAGCCATCATATTCGCGTCGTTATGCTTTCTCGACATCTCTGCGGTGAATTCATTTGTGCACAGTGCGCAGCGGATTCCCTTTACTTTATTGGCGACGATGGAAACACCGATTCCCGTGCCGCAGCAGATGATGCCCTTGTCACATTCTCCCGCCGTGACAGCTTCTGCCGCCATTCTGGCAAACGGCGGATAATCGACGGATGCGGTGGAATTTGTTCCGAAGTCCAGAATATCATAATTATTTTCCACCAGATGTTTTTTGATCGCTTCTTTTAATTCAAATCCTGCGTGATCGCTGGCTAATGCAATCATCTCAAACCTCCTCATTTCACACTGACAATGTTGCCGTCTGCAGCGTTGCGCATCCTGTTCATCACAGCGATGCCGATTCCTTCTTCTCTTATTCCCGCTGCAAAAATTACGTCCGCCTTTTCAGAATCCAATTTCCGCAGTTCTTTAAAAAACAGATGTGCGGCAGTCTCCGCATCTCCGTTAAAATCAATAATACCCGCTTTTTTTCCTTCCGCTTCCGCTTTTTCAGCCGCTTCCCTCACAGCACGGCTGACGGCAGCGTGATCATCACCTGTAAAAAGTGTCATCGGAGTGTCCGGTACATAATGTCTGTACTTCAGCCCCGGCGATGCAGGTTTTTCCTCACTGTCCGCATCGCTTTCTACAGTGAGTCCTCTGAGGGGACCTCCAGAATTTTCTTCGGAATCACTTCCTGAAGCTGGTCTCTGGTAATCGTTCCCGGTCTGATAATGAGAGGATACTCTCCGGAGAGATCGACGATCGTGGATTCGATACCCGTCTTGCAGTCCGGTCCCACGAGAATCATATCCACCTTTCCGTTCAGATCATCGATGACGTGCTGACCTGTTGTCGGACTCGGATGACCGGAAATGTTGGCGCTCGGAGCTGCCAGCGGAGCTCCCGTCTCGTCGATAAGCGCCCGGGCGATCGGATCGTCCGGCTGACGTACCCCGACGTTTTCGCCGCCGCCCGTAACACCGGACGGAACCCGGCCCTTGATTCTCGGCATGACAATCGTCAGAGGGCCCGGCCAGAAGTTCTCCACGAATCTGGACATAAACTGATTGTTCGGCGCCGTGATATCGATCACGAGATGAATATCCAGGTCACGCGCCACCAGCACGGAAACAGGGTTGTCCTTCGGACGCTGTTTGACCTCAAAGAGTCTGTCGATCGCAGCTTCCTCGTTAAGAGAAGCGCCTACCGCATAGACCGTATCCGTCGGAAAGGCTACCAGTCCTCCGTTGCGGAGAATTTCAGCCGCTTCGGCAATTTTGTCGTGATCTTTTTCCGGATCTGTAATCGTATAAATCTTTGTTTCCATAAAATATAACCTCCTGTACCGCCGTTGCCTCCGGCATCAGAAATTTTTCATCTTTTCCGCCTGGTCGGACGTAATCAGCGCATCGATCACCTCGTCGAGATCGCCGTCCAGAAAATAGTCCAGTTTATAAATCGTCAGGCCGATTCTGTGATCCGAGATACGGCCCTGCGGGAAATTGTACGTCCGGATCCGCTCGCTGCGGTCTCCGCTTCCCACCTGACTCTTCCGTTCCTCGGCAAGTTCGTCGTGCTGCTGTCTGAGCATCATATCATATAATTTTGCCTTGAGAACTTTAAAAGCCTTTTCTTTATTTTTAAGCTGGGATTTTTCGTCCTGGCATGTGACGACGATTCCTGTCGGCATATGAGTCAGACGCACGGCGGAATCCGTCGTATTGACGCACTGTCCTCCGTTTCCGGAAGCGCGGTATACATCCACCCGGACATCGTTCGGATTCAGATCCACTTCCACATCGTCCGCCTCAGGCAATACGGCTACTGTAGCCGCAGAGGTGTGAATTCTGCCGCTGGATTCCGTTTCCGGAACTCTCTGCACGCGGTGAACGCCGCTCTCATACTTGAGTCTGGAATAGGCGCCTTTGCCCTTGATGAGAATCACGGCTTCCTTGATGCCGCCCATCCCCGTATCGGTGATATCCATGATCTCCGTCTTCCAGCCCCGGCGCTCCGCATATCTGGTGTACATACGGAGCAGATCCGCCCCGAAGAGCGCCGCTTCCTCGCCGCCGGTACCCGCTCTGATTTCGAGGATGACGTTTTTCTGATCATTCGGATCCTTCGGCAGCAGGAGTACTTTCAGCTCCTCGCTGAGCTTTTCATCTTCTCCCTCCAGCTCCGCCAGCTCCATCTTCGCCAGCTCACGCATTTCCTCATCCGAGCCGCCGTCCGAGAGGATATCCTTCGCCTCTCTTATGCTCTCCGTCACCTTCTTATATTCCGCATATTTCTGAACGATGGGCTCCATCTCGCCGATTTCCTTCGCATACTTCTGCCACACCGCCTGATCGGCGATGACGGCAGGATCGGAAACCTTGAGACTCAGCTCCTCGTATTTGCTCTGTATAAAGTCGAGTTTATCATACATAATAATCCGCTCCTACAATCTGTCGTTTCAATTTCTTCAGCGTTCATTATAGCATAACTTCAGAAAAAAGTATCACGCTGACAAACATATCCTGACATAATAAAAGACCGGAATCGAAATTCCGGTCCAGATAGCTGAATTTTTTATTCGAGATTGAACTTTTTCTTGAATTTTTCAACACGGCCGCCGCGGTTGATGAACTTCTGCTGACCCGTGAAGAAAGGATGGCACGCAGAGCATACGTCGAGACGCATCTCTTCTTTCATGGACTTCGTCTCAAAAGTGTTTCCGCATGCGCAGGTCACCTTGCAGACCTTGTAGTCAGGATGGATTCCTTCTCTCATGTTTTTCACCTCTTTTCGCGTGGAGTATATGTTAACTTCACGTTTTTTATCTCTCTTCTGTTGTTTTATGACATGCACTGCCGCCGAATCTCCGGCGATAGCTTAACCAGTGTAACACAGACAGAGAAAAAGAGCAAGTAATTTTCACGTAAAAAATGAATTTTACCGAATTTTCTGCCGTCCGACGTCCGCTGTTTTCAGAGCCTCCGTTTTCTGCAGGCTACGATCCGGTCCAGGCCGGCCAGATCCCTGTGCACTTCGATTTCCTCATAAGCATCCTCAGCCTCCAGCAACGCTGTTACGGCCTCCGCCTGATCGGAACCGATTTCCATCATCAGCAGCCCGTCTTTCTTCAGATTCGCCCGGGCGTCCTTTACGATCCGGCGGTAAAAGTCCAGACCGTCCTCGCCGCCGTCCAGAGCGCCGAGCGGCTCGTGCTCACAGATCTCTCTCTGCAGAGTGCCGATCACAGCGGTCGGTATGTAAGGAGGGTTTGAGAGGATCATGTCAAACGTTTCTTTTATCGGAACTGTCTTCTTTTTCTTCTGAACCGAAAACAGATCCGACTGCAGAAATTCGATCCGTCCCGCAACTCCGTTCTTTTCCGCATTGCGTTTTGCTACCTCCAGTGCGTCCGCACTGATATCGCAGGCCGTCACCTTCGCCTTCGGCAGAAAGTGGGCCACGGATACGGCGATCGCTCCGCTGCCGCAGCACATGTCCAGAACGGACAGAGAGCGTTTCTTTTCCTTCGCCTTTTCCAGCGCCAGCTCTACCAGACTTTCCGTATCCTGTCTCGGAATGAGAACAGATTCATTTACCTCAAAAGGAAGTCCCATGAATTCCTGGCTGCCCACGATATACTGAAGCGGCTCTCCGGCGGCTCTGCGGTCCACCATCTCAAAAAAGGCATCCGCATGATCTTCATCCGTATCGTCTCTGTAATGAAGAAACAGAAATTTCCGCTCTTCATGCATCAGGTACAGCATCAGCTCCTCTGCATCCCGCTTCGCATCGGAAATGCGGGCCTCTTTCAGCCTGTTGATTCCGATCTGCAGCACTTCTCCGAATGTAATAAACATCTTTCTTCCAACTCTCCGATTATTCTGTCATTTTTCTGTCTGCGGACACATTCTGTTCCTCCGGTTCCGCCTGACGTTCCGGATTTTCCATCAGCATTTTTTCCACGCTCGCCCTCAGCATCTGATCCAGACTTTCAGGCTCTCTCCGTTCCGGTTCTCCTTCCGGGTCCGCCTCCTGCGGATTTTCCGTCTTTTCCGGTCTTTCCGCCTGCGGCTGTACGTCCTGCGCAGAAATCTCCGCCGACGTTTTTTTCGCCTCTTCCTCCCTTCTGCGCGACGCCGCGGCTTCCGCGGGATCCGGGCGTTCCAGCTCCTTCAGAAGCTCGGCGAAGACGATCGTCTCCTGCATCGCTTCCGCCGATACATAGATGGTTTCTTCATCCGTGAGATCCGCCGCCGATTCCGTACGTTCCGGCTGTCTTTCAAAAGACTGACCGGCTTCCGGACTGATGCTTCCCTCAGCTACCGCTTTTCCGCGCAGCCAGAGTTCATGATCGATCTCATTTCCCTCACTGTCCAGATCGAAGACTCTGCTCTGAGGCGGTTTATCGCTCAGGCACACGTTCACCGCAGCGATGGCAACCTCAAGCATGCTCTCATCCGGCACTCTCGTCGTCAGCTTCTGCACCAGCAGGCCGGGTACGCTGAGAATCTTCACCAGCATATTGTCGCTTTTGCCTGCCCAGCGCAGCAATTCATAGGAAAGACCCGCCACGACAGGAATCAGAAGGATTCTGGAAACCAGACGCACGATGACGTTCGGCCAGCCCAGAAAGGAAAACAGCAGAAGGCTGATGATAAAGACAAACATGATAAAACTCGTTCCGCATCTCGGATGAAGCGTTTCAAACTGCGCACAGTTTTTCGGCGTCAGCTCCAGGCCGTTTTCAAAGCAGTGAATCGTCTGATGTTCCGCACCGTGGTACTGAAAAACCCGTCTGATATCCGGCATTCTGGCAATTACCGCCACGTATGCGACAAACATGGCGATTCGCAGCACTCCTTCGATCAGATTGAGAAGAATCGCATTTTCCGTAAACGCATGACACAGCCCGACGACCCAGGTCGGCAGCAGCACGAAAACTCCCACCGATACGACGAGTGCGATGATTACCGATGTATAGAGCAGAAAATTAAAAACACCTTTTTCTCCGTATTTTTCCGTGAGCCAGCGTTCCAGTCTGCCCGGCTCTGTCTTTTCCGCCTCTTCTTCTCCGCTGAGATCCTCCTCTATGACATTCGCCGAATACATCAGCGTCCTTGTTCCCGTGACGAGAGAATCCACAAAAGCCATCACTCCGCGGATCACCGGCCACTTCATCCATTTTTTCTTCGGAGGCAGCGGCTCTTCCTTAATATTGATCGTACCGTCCGAACGGCGGATCGCCACCGCAGAACGGTCCGCACCTTTCATCATGATTCCTTCCATGACGGCCTGCCCGCCCATTTTTGTCGGGTTGGCATCCCTGATAAATATCTTGCTGAAGTCCATTCCTTTCGGCCCCTTACCCTAACATTTTCGTCTTGTTCACAATATCTATGAAGTCCTGATTATTTTTCGTATGCGCCAGATTGTCGATAATGCTCTCCGTCACTTCCTGTATACCCTGGTTTGACAGAGCGCGCCGTACTGTCCAGATCGCCTCAAGCTCCTCGGAGGAAAGCAGCAGATCCTCTCTGCGCGTTCCTGATTTGTTGAGATTGATCGCAGGAAAAATTCTCTTTTCCGAGAGCTTCCGGTCCAGATGGAGTTCCATATTTCCTGTACCCTTAAACTCCTCGAAAATAACATCATCCATACGGCTGCCTGTTTCCACCAGCGCTGTAGCCAGAATCGTAATGCTTCCGCCCTCTTCCAGCTTTCTCGCCGCACCGAAAAACTTTTTCGGCTTATGCAGCGCACCCGGGTCGAGACCGCCGGACAGCGTCTTTCCGGAGGACGGAACGACCATGTTATAGGCCCGGGCCAGACGCGTGATGCTGTCAAGAAGAATGACCACATCTTTTTTATGTTCCACCAGACGCTGAGCATGAGCGAGAACCATCTCCGCCACGCGTACATGATGTTCCGGCTGTTCGTCAAATGTGGAATAGATGACATCGCCGCTGATCGAGCGCTGCATATCGGTCACCTCCTCCGGCCGCTCGTCGATCAGAAGAACGATGACGTGCATTTCCGGATGCTGCCGCTCGATGGTAGAAGCGATTTTTTTCAGGAGCACCGTCTTGCCTGCTTTCGGCGGAGCTACGATCAGCCCGCGCTGCCCTTTGCCGATCGGCGCCACCAGATCGATCAGACGCATGGAAAGATCGGAACGTCCTCCCTCCAGCACGATTCTCTCATACGGAAAAATCGGCGTGAGATCTTCGAAATTCGGTCTTCTCATGGAGACGCCGGGTTCATCCCCGTTGACCGTATTTACATACAGCAAAGCGCCGAAACGCTCTCCTTCGTTCGGTCTTCTCGTAATACCTTTAATTTTATCGCCTGTCTTCAGATTAAAACGCCGGATCTGCGTCGGAGATACATAAATGTCTTTATCACTGGTAAGAAAATTATGAAATCTTAAAAAACCGAATCCGCCCTCTGCAATATCAAGAATTCCTTCTACCTGCGGGCGCTCCTCATTGGAATACTGCCGCTTTTCTCCTTTTTCCCGCGCATCTTTTCCATTTCTGTCATGGAAGGTATGAGTATGCCGGTTTTCCCGCGGCTCGTGAGTCTCCGTATGGTGACCGTGTCTTTCCCGTTCGCTGCTGTCTTTTTCCTCTGCGGCGCTTTCTTCCGCCTGTTCTTCCTGCCGCCGCACAGACTGTATTTCCTGCTGTACTTCCGTCTGAGCTTCTTTTATCTGCGTCTCTTTTTCCTCTGCCGCGGCTTCGCCGTTTCTTTCTGTTCTGACAAACTCCGCTCCGGAGGAAAGATTATATACTCTGACCGGAACGATCGCCCTGCTGTCCGGACGTCTGTCTGTTCTCTGCTCCGGCTCTTTTCTCTCGTACCGCTGCGCCTCTCTTTTTATCACCTGTGCTTCCGGCGCCGTTTCCGCCGCCCCGCCGTTTTCTTCTCCGAAAGCTTCCGCCGCCGGGTCCGCTGATCCCTCTTCCGACAGTCTTTCAATGAGCAGCTCCTTCAGCTGCGGTTTGCGCATGGTGTCGGCGCCTGGTATTCCGAGCTCCGCCGCGATCTCACGCAGGCGGCCTACTTTCATGGATCTTATTTCATTTGCATCCATATGATTCATCCGCGATTTCCTCCATAATCCAAAGCGTGCGGATCCGCATCCTGTCGCAGCAGATCCGCATGCATTTCAGATATTTTTCTCTTACTTCACTACTTTTGCGTACGGCGGTTTTTTATTCATATCGTGGAGGGCTTCGATAAAACGTACCGTTCCCGTAGCGCTTCTCATGACGACGGTATGCGTCCTGACCTTGTTATTCGGCAGGAATCTCACACCCTTGAGCATATCTCCGTCGCTGACGCCCGTAGCGATAAACAGAACATCGTCTCCGGCCGCAAGATCGTCTGTCGTCATGACTCTGTAATAAGACGGATCCGTCTGAGATCTTCTGATCTCCTCCGATGTGTGGGCGACAAGACGTCCCTGAATTTCACCTCCGAGACACTTGAGCGCAGCGGCAGCCAGAACTCCCTCCGGGCAGCCGCCGATGCCTGCCAGCACATCGACGCCGCTGTCCTCAAAGCAGGTAGCGATCGCCGCACCTACATCTCCGTCGGTAAACAGCTTGATTCTGCACCCGAGCTGACGGCACTGGGCCATGATATCCTTGTGACGGTCACGCTCCAGAATCGTAACGGTAAGATCTTCGATTTTCTTGTTCAGAGCGTCCGCTACATTGAGCAGATTCTCCTTCAGCGGCTTTTCGATGTCGATGACGCCTTTCGCTTTCGGACCTACCGCGAGCTTTGACATATAGTAATTTTTCGTATGATACAGATTGCCTCTCGGTGCGAGAGCGATGACGGCGATCGCATTGGAAAGCCCTTTGGCCGTCGACGTCGTTCCGTCCAGAGGATCTACCGCGATGTCTACCTTGACAGCGTCCGGACCGGCCTTACCGATCTCCTCGCCGATATACAGCATCGGAGCTTCATCCTTTTCTCCTTCTCCGATCACCACGACGCCGTCGATATTGACCGTCTCAAACATATTTCTCATACCCGTAACGGCCGCCTGATCCGCCGCGTTCTTATCGCCGCGTCCCATCCATTTCGCGGATGAAATAGCGGCGGTCTCCGTTACACGCGCCAGAGCCAGTCCGAGATTTCTGTCCATAAGCTTTTTTTCGTTTCCGTTTTCCATCTCAATCTCTGTCTTTTCCGTTGTCTTTTCCATCGCCGTCTCCAACTCCTTTACAATTATCTGCCTTCGGCTGTCTTTTTTCAGATGATCCGCAGCTATCTGGCCGCGGCGGAATCCTTCTGTGAAGCATCACCGCTGTCTTCCGTCTGAACCTGATAGATTTCTGTCAGCATCTCCTGCGTCTTTTCCTCATCCTGGACGTAGTAGGATACATTGTTGATATATTTTCCTTCACCCGGAAGAGTATACGTGCTGATCGCTCCGTTTTCCAGGCCGGCCGCCGCCAGAGCGAACTTCGACGCCGCTCCCAGCGTGACATCCGACTTCACATTTGATGTGATCAGTTTTGCGGAATCCACAATCCCGTTTTCGATACACTGATCGAAAAGAGATTTCAGGAATTTCTGCTGCGCCTCCACTCTGCCGATATCACCGTTCGCATAGCCGTGCCGGTATCTCAGATACTGAACGGCATGCTCTCCGTCCAGAGTCTGCTGTCCGGCCGGAATGTCGATATGAAGGGGAGGATCGTCGTAAGGATCGTTATACTTCATCGCTTTCGGTACGTCGATCGGAACGCCGCCCACTCCGTCCACGATATTTTCCACCGCGTCATAATCGACGACGGCATAATAATTGATCGGTATGCCCATCAGCACATCGCTGACCGCATTGGCCGTCGCCACGATGCCGTCCTTGCTGGAATAAGCCGCATTGATTTTTTTCTGTCCCGGGCTGGAATAACCTTCACGTTCATAATACGTATCTCTCGGAACTGAAATGACATCCACTCTGTCTGCATCCATATCCCAGCTCACCAGCATGATGGTATCTGTAAGACCGTCATTTACACCCACAGCCAGGAGGTTGACCCTGTTGGCATCGGAAAACGCCTCAAAAAACGGACTGTTCGGGTCCACAAGGACGTCGATTTCATCTTCGATTGAGCCGCTCAGGCCGCTGTCTCCGCTGAAAAGATTGATATTAGACACTACTTTGATTGCAGGGATCAGAATCAAAGTAAACAGAACCAGGCAGATCAGAAATACTCTTACAAAACTTTTAGCCATCTCTTCTTCCTGCTTTTCCCTTCTACTTTCTCTTTTTCCTCATCTTGAACTTTACATCTAACAGAATAATATGCTTTCCGTTTACCCCGATAATTAATCATATACTGATTTCCATACAAGCGCAACCAAAAAAACGGCCTGCGCAGCCGCCTGCGGACAGCCGGAAGCCGTCCCGACAGAACGGGAATATTTTCTGAAAAGCCTGAAATTCCCTTCTTTTCAAGGAAAGACGATGGCAGAGTACAAAAAACTCCGCTGCGGAAGCAGCGGAGTTTCCTGCTGTTTTTAAGAAATTGTTAATATCCGGCCTGCCGGTTTTTCTCAGTATTTGTAGAATCCCTCGCCCGTCTTCTGTCCGAGTTTTCCTGCTCTTACCATCTTTCTCAGAAGAGAATGAGCGCGGTACTTCGGTTCTCTGAACTCCTCGTACAGGACGTCCATGATGGACAGGCAGACATCCAGACCGACCAGGTCGGCCAGCGCCAGAGGTCCCATCGGGTGATTTGCGCCCAGTTTCATAGCCATGTCGATATCCTCGGCTTTTGCGAGTCCCTCTGCATAGATGGATACCGCTTCGTTCATCATAGGAACGAGCATGCGGTTGACGACAAATCCCGGCGCTTCTTTTACGATAATAGGTACTTTTTCCAGCTTTTTCGCCATGTCGACGGCAAAATCGATCGTCTCCTGAGAAGTATTATATCCCGGAATCATCTCAACCAGCTTCATGACTGCCGCCGGATTGAAGAAATGCATGCCGATGACCTTATCATCTCTCTTTGTGACGGAAGCAATTTCCGTAATCGAAAGAGAAGACGTATTTGTCGCCAGGATGACTTCCGGACGGCACATCTCGTCCAGCTGACGGAACAGCTCTTTCTTCGTCAGCATATTTTCAGTCGCCGCTTCGATGACATAATCCGCGTCCTTGAGAATTTCGATGTCCACGGACCCCTGAATTCTCGCCAGACTTTCATCTCTCTGCTCCGGCGTGAGCCATCCGTTGGAAATCATAAATTCATAATTTGCCGCCACTTTTTCGTATGCCGCCGTCACCGACTCATGCCTTCTCGCACGGTATACCACGTCAAAGCCGTGCTGTGCGCAGATCTGAATCAGCCCCGTACCCATCGTCGATGCACCTAAAATACCGATTTTCATGATAACCTCCTTGTCTCATACTGTAATCACTGCCGCTGAATATATCGTTTCCGGGAGCATCCGGCCGGAGGACGGATCCGCATCGATGCCGGGACATTCTCCTTCCCCGTTTTCTGCCGCAAAACATATCCGCCGGAAAAACCCGCTTAACCGCTATATGCCTTTGAATTCCGCTTTTCTGCGTTCCAGGAAGGCATGCATGCCTTCTTTCTGATCCTGCGTCGCAAAGCACATTCCGAACAGATCGGACTCGATGGAAATACCCGTGTCAAAATCTGTCCTCATACCTCTCTTGATCGCCGAATTGGCCCATCTCACCGCAAGCGGAGCATTGGCCGCGATCTTTTCCGCCAGCTGCTGTGTCTCCTCCATCAGCCTGTCCGCCGGTACGACGCGGTTTACGAGACCCATCTGCAGAGCAGCCGCTGCGTCGATATTCTGCGCCGTAAGGATCAGCTCGGCCGCCTTCGCTTTTCCGACTGCTGCAGTCAGACGCTGCGTTCCGGAAAATCCCGGAATAATACCGAGTCCCACCTCAGGCTGTCCGAATATGGCCTGCTCGGATGCGATCCTCATATCACAGCACAGCGCGAGCTCACAGCCTCCGCCCAGGGCAAAACCGTTAACCGCCGCAATCGTAGGCTTCTCCAGCTTTTCGATCTTACGGAAGAGAACCTGTCCGACCTGTCCGAACGCCCGTCCCTCCTGCATGCCGAGATCCGCCATTTCCTGTATATCTGCTCCGGCTACAAAGGCTCTGCCCGCTCCGGTGATTACGATCACCCGCACATCGCTGTCAGCTGCCGCAGCGTCCACCGCTTTGTCAAGATCCCTCAGAACGTCTGTATTCAGAGCGTTGAGCGATTCGGGGCGATTGATCGTAAGAGTGCAGACATTGTCTTTTTTCTCCATCAAAATATAAGACATCGTCCCTCTCCTTTTCTCTCGTGTCACAGAAACTTCTTCTCTTATATATTATATCTGCAACAATTGTTATTTTCAAGACAATCGGTCATGTATAAAGTATGTAAGATAATTCTGTCCGGCTGCACAAAAGCCCTCCGCACGAAAGTCCCCGTCCCCCTCATGAGACAGTCCGGCATCAAAATTCAGGCGCTGTAAAGATCGGAGACGTCGCACTTTATCATCTCCGCAACGCGGCGTGCCGCTGCCCGGTCCCTCGGAGAACTTGCGCCTTCCTCCCACGCCCGCAGTGTGTCAATCGGTACAAACGTCTTATTCGCAATATCGCCCAGAGTGATTCCGTATCTTCTGCGGCTTTCTTTCATCTTTGAATTCATTTTTTTCCTCCTTTTCCGCTGCCTGAAGCTGAGATTTATCCTTTTGCCGGATTCTGTTTCTCCGCTTCCGTCCGAAGCGGTTTTTCCGGCCTTTTCTGATTCTATCTTAAAACGCCGTATACCTCTTCTCAACGTAATTCATCCGGCATTATCTGCGACACTTTTACAAGATTCGACAAAGTGATATACAATATCTTGTTTTTTTTATGATATAAACTTCTTTCTTTTTACAATATATATGAAATCAACAATTTTCAGCATACATACGCAGCCCCGGACGGCCCCGCGCCGCCGGCTGCGGAAATCCGCTTTTCAGGATGTATCGATATGAATTTTACTGTATTGACATTCTCAACCTTTCGTGTAGAATTTCATATGTAGGTATCCTTATCGAGAGCGGCTGAGGGAACAGGCCCTGTGAAGCCCGGCAACCATCATATCTTCAAGCGCGGAGCCGATATGTAACGGTGCCAATTCCTGCAGATTTTTTCTGAGAGATGAGGTGTGCTCCGATCGTAACATGCCCTCTTCTTTCGAAGAGGTTTTTTTGTACACTGAAAATCTCACATCCCCGCCGGAAGATTTCCCGGCGGATATCCGGAAGATACCGACGCGACAGATATCTCCCGGTCATGATAAAGAAAAGGAGTTATTCCAGATGAGAAAATTATTCACTTCCGAATCGGTGACCGAAGGACATCCCGATAAGATCTGTGACCAGATCTCGGATGCCATTCTCGACGCGATTCTTGAAAAAGATCCCAACGGCCGTGTCGCTGCGGAAACGACAGTTACCACCGGCATGGCTCTGGTCATCGGTGAAATCACCACCAACTGCTATGTCGACATTCCGAAGGTAGTCCGCGGCGTCATCAACGACATCGGCTATACAAAGGGAGAATACGGTTTTGACGGCAGCACCTGCAACGTGCTGACAGCTATCGACGAACAGTCCTCCGACATCGCCATGGGCGTTGACGAAGCTCTTGAATATAAGACCGGCGAAATGAAAAAATCCGAAGATGACATCATCGAGGAGACGGGCGCCGGAGATCAGGGACTCGTATTCGGATATGCCTGCAATGAAACGCCGGAACTGATGCCCGCACCGATCATGTTCGCCCACAAGCTGGCCCACAGACTGGCCGACGTCAGAAAGGACGGCACACTGCCGTATCTGAGACCGGACGGAAAGACACAGGTTACGGTAGAATATGACGAAGAAGGCAGAGTTGCCCGTATCGACACCGTGCTGATCTCCACACAGCACGATCCGGACGTAACGACAGAACAGATCCGCGCGGATCTGATCAGCCATGTCATCACTCCGGTGCTTCCGGCTGAGCTTCTGGATGAAAATACAAAATATTTCGTCAATCCGACCGGCCGCTTTGTCATCGGCGGACCGCACGGCGACGCAGGACTCACCGGAAGAAAAATCATTGTCGATACCTACGGCGGCTACGCGCGCCACGGCGGCGGCGCTTTTTCCGGAAAGGACCCTACAAAGGTTGACCGCTCGGCAGCTTATGCCGCGAGATACGTGGCGAAAAACGTAGTAGCCGCAGGTCTTGCCGACAGATGCGAAATCCAGATCGCCTATGCCATCGGCGTAGCCAGACCTGTTTCCATTCTGGTAGATACCTTCGGCACGGCAAAGATTCCGGAAAGCGAAATCGAATCCCGGATCGAAGAAAACTTCGATCTCCGTCCGGCAGCCATCATCCGCGATCTCGATCTGAGAAGACCGATCTACAGACAGGTAGCCGCATACGGCCACTTCGGACGTACGGATATCGATGTTCCGTGGGAGAAGACAGATAAAGCAGAGCTCCTGAAAAAATAACGGACCTCGGCTGATGAAATCAAAAAACTTTATCGGCAGGCCGATAGTTTCTGCACGATAAAAAATGTATAACAGAAAAGAGCTGCACCCGTCGGATTTCCGACGTGGTGCAGCTCTTTTCTGTTTCACGTGAAACAGCATACTGTCCGCTGTTTTCTGTTTCTTTTTTTCTTTTTCCTGACTGCTTTCCGCACGGTTCCGGCATACAGATCTCTAATTCATCCGGCTCTTTACGGATTCATACAGCAGGCGCTTCAGATGCTCTTTATCAAAGCGGTAACGCCTGCGGCAGAACTGACAGGTCAGCTCCGCCTCTCCGTCTTCTTCGATTATATTCCGGATCTCTTTTGCACCCAGACTGAGAACGACCTGCTCCAGACGCTCCTCCGAGCAGTCACATTTCCAGCCGATGTCCGGCATATCGAGAATTTCCATGGAGAACTCCTCCGGAAGGCCGGAAAAAGCATCCTTCATCAGTTTTCTGACGGCCGCCTCTTCACTGTCTTCTTTCTCTGCATCAGAGACCATCTCCGTGATTTTCGGCATCTCGGGAAGCCACGCTTCCAGAGCCGCAATCGCCTTCTCCGAGGCATCCGGCAGCACCTGAATGATCATGCCGCCCGCCGCTTCCACTTCGGCGTTTTCTCCGAGTTTCACGCCGAGAGAGACAGATGTCTGCTGCTGCTCCGAAATGAAAAAATATGCCGTCAGATCATCTGCGATCTCTCCTGATACGAGATCTATTCTGCCCACGTACGGCTCCTTCAGACCGGTATCCCGTATACACGTCAGCGTTCCGATCCCGAGCGCGCCGCCTACATCAGGACTGCCGTCCGCTTTTGCCGGAAGCTGTACGCCGGGATTGGCGATATATCCCTTTACGGCGCCGTCGGAATACGCGGTACAGAGTACCTGCTGCGCCGGGCCCTCTCCCTTGAACTGAAGCGTCAGCTTGAATCCCGGTTCTCTGAGCATCAGCCCCATCAGACCTGCTCCTGTCAGCGCCCTGCCGAGCAGATGTGTCGCCAGCGGCGATGTTTCGTGGATCAGCCGCGCATCTTCCGCCATTTTCGTCGTAATCGCCATATATACGCGAAAGGATCCGCTCCGATCCATGGCGGTAATAGCCTTGTTTATCTTCTTCATCGTCCTGTTTTCTGTCTTTTTTCCTTCTCGCTGTATCTGTTCCGCTTAAACGTTTCCTTCTCAGAACGCTGTCAGAACAGCCGCACCTGCTGACTATTCCACACAGGTCTTGAAATATGCCTCGATTTCATCCCATTCGGTGAGCTGATTTTCCTTCGTACACATAGGCTTGACCTGCTTCTCATATTCCCCTGTAGGATTCATCCATTCCTTCGGCACATCCAGGCGATAGAACTTAAATCCTCTTTCAAATCCGTATTTCAGACCTTCGAGCTTGATCGTACCTTCGCCTTTTTCATTGATAGGATTTAATGTATATAATTCGGTGTTCGCATATGTGCTTGTCTTGACTCCTAATTTCTTCATCTTTATAACCTCTTTTCCTTTCTGATCTGTTATTTATTTTTTCCGCTCTATTATAACATAATTTTCCCATGAATGAGATGATTTAAACGATATCCTCAGCGGATACCCGGCAGACCGTATCCGATGCATATGCCCGGGATTTCTTCTGTATGTTCCGCATTCCGGCATCACCGTTTTATTCCGCACTGAGCCATTCCCGTTATTTCGAACTGAGCCATTCCAGCGTCTTAAACCTCAGTCTCAGCACAGTAGTCTTTTCTCCGTGGGCCGCCTCCGCAAGCTCCGAATATTTTCCCTGCATCACCGCATCCCGCAGCACATCGTCCGCATCCTCCTCTTTTTTTTCCGTGTCGATCAGACACAGCGGCGGGTAGAGGACACACCACCAGTTTTTTCCCTCTCCCGAACCGATGGTAACCGTCAGAGCCTCATAATTTCCTGCCGGAAATTCCAGGGATCCGTATGTCTTTTCCGGTATGAAGCGTACACCCAGTTCCGCGGATACAGGATAATCATATCCCTGCTCACCGACGATCCTGGCGGCCTCCTGCCGGATTTTTCCGATATGTTTCACGAGAAACTCTCTCGTCTGCTCTATGCCGAGCGCCGCCGTTTTCTCCTCTTCTCCGGAGAGGCGCGCCGCTTCCTCTGCAAGTTCTCCGTTTATAAAGTCCAGCAGTCTGTCGCGCACAGTGAGTTTAAGATTCTGATCTTCATCGGAATCGCTGTTGGCCACGACATGAAAACGGATAAAATCTTCATTTGTAAATGTATTTCTGTACTGATGGATTATTCCCGCGGTAAAAGCGAAAATGACTGCCGCCGCCAGAAAAAAGGGCAGCAGTCTTTTTATCTTTTCCATGTGATATTTTTTCTCCATGCGATATTTTCACCTCCGACGGAAATATTGTCCGGAAACGGAGATTTTTATAACCGCATCGGAAAAAAATTTTGTTCCGGAAAATTCACGGCTACAGAATCAGCAGTTTTCTCCCGGGCTCCACCGCATCGCTGTCTTCCAGGCCGTTGATGAGTCTCAGCTCCTGTATCGTCGTCCGGAACTGCTTGGCGATGCTCCACTGTGTATCGCCGGAACGGGTTACATAGACGACCATTCCGGTGCTGTCCGCCGGATCCTCTTCCCGTTCGATATAGCAGACTCTGTCGATAAAACGGTACTCGCTGATCCGCCAGACGTACGCGGAAACCGCCAGCGTACAGCTGAATTCCGTCTGGCGGGCATTCATTCTGTCGAAATGTATCTCTCTGATGACACAGGCACAGTCTGCGGTCATTCCCTCCCGGGCGCCCGGAATGTCGATGACCGTGTGAAACGGCAGGTTTTCCGCATACGAGGAAAAACCCCCTCCGTCCTCTGTCCTGTAGACCGTATTGGTCGCAATCACGCCTTCGACACGGCACTTTCCGCTTTCGACGGACGCCTGCAGATCCTTCACTGAAGCCGAAACATACGGCACCCGTCCGAATCCCGGCTTCGATTCCGGAAGTGTGATGATCTCCCTGACAGACACCTCGGCACTGCCGCTCCCGCCGAGCTCCGATACGCGCCGCGGAACGGAGGAAAAGCTGACGTCTCTGCTCCGGTGATACATATCCGTCACGATTTCCCGCTCCATATCCCGGAAAACATCGATTCCCGCCGCTACGGTAAAGGAGAGCATCAGACTGTGTTCCCCGCCGCCGTCCGCTGAAGGCTCAAATTTCAGATCAGATGCTATGACATCAAAAGACACCTGGCTGTCGGAAGATACGGCTCCCGTCAGATCCGGAAGGCGGATAAACTGAGTAAATTCCAGCCTGCCGCGGTAAAATACCGGAAGTATTCCGTTCTCATCCGTCTTTTTGTCGCCGTCCTGTTTTTCCTCCTGCGCCGGATCGCCCTTCTCCGCAGGCTGTGCTTCCGGAAAATAGAGAATACTGTAAAAAGCACAGGCGTCGATGACCGCTTTTCCTTTTCCGATCTGGCGGCGCACCTCCGCCACGCTGATATCATAATGAAGAATTTTTTCCGGCTTCGGCATATTTTCTCTGAAAACCACTTCTCCGCTGACATCCATCGTATCCGTGCGCCGCTGCGCGATATCGGTAAAATGTATCGTCTCTTTTTTCAGACTCAGCTCACTGTCTCTGACGCCTTCCAGGAATTCCGTCTCCTCCTGCACATATTTTTTCACGGTACAGCGTATCTCCGCCCGGATCCGGATTTTCCTCTCATTGATGACCTTCGCTCCTGCAGATAACAGTTCGACTGAAATGTCACCCTCCGGCGAGCTGTTTCCCGCCGCCTGTATTTCCTCCTCTTCTCCGGCTCCGCACTCTCTGCGGAAGCGGATCCGGGAAGTGATAGAGATGAGCCCGCTCTCGCCGTCTACGGGAACGTACAGCGTATTGACGGACAGAGTCCCGCCGATACGATACATACTGCGGCCGTCCTGTGCCTGATATACATCCTGAGACGTGATTTCCGGGCGGGCATCTATATGAAGAATCTGTTTCAGGTCCGGCTCCACATCCGGTACCAGAACATCTTCTTCGACTGTCATCACAGGAAGCTGCCGCCGGTAAAGCTCTGTGATCCTCAGCCGGCTGCTCTTCAGATCTCCGTCAGCCGGAATCAGACGGTCGGGATTCTGTGCGGCTGCCGGCATCAGCGCAAAGTCCGGCAGCTTCTCCCCGAAAACGGATTTCTCCTCTTTCTCCTGATCCGGCTCCTGCTGAACTTCTTCTTCTACAGACATATCCGCCTCCGGAAAAATTCTGACAGGCTGTCTCATGCCGGAATCCGGACTCATCTTTTCTGCATTCCGCTGCCGGTCGGGATTTTCCTGTTCTTCTGCATCCGGCTCCTGTTCTGTATGCCGCTCCTCTGTGCTCTGTTCCTGCTCTGCATACTGCTGCAAAAGACCGTCCGTGCCGTCTTCCGCTTCATCCTCCGCCCGGTACACAGACGGCTGATTCTGCACCAGGTAACTGTAAGCACCCACACCGCCCACGCCGTTCCCAGCGCCGGCAGCCACACCGGCTTCCTTTTCACGGGCACTCTCCCTGTCCGTCTTTTCTCCTCCGGCAGCATCCGCATCGCCCGCATCCCCCGTTCCTCTCGCATAAGTCTCGCGAAAAAGCTCTGTCTTCCCGTCGATATCGTTCATAGGTTTCCTCCCTTTATCTTTTCCATCGTCTATAGAAAAGCTATGCGGCGAAATACCCTTTTATGACTGTCTTTTATGGCTGCCTTTTATGACTGCGGAAAGAAGCTGCTGCAGAAAAAGTCCCCGGAGAAACCGAAACGGCGACAAAAGCCGTCCGATTTTTCCGGGGATTCTGCGGAACCGGGAATATTTTCAGACATACTGGCGGAGGATTCCGTTCAGATAAGCCTCCCAGCCTTCCCGGTCAGGATACTGCGATGCCACCTCGTCGAAATGATCCAGTCTGCGCTGAGGAATCGACGCCATGTGGGAATATTCCTCCACGATGCCGTGTCTTCTCGCCAGCTGATATCTTTTCTGTTCTTTTTCCGGCAGACTGAGCACTTCGTCGATTCTGCGGAGCATCTCTTTCTTCTCGCGGATCGGATGATTCAGCGATCCGACGAGATTGACGATATGATCGCTCACCACCGTCACATCCGGACGTTCGATACCCTCGACAAGAGCGCGGATTTCTCTGAGCTTGCCGATGTCTGTCAGCTCTTCAAACTCGCCTCTCTGTTTCATGAGATACATCTCCGAATCCAGCTTGAGGACAAACGTTCTCAGGCGCACGAAATCCGGATCGATCCGGTTGACCACATAGGCGGTCTGCTCCGCGTTTTCCTGTTCAAATTCCGTGCCGCCGATACCGGGCATGAAGTAGACAGAAAGCTCGATTCCGGCAGCTTTCACTTTTCTGCCTCCGTCGATCTGCTGTTCCTGTGTCAGCCCCTTATTGATCATACGCAGCACGTTATCCGAGCCGCTTTCAAAGCCGGAATGGATTCTGTCCAGGCCGCTCTGACGCAGCAGCTTCCACTGATCCTCCGACCAGTGTGAAAGCGTCTCCGCGCGTCCGTACGTCGTCACTCTCTCGATATGCGGAAATTTCTCCCTGAGATAGACCAGCACATCCGCCAGCTTTTCCGGTTTCAGCGCGATGGAGTTTCCGTCCTGTAAAAAGACGGAACGGCCGCCGTGAGTCAGCCAGTTATATATCATATAAAAGCACTGAAGCTCTTCCTGCGTAAATTTTTCCAGATAACCGTACAGCGCTCCTTTGTCGATCGTCCCGTCCGCTTTCGCGCAGGACATCAGAAGATCCCGGAAATACGCCATATTGTCGATATTTTTCTTTATCTCCTCCGGCTGAATGACCTGAAAGCGGGAATCACGGTAAACCGTACAGAAACGGCATTTATTCCAGGTGCACCCGCGCGTCACCTGCAGCAGGAGACTGGACGCCTCACTCGGCGGCCTGATCGGCCCTATTTCAAAAGATCTGTCTGACATCGTTTCATGCCTCCTTCAGGCTTTATTCGACGGCTGGAAATCATCTTCCCGCCGGATCGATTTTCTGAGATTTCTGATATGCTCGATGGAACATCTGCGCGCCTCCTCGGCATCGCGCTTTTCCATCGCCTCCACGATTCTGCTGTGTTCATTTCTTACCTCGCCCGCTCTTCTGGTGGATTTGAAATATACATAGCGAAACCGCATCACCTGTTCCTGAAGATCCTGACACAGGTGAATCAGATACGTATTTCCGCTTCCTCTGGTGATGACACTGTGAAAGTGAGTATCCGTCTCCGTCAGTTTCTCCTGATCCCCGGAAGCGATAGCTCTTTCACAGTCCTCTGCAGCCTTTCTCACCTCTGCGATCTCCAGATCTGTCATATTCTGTGTCGCCAGATACGTCGCCAGTCCCTCCAGCGGCTCTCTGACGAGCATCATGCTGTCCAGATCCTCCGGCGAGATGTCGGATACGTAAGCGCCTTTTCTCGGCTCTATCGTGACAAGATTGTCTTTTTCCAGCTGACGGATCGCTTCTCTCACCGGTGTTCTGCTGACCCCCATGCTCTCCGCCAGTTCTATTTCCATCATCCGTGTGCCCGGTTTGAGTTCACCTGTCATAATCAGGAGTCTCAGTTCTTCATATACCAGTTCTCTGAGCGGTTTGTGCTCCTGCATATTGATATTAAACACCTGTGCTACTCTCCTCTTTTCCATCCATCTTCATCTTACACAGCAGACGGTCACCCCGGGCTCCAGTACTGTCCCCCGTCCGCGGTTTTTCCTGCCCGCCGCAGGCACTCCGCACCGGTTTTCCGGCTGTGATCTTTTCTTTGTCTATTATAAACGAATTGTACTGTGTATACAAGATGCGGTCTACAGGGTTTTCGTCAAAATTACGCGGTACCCCTCCTTCTCCAGGTCATGAAGAGAAGCCGCAAGAGCCTCGGCTTTCTGCCGGACTGCAAACAGCGCATATACCGTCGGACCGCTGCCGCTCATCATAGCCGCGATGCTTCCTTTTTCTCCCATACGCTGCTTCAGCTCTCTGCTCTGAGGACACAGGCTGAATGTGACGTTTTCCAGAACATTGCCCATCGATGATTTTATTTTCTGCATATTTCCGGAAGTCATACCTTCGATCAGATTTGACGTGTCGGGATGCCGGCGGACTGTCACGGTATCGTAAATCCGGTAGACTTCGGCCGTCGAGACCGAGACAGGCGGCTTTGCCAGCACGATCCAGAATACGACGGAACGCAGCGGCGTCAGAATCTCGCCGATTCCCTCCGCCAGCGCACATGCCGCTCCGCCCCGGACTCCCAGAGACGGCTGCTGGCCCGCCGCCGCCATGATGCAGAACGGCACGTCAGCGCCGATCGTCTCTCCCGCAGCGCGCAGCTGATCCAGCCTCAGCTGCAGATCCAGCAGACTGTTCAGTCCCAGAATCACTCCCGCGGCGTCGGCGCTTCCGCCGGCCAGGCCGGCGGCTACCGGAATATTTTTGCTGATCGAGATTTCCACCCGGATTCCGCTCTCCGTCTCTCCTCTTTCCCGCAGGATCTGCGAGCGGATCGCCAGCATCTTCTCCGCCGCTTTCCAGGCTGTGTTGCTGCTGTCCGCAGGAATTTCCGGATGGTCTGTCTTCAGGACGACGGAATTTCCGGAAGCAGGAGAAACCGACAGCGTGATTTCATCGCAGAGATCTACCGCCTGCATTACCGACATCAGTTCATGATATCCGTCTTCTCTCACTCCTGTGACATCCAGAGACATATTTATTTTCGCGTAAACTTTCAGCTGAACAGAAGACATCATGTTTCTCCCTCCCTTTCCGTCTGTGACAGAAATCACAGATCCGACAATGCTTCCGGAATATCGGCCCGTCGATATGTCGATATTTCCCGCATAATAAAAAAAGGATACCCCGTTTTTCTCCCTGTGAAACAGGCCGGAATGCCGGTGCCGGCGGCCTCGGGCCGCCGTCCGGATCCCGCCTCAGGAGGATTTCCGGGATATCCCTCTTAATTTATCTTTTCCGGCGGTCAGTTCGCAATCCGCCGTCTTTTTCGCTTTCCGATCCGCTCTTTTCTTATGATACGGTCGGCATAATTCGTTTTTTATCCTACTTTTCGACGATCATCGCGATTCCCATACCGCCGCCGATGCAGAGCGTCGCCAGACCGTATTTCGATCCACGTCTTTCCATCTCGTACAGCAGCGAAACGAGAATCCTCGCTCCGGACGAACCGATCGGATGGCCGAGAGCGATCGCTCCGCCGTTTACGTTCAGCTTCGCCGGATCGAATCCGAGATCCTTTCCTACGGCTACAGACTGAGCGGCAAACGCTTCATTGGCTTCGATCAGATCGATATCATCGAGAGTCAGACCCGCCTTTTCCAGCGCTTTTCTCGTCGCCGGCACCGGGCCGATGCCCATTATGGACGGATCGACGCCTGCGGATGCATAGGATTTAATCCTGCACATAGGCTTGATTCCCAGCTCCGCCGCCTTGTCCGCCGACATGACGATGACAGCCGCAGCTCCGTCATTGATGCCTGATGCGTTGAGCGCCGTAACCTTGCCGTCTTTCTTGAAGGCAGGCTTCGCACCGTCAAACGCCTCTCTCTTGATTCCCGGAATCGGATGCTCATCCGCATCGAAAACGACCGTGCTTCCGTCCCACTGAGGAACTTCTACCGGTACGATCTCATCTTTAAATTTTCCGGCCTTGATCGCCGCTTCGCACTTCTGCTGGGACTGGAAGGAGAAATCATCCATCTCTTCTCTCGTCACGCCCCACTGCTCGGCGACATTTTCCGCCGTAATACCCATATGGCTGCCGCTGAAGGTATCGGTCAGACCGTCTCTGAGCATCGCGTCCTCCATCACCACGTTGCCCATACGCGCTCCCCATCTCGCTTTGGAGACCAGGTAAGGAGCCATCGTCATACTTTCCGTTCCTCCCGCCAGGATGATGTCCGCATCGCCCGCTTTGATCGCCTGCGCCGCCAGACTGATCGTTCTCAGGCCGGAACCGCACATCTTATTGATCGTCATGGCCGGAACCTCTTTCGGAATGCCTGCGCCCATGGCAGCGAGCCTTGCCACGCTCTGACCCTGGCCCGCCTGCAGCACACAGCCGAAGATTACTTCATCGATCTGATCCGCGGAAATACCTGCGCGTGCCACCGCCTCTTTCATCGCCACTTCTCCGAGCTTTACCGCCGTGACGTTATTCAGTGATTTTCCGAACCGTCCTATCGGTGTTCTGACCGCGCTTACAATTACAACATCTTTCATAGACGTACCTCCTTCTTCTGTCGAGGGGATTTACACGAATAGCTCCACGAATCCGCCGGCTGTGGTCGATTGCAGATAAGCCACTGAATCCGGTACACCGGCCATTCTCCGCTTATTATAGTTTAACATTATTTTAATCTAAATCCAACTGATTTTGCTATTGCATACAAATTATTTTTTTACATATATTCGTCATATGTAAAATATGTCCTCTATATTTTCTATCCGGTCTATGAATTGTGCAAATGTACAAAAACTCAGATCATACGTCCGTTTTTCCGGTTCCCGAAAAATCCTCAGTACGGTTTTCCGTAACGCTTCAGAGCCTCCTCATCGCCGTCTAAAAGCGCGATGCATTTGGAGATCAGACGTACCGGGCGGTAAGAGTTTTTCGACCTGCGGAGCCCTTCCAGACCCATATCCTCCTCGCGGTTGACAAATTCATATCTGTCGCCCAGACTTCTGCAGAACTCGTTGTTGAGCTTCTGATAAATCCCGTTATATGCCACATTCGCCTTTTCCACATGCTCGACAACGGTATCTTTCCCCAGCGGTCCGCCGAAAGCAAAGCCCTGCAGAGTCCCGCCGATCTTCAGCGCCACACCCTCCAGGCCGATTCTCTCAAAATCGGGCAGTGTCTTTTCCAGCATGCGCGATTCTCCCTCCAGAAGAATACGTTCGCAGCCTGTCACTTCCTTTTCTTCATTTATGCGTCTGACCAAATCGAGCGCCTCTCCGGCGAGCGACGACGACATCGGCAGCACCTCACAGGAAGAGCCGTATTCACAGTTGAAACGGTTGAGATGATTTTTCTTCCCGTGAAAAGCCTTGCCCTTCAGCGCGGCCAGATCGGAGACGCGGTACACATAATCATAATTTGAACGGTCGTCGATAAAGAGAAATCTCCCCGGCAGCGCCTCGTCGTAGATTTCCCGCAGTCTGTCCGGTATCAGGCGCATGACAAACGGCCTGTCCGCCTTCCGGAAGCGTCCGATCAGCTCTTCCAGCGTCTCGGCGAGCTTTTTTCTGTCGCACTTTCCGCCCCGCGGAAGAACGGGAAACAGAAACGGTTCCTCCTCCTCGTCCTTAAAATTGCTCAGGCCGGCCATACACAGAAAATCGCCGATGATTTCATACCGGTACGTATATTCCCGGCTCCACATATAAATGGAAGAAAAGGACATCCCCGACGTCTCGTGAGGATAAGCTCCCACAAATTCCTCCAGCTTTTGCCTGTCATTCAATGATATCTCATTCCTGAAAAAATCCATATCTTCTCTCTTACTAATTCCTTTCCCCGTCGTTATTCCGGAAATGCCGGCAGCCGGCAATTCCGGATAATAAATCAGCGTCTGTATACACGCACTGACGTGCGCATACAGACGCCTTTATACCCGTTCCGGATGCTGTATAACCGCCGGCCGCACAAAAACAGCGGCAAGGCGGCAGCTGAAAACCGCGATGTACAAGATGTACAAAAGGTCAGAAGCTCAGATTCCAGCCTTTTACACGGTTTCCCATGGAGTAGTCCGTCATATCCAGCTGCAGCGGCGTGACGGAAATGTATCCTTCCTGCTGAGCCTCTGTATCCGTGTCCTCATCCAGACCCTCGAAATGAACCATCTCACCGCTGTACCAGCAGTATTCCTGTCCCCGCGGGTTCTTCAGAACCTCAAAGTTCTCGTTGTATTCTCTCGGTCCCAGGCGCGTGACGCGCAGACCTCTGATTTCGTCCGGCTTTACCGGCGGAAAATTGACATTGAGCAATGTCTTTCTGTCGAGATTCGGAACAGCCTTTATGCTGATATCCTGAATCAGCTTCGTACAGTTTTCGAGCATCTCATCCGTGGGAGTATGCGTTCCCACCGAGACGGCGACAGCCGGCACACCGCATAAAATACCCTCTGCAGCGGCGGAAACCGTTCCGGAATAATGGACGTCGCTGCCGATATTTCCTCCGTGATTTATACCCGAAAAGACGACATCGATATCGACTCCCATCTCTTTTTTCAGATGCTTTATCCCGAACTTTACGCAGTCCGCAGGCGTTCCGGAAACAGAGCGCGCCCATACGGCTCCCGGCACCTCTCTTCTGTAAATTTTGAGCACTTCAAGCATGCTGATTCCATGTCCGCAGGCGCTCCGCTGCCCGTCCGGCGCGGAGACATAGACCTGATTGCCCGGTACGGCGGCGAGCGCCGCCGTAAGGACACGGAGTCCTTCTGCCTGAATTCCGTCATCGTTGGAAACTAAAATATTCAAACTGCCCTCCTGTCTTTTTTCTCTTCTGTATCTTCTCTGTATCTTCTTCCGCCGATTTTACTCAGCTCTGTGATTCCTGCATTTCATCTTTTCTGCGCACCGGTATCTCGGAAAACTCGATGCCGTCTACGACGGAGGAAAAGACCTTTCCCAGTGAATCGTGGATCACGAGATCCGCCTGACTGTCAAAGCCCGTCTCCTGCTTATTGATCAGTACCAGATGCTTTCCGTTGAAATACTGAATCAGACCCGCCGCCGGATAGACGACGAGAGACGTTCCTCCCACGATCAGCGTATCCGCCTCACTGATGGCGATGATCGACTTCATCATGAGATCATTGTCGAGCGGTTCCTCATACAGCACCACATCCGGCTTGAGGATGCCGCCGCACTCGCAGTGCGGCGTATAAGTGCCCTCCGCCCAGTTCGACTTGTCGATCGTATACTCCAGCGGATATTCTCTGTGGCACTTCATACAGTGCGCCCGTGAGATCGTACCGTGGATCTCGTACACCTCTCTGCTTCCCGCCGCCTGATGCAGGCCGTCGATATTCTGCGTGATAACGGCGCGCAGCTTTCCCATCTGCTCCAGCTTTGCCAGCGCGTAATGCGTGGCGTTCGGCTTCACATCGGTAAAGACGAGATTCTGCATGTAATATTCGTAAAAATCATCGGTACGGCTCATGAAAAAGCTGTGACTGACGATTTCCTCCGGCGTACGGTTAAAACGCGTCTTCGCCCGCCACAGACCGTTTTCCGAGCGGAAATCCGGTACGCCGCTCTCCGTGGAGACACCCGCGCCGCCGAAAAATACGATTTTTTCACTTTCATCTATGATCTTTCTCAGCTCTTCATACATTATATCCTGACCTCCTTTTCACTCACACCGCTCCTGCTCCGGCGGCCGGAACAGGCCGGAGCTCTGCCGGCTCCGCGCAAAACCGGTCCCGGATCAATCCGGAAAAAACGGCCCGCGGAAACGGAACTAAAGCGCAAACCGGTCGTCATCCTGCGGCCTCGGAAGGATTCCGATCTTTTCAAAAAACTCCGCCGCGATGGAAGCCATGATCTTGTGACCGGCCGGATTCGGGTGGATTCCGTCGAAAAAATATCTGCCGTAGCCGGAATGAAGCTTGTTCTTCATGCCGGAATCGAAATCCACATACGGCAGGAGATTCGCTTTTGCAAAGGCAGACAGCCATTCCTTATACACGGCCAGCTGCTCGCGGATAAAATCATAGTTCAGAAATGTCTTCCACTCCTCCGGAACATCCTTCGGCGAAGGCTCCGGCGCGATGCCGATCATGGGAACGATCCCCTTGTCGAGCGCCATCTGCGTCATGACTACCACATTGTTTGTCACATAATCCAGCGTCGTGCCGTTCAGAATATCGTTTCCGCCGCCCATGATGAGGACAGCCTTCGGATTCAGATCGACGACGTGCTCCTTGAAACGCGTGACCATGCCCTCTGTGGTGTCTCCGTTCATCCCTACGTTCAGCAGATTGATCTCCCGCTCTCTTCTCAGACGCCCGATCCACGTCTGAGAGCCGTCGACCTCATAACCGTAAGTGATACTGTCGCCGATACAGACGATCCTGTCATCCTTGCTGATCGCAGCCAGATGTTTTTCCACTTCCTCCGGATCGATCTTCATCGCGGCGGCAGCTTCCGCAGCGCTGATCTCCGAAGTCTGCATCTCCTCGCGGATCCGCTCCTCCTGCTCTTTCAGCATACGCGCCTGATAATCATTCAGCTCTCTGTCGATCTCCGATTCCGTACGCACGTTGTATACCGTATCGGCACCCTGCGACACGCTGTATGTCCGTACCTGCACGCCGTCATGCACCTGCTTTTTCACGTCCGCGCCCACGACCTTTTCACGTTCCAGCGTAATACGCTCCATCTTTTCGTTGCGCTCTTCAATCTCGGCGATTTTCCGCAGGTCCTCCTTCGTCTGCTCGTCATTTTCGACATCGATCTCGTCGTATTCGAATTTTCCGTCTGTCCCTCCGCGCCCTGTCTTCGCGTTCTGTCTTCTGTCTTTTTTTTCTTCAGGCATCTCGTCACCCCTCTGAAATATGAGTCCTGCCGACTCTTCCGAACCGGATCCGGGCGGAAAAACATCCGGACCGCCGTCAGAAAAATCCGTTTTACCGTAAAATGAACTTATATCGAGCTTCTGACCGGCGCACAGGGCCGGAAAATACTCTGCGATACATTACAATTTTACTATGTTTTTTCGTACCGCGCAACCGCGGCCATCCGGAAAGGGAGACAATTTGCAACAGCTTTTTCTTTCGGAAAACTTCATTATTATTTATTTTACTTCGCTGAGTTTTTTCGCGTATCTGCACTGAAAATTTTTACACGATCGAGGTATATTCACTTCTTGTATACAGCAAATAATTCTGATAGAATAATTACAGAATAATACAGGAGGTGTTGACTGTGATTATTAAATCATCCACTGCGCTCCGCAATAATTATAGTGCGATCTCTGACCTGGCGCACGAAGAAGCAGAACCGATCTATATTACAAAAAACGGAGAGGGTGATCTGGTCGTGATGAGTATCGAAGCGTTTGAACAGCGGGAAGAGACCCTGAGACTTCGGGCTAAGTTAGAAGCGGCCGATCAGGCGCGTCTCTGTGATGCTCCCGCCTATACACCGGAAGAATCCAGAAAACGGCTGGAGGCGATTTATCAACATGGCTGATCTTGTCATTTTAGAGCCTGCACAGAGAGAACTGGAGGAGATTGCACAGCTCCATTTAAACCTGGCGGAACCGGATTCCGCCCGTAAGATCACAGATCTTATTTTTGATACGCTTTCCCGGCCGGAGATCTTTCCTTTATCCGGCCACATCCTACAGGACAGAGATTGGAGAAACAGCGGCTACCGGTTTGTCATCGCCGGGAAGTATATCTGTGTTTATCGGCTGATTGAGGAAACAGTATTTGTTTACCATATCGCTCACGGCGCCGGCAACTACCCCACGATTTTCAAACGGCTGCTGAAAAAAGAAAATTTATAAAATTCCGGCCGCAATCCGGCCGGAGACCGCACTTTCCCGGTACCGTGCGGAATGCCATACTCCCGAGGAGGTCTTTTGCTTATGTGCTCCAGAAACAGAACCGGAAAAAGAACATCGCCCTTTATCCGCACCGAAGAGACAGGCCGTCATCTCAAATTCCTGCT
>CALXIZ010000123.1 GCA_944388495.1 uncultured Clostridia bacterium | reverse complement strand
GACATCGCAGGCTGGATTGCCGTCATCCTCTCCTCGCTGATCGCCGCTCCCGTCATCGCGCTGTTCGGCCGCCTCGTAAAAAATACCGGAATCGCTTTTCCGCTGCTCCTGCTCTCCCGCATCGCCGCAGCCGGACTGATCGCCGTCTCTCTTTATCTTTTTTCCGATTTTCTCCACCGCTGCGTCAGCATGGAAGTGACAGGCTGGCTGATTCCTGCTTTCATCTTTCTTACCGCAGCTTTTGCCGCCTTCCGGGATTTCAATATCATCAGAAGGAGCGCGTCTCTGCTCGCCGCCATCGCAGGCGTCTTCCTGCTTCTGTCCGTTCTGTTCCTGTGGAGCAGAATCGATTTCTCCAATATCCGCCATGTCTTTCACGGAGAGCAGCCGTTCCTGTCTCAGTGTATCTTTTATTCCTCTGTGTTTGCTGTCAAAGGAATTCTGCTGAAAGAAATCCTGAAGCTGGAAAATGAGACCTGTATGAAAAAGCCGGCCGAAGCGCGGGAATCAAAAGTCATCATCTCCGCTCTCTTTCTCTCGTCTCTGCTGATCGCCGGAATTCAGCTCATGACACTGACTGTGCTGGGCGACTATCTGTACTCGCTGATCGAATATCCTGTCTACTATACGCTCGGCATGACAAAGCACGGAGATTATTTTGAACGGACTGAGGTTATCTCCCTGGCCGTCTTCATGATCACGCTGACCTTTCAGTGTTCCGTCCTTCTTCGGATTCTTGCTCCCGTCAAAAACAGACAGAAGCGGAAAAAGAGCCTCCGCTTCGGAAATGACGCGGCAGACTCTCTTTCCGGAGAACGGTGAAAGAAACACCGCTGTCGGAAAGAAAGTCCGCCGGCAGATATCCGAAACAGAGGCTCCTGTTCTTCCGGGATTTTCTATCGTTGCAGCTTCTTTAATATCGCGCCTTTTTCCTGCCTTGCGGAATCAGAAGTCATGATATTTCAGCACTGAAATCAGAAGCATCACGCCGGCCAGAATCAGATAAAATCCTGTCAGCATGACGAGCACGTCCACACCCCAGGCCGGTGCGATGCACATCACGATACCGAACAGAACATGAATGATGCCGAACAGAATATTCTTTCCTCCGTCCAGTCCTGAACTTTTCCGGGCCGAAGCTACGGAAAAACGGTTTGCACCCGCCAGGAATGCCATTACTCCGATAAAAATGCCGACAACACGGATCATCAGTCCCGTATTCACCATGAGATAAATTCCGCATATAATCATCAGAATTCCGCAGAGCAGGCGAACAACCGGCATGTTCCCCTCTCTTCTCATCATAAGAGAACCGATCAGAAAATAGCCGCCGACGAGAAATATGACGATTCCCACGGCCACTCCGAGAAAAGCGATGACCTGATTGCGGAATATATAACAGATAAGTCCGAGAGCGATCAGCACCAGCCCTGATGCAACGCCGAAACGTCTGATAAATTCCATTGATCTTTTTCACTCCTTTCATCTGGAAGTATATCACATCCCGGCTGATACCGTCACCTGTGAACAGTATATATCTCTCTTCCGCACTGATATTTTTTACTCAGGACAGAATATTTTCCACAAAACCGATGATCTTTTCCTTTACACTGATCAGGCCGCTGACTCTGCGGTTGAACTCATCATCTTCATCATCAAAAAAAATCCTCTGCTGCCTGTCCTGTCCGGCAGATGCCGGTGCCGATTCATAATCCGCCGTTTCGGCTTCCGCAGCAGCCGAGATATTTTCAGAGACATTTTTTCTGATGAGATCTTCTGCTATATTGATATATTCCCTTATCCCGTATTCACCGGGAAGGATTCTGCTGCGGTATTCCTTCAGAATTTTCTCTTCATCTTTTTTCCGCATCGCTCCGAGCTCATCGATAAATCTCACAACCTGAGCTTTCAGCGATCTCGTCGTCCGAAACCCCGGCAGATATATCAGTCTCAGAGAGTCATCCTCTCCCGATACGAAAATATGATCTGTCCGAAAAGAAATGTATTCGGGAAACAGAAGATATTCCTCGCATGATTTTATCAGGTTCAGTACATCCGCCGTAATTCTGAGGATATCTGTTCCCCCACAATTTCTGCTTTTTACATAGTTTTCCAGGCTTCTGTATCCCGTCATCCGGTAAAAAATATCATAATCCGATCCGCTGCGTACGGCGTGCATTTCGACGAACGCAGGACATTCATTTGCCAGTATCACGTACCGTTCATACGGACTTACCGCGGAAGCTGCAAATTTCATATGAAGGTGCTGTTCTCCCCCGCGCTGCCGGTAGCTGCGCCGTATCGCATATTCCGTCTCCTGCATGCGGATTTCGCCGCCTGTCTCCTCTTTTTCTGTCTGCCCGCTTTCCTCTGCATCGCACAGCACATCTTCTTTTTCCTCTTCCTGTTTCTTCTGATCATGCTGGACTGCGTATCCTCCGTATTTCATTTTCACATTCATTTTTCCGGATTCTGCTCCGTTCCTTTCTATTATATATTATATTCTGTTTCATTTATTCCGCCCCGCCTCCACAGACACTGCAGGCAGAGTAACCTTTCAGCCGCGCATCCGACAGACTCATCTCGATCACATGCCTGCTCACAGAAGTGCAGGAAGCTGTATGATAAGAATCTCCGTATTCAGCTTCCCGCGCTTCACACAGAGGACAGGGATCATATTTTTCCCGGACACCCGCTGTCAGCTTTTCTTTTCTGGTATGCGAAGTGACATATCTGCAGTCCCTGCTGTGATATTTTTCTCCGGAATCCGGAAAGATACAGACGATACTCCCGTCCTCCGCCTCTCCCATGCGTGCAAAGGAAAATACTTCTCCCGCATGGCTCTCTCCTTCCCACACTCTGAAAAGCAGAATATTTTTTATCTCTATCCCGTCGATCCACACAGCCGGCAGAGCGATTTTCATATGATATACTGACTCCGCGCGGGTAAATCCCGGTATGCCGGAGATACTCATTCCGGTTTCCCAGGAGCGCAGCTCCGAACTGTCAGAATCGACGCCCCGTTCTTTCAGACCGGAACGGATCTTATGATCGAAAATTCCCCTGTTTGCAGCATTGATAAAAAGCGATGCGAGATTCTCCGCCTTCTCCGGTACAGCGTGATCGAACACGTAGGATTCCACAGATGCCTTTCTCGCCTCGTCCGTCAGCGTTTCGACGACAGAAACCTGCAGAGACACGGCTCTGATCAGACCGGCAAGTGTCAGAATACTCAGAAGGAAGACCGGGAGAAAGATCGTCGTTTCCACGATCAGCGAGCCTTTTTTTCTCTTCTTTGCGCACCGTTTCATGATTTTCTCCTTTTCCTTCTTTTTTCAGTAGCTGTGTGACATGCTGACCGACATTCTTCCGGATCCTATGCCTGCGTACAGACTTTTCTTTTTCAGCTCCGCTGTCACTGAAAAACCGCAGAACATATTGCTGAAGACAAAATCTTCTCTGTCACTGCCCTTCAGATTTATCTGTATCAGATCCATAATTCTCAGCAGTTTTGTCTCATTATCCTCCGTCAGAAGCAATATCATGAGATATGAACGATAACTGAGACCGGAAGCCGAATCATTTTCTATCATTCCGTTTTTCCATTCTCCGGAAACGACAGATTCCAGATCGACCTTCCACGTGGATTCCGTCTTAAAAAGAGGTATTCTGTGATTTTCCTTCAGATTTTTCAGATCATTGCCGGATTCCAGCGCACTCCATGCCGCGATAATGAGCAGCTGAGTCAGCGGAGCGAAGGGACCCGGCGTCAGACTTTCCGCCATCGTCAGAGTCTGACGGATCATCGTCGGATTACTGTATATATACGCCATGTTCAAGGCTGTGCGTATCGCATAAATCGATCCTGAAGCTCTTTTCCCGTTTTCTTCGTCGGAAAAGCTTCCGTATAAGATGTACTCGATTTCATTGTGAAAAAACGATTCTTCCGCTTTTTCATCGACGGCAGCGGTAAAAAAAGATGTAATATAGCTGTCCGTATAAATCTCTGATGTGATGTTGTCTGTATCTGTCAGCCCGGGAAATTTTTCCGCCGCTGAAATAAGACCGGAAAAAGCTCCGTTTTCCTCACATCCGGCCAGCACAGAAGGAAGCGCCTGACTGACAGAACGATTTCTCAGAACTGCATCTTCTTCTGTCTCTTCGCTTCCGCTCTGTGCGCTTTCATCAGCACTTTCTTTCAGGCCGGAGAGCATATCGTGAACCCGATCTGCTTCCGCAAGACTGTCATTCGCCTCATTTTCTTCCTCTTCCGTTTCAGAGGGATTGTTCTCCTCCGAAGAATTTTTTTCTTCAGAAGACTGCTGCCGCCGCAGCTCTTCCTTTGCCTCCTCCAGTCTCTGCTTCTGTTCTTCCCGTTCCGACATGGATTCCATCGCATCACCGGCGGAGCGGAACTGTCCGAGCACACCGGTGACAGTATCCGCCAGAATCCGGTACTTCATGATTTCTCCGATCTGTTTTTCCAGTGTCTGCGTATCTCCGAGACAATAAGCCGACTTTTCTGTCGTAATTTCCTCTATATGGCATTCCGTCAGAGGAAAAGAGGACAGAGATTTTTCCGATGATGTGCGCAGAATGTCCTGCAGCTGTTTTTCATCATATTCATATCCGAACAGGCCGTACCGTTCTTTCAGAGTCCTGTCATATCCCGCCAGCACGGAGCGGCCTGCCGTTTCCAGGATACATTCCGCCACAGACACAGCGGCTCTGCGTGAAGCCGCTTCCCCGACGGTGCCCGCAGCCAGCACCATCGACAGAAAGAGACAGGTAAGCATCACAGCAGAGGAGCCCCGCTTCTCTCTCAGTCTGTTTCCCGCCGCACGCACGGCGCCCTTTTTCTTTTTTTCTTTTCGCCTTCTCTTTATCTGACGCTCCTTCTCCATTTTCCTTCTCATCCTGTAAAAATCAGCCTGTTCTGATTTTTTCGAAAATGAGATCGGCGGTGCGGATAATATGAGCCTCATCCAGAGAAGTCCATATCGCCTCGGAATCGCTGTGCGCATCGATAAAAAACAGTGCAGGAAAGTTTCCCTTCCGGCTGACCGCGCCGGAAAAGCAGGTAACGATTCCTTCCTTCTTTCCGCTGACCTCTGATTTTTCCGTCACTTCATTTCTCCGATCCAGTATCACATACCGGCTACCGGTCTCTGACGCATACAGTACGTTTTCCGACTCCTGCCCTGCAGCTCTGCGAACCTCCCCACCTATCAGAGCGAGATCCTGGATACCGCTGAAGAGGAAGAGCATCAGCAGAATCAGCGCTGTCGAGATCAGAATGATCAGCGGATAAAGAAAGGCTGCCTCCAGAATATAACTGCCGCGCTTTCCGCGGATCTCTGATAGTTTCATCAGCTGAAGCTGCTTCCGAGCAGCGTACTGAACGTGTTATTCACAAAAATACCGATCTGCTCTTTGAAAATCAGTCCGATTCCCACCGCAATGGCGATGAGAATTCCCACCTGTACCAGTTCCATTCCTTTTTTTGATCTCAGCGAAAGTACTCCTGTTTTTCTCAGCATAACAACCTCCTGATTTTTCTTTCTATTCATTCTGCATAACAGATTCATATTCATAAGAAACCCTGCACTCCTTTCTTTCCGGAACAGACCGGATATTGAATACCCGTTCTTCTCAGCCGTTTTGCTTTCTGTAACATTCACTCTTTACATCTGCATCAGCGCAGGAGCCACTGTCACCAGCACGAGAGAAAACAGCATCAGAATCATCGGAAGCGTCAGTCTGGTATCGATCATACGCATCTTTTCCTGAACAGACTTTTTCTCTCTTTCCCGCAGAAGATTTCCCTCCACTTCCAGCTTTTCCGCCATCATAGTGCCCTTATGAAGGTTATCCTCGATAATCGTGCTGAAACGCATGAGTTCGTTGATCCCCGTACGCGCGGACAGATCCTTCCACTCCTGTGTTATCGGAGCGTTCATCTCTCTCACCCGCCTGCCGATTGCAGCAACCTCTGCCGCCAGAAAATGATTGCTGTCCTCCGCCGCCTGCTTTTCGTAATCCGACGCGATCTTATCCATGGCAGAGATGACAGTCAGACCGCTGTTGAGCAGCAGAACGAGCTTATCGATAAAAGCGGGAAAACGACGTATGATCTCCCTCCGATATTTTCTGATCTCTCTCTCCGCGAAAGAATAGCGTCCGGAAAACGCTGCGATAACTGCAATAACTCCTGCAGCGATGATCATTCCGGCACTTTGCGAATCATATGTCTTCCACGAAAGTGTAATTTCCTCTCCGATTTTCTGAGGAAGATTTATGATATTCCCCTCGCTGCCTGAAGAGAGTTCTTC
>CALXIZ010000122.1 GCA_944388495.1 uncultured Clostridia bacterium | reverse complement strand
TATGGTAAAATCCTAAAAACCAGTATTTTCAACGCCTCCGGCGATTCCGGCTTTTCATCGTCGACGGACTTAAACCCCTCGCGGTAGATTCCTAAGTTCAGCGCCATCTTTCAGACGTCGCTTCTCTAAGGAATCCTCGCGTACGGGAAACTTGCCATCCATCAGCGCTCTTCCAGACCTGACGGATGGAGTTTCCCAGTAATTTGCTTGAAAAAAGACTGAAAATGAGTATAATAAAAACGGCAAACACTGAAAATACAGTTGCTGTACCTTACCTATGAGGAATTGACACACTATATGTATCATAGTATAGGCTATATCCATCACAAGATTTGGCTGTACCTTACCTATGAGGAATGAAAAGTCCCGCTGATCATACGCATATATCTGCGATATGATCGCGGGATTTTTGATTTCGAAAAAACTTAAGATTTTATCTGGTGGCATTTGAGAATGCAGGCAAGCCTCTGATCCTGCACATCTGTTTCCGGATCTGAAAACGATAGCGGAAAACGATCGCTTCCATAAGAGCTTATTGAATAAAAAAAGAAAAAAGCTTCTCCCGCTCCCTGTGAAATTTCCTTGATTAAGTTCTCAGATCGTGGTAAGTTAGATATAGATAGAAAAGGGATTACCGCTTTCTCAGGGCGGCCAGTCCGAAATTTTCAGATTCAGACCGTCTAACCCTTTGGATTAGGCGGTCATCTTACTTTTTGCGTGTTATCGTAACGCACAGAGTAATAATACTCACGATTAAAATTCCAAACTGAAACAGTTCCGAATATGTAATCATAAGCGTCACCTCCTTTATCGGAGAGTGACTGACCGCCAAACGGTAATCCCTATTTTTTTATTTTACCACATATATTTTAGTCATCATATAACTGTTTTTCGGCTTCTGGAAATTTCTTTTTTCCCTACGCTCCCTGCGAAATTTCCTTGATTAAGTTCTCAGATCGTGGTAAGTTAAATACAGATAGAAAAGGGATTACCGCTTTTGGTCAGGCGGTCAGTCCGATTCATTTTACGGTTTGGCCGTCTAATCCTCAGATTGGGTGGTCATTGCTATTTTTTGTGCAGTAATAATACGCACAAGGTTACGATACTCACGATTAAGATTCCGAACTGAAACAGTTCCGAACATGTAATCATAAGCGCCATCTCCTTTATCGGAGAGTGACTGACCGCCAAACGGTAATCCCTGTTTTTTTATTATGTAGGAAATATCGATTTATCGATATTTCCGGAATAACAACAAAAGCACTTTGCAAAGCGTCGCGCCGAATGGTGCGGCATGTGCAGACAGAAATCTCTGATTTCGTCGTCTGCACTTTTGTTCTTCTACCACATGTATTTTAGTCATCATATAACTGTTTTTCGGCTTCTTGAAAGCCTCCTTCTTTCCGCGTCTTAGGAATTTCAGAACAGAAATAAGTCTCCGGTCCGAACCTGTACACCGACTCCGGATCCGGAAACGACAGCGGAAAACGATCGCTTCAATGAGGATCTGGGTGAATGAATAAATAAAGAAAAAGTCTCGTCCGTTTTTTGTCTCTCTGTTCGCCGTTCCTTTTCTTTCACACTGTGCACATCTGCGTCAAATCATGAGAATTCCTGAAATTATCATAATGCTCCTTGCCATGGGGGCTTTCGGCGTACATAATATTAAGGTGACCGTATTATAGGAAAAACTGTTGAAAAAATGTAATCACCCCGGAAAAAGTGGCTTAAAGGAGGACTGCATCATTGGGAATTGATTTTATCGAAATTTTAAAAGTAATCTTTCTCGGGATCGTGGAGGGGATCACCGAATGGCTGCCGATCAGCAGCACGGGGCACATGCTCCTCGTCGACGAGTTTATCACGCTCAACATGAGCGATGCGTTCAAGGAGATGTTCTTCGTCGTCATACAGCTCGGCGCGATACTGGCTGTCGTCGTCATATTCTGGAAAAAGATGATTCCTCTTCAGTTTGAGGATAAGACAAAACCTGTCATAAAAAGAGACACTGTCTCCATGTGGCTGAAGGTCGTCGTCGCCTGTATACCGGGTGCGATCGTGACGCTTCTGTTCGACGACTACATAGAAGCTCATCTGCACACGGCTCCCGTGATCGCAGCCGCTCTCATCATCTATGGTATCGCTTTCATCGTCATCGAATCGTGGAATAAAAAGCGCGTGCCGAAGACGCCGAACCTGGAGGACATCACTTACCGCATCGCCTTTATCATCGGTCTCTTTCAGGTGCTTTCCATCATTCCGGGAACCTCCCGTTCCGGGGCGACGATCGTCGGCGCGCTGCTCATCGGTGTGTCGAGAGTCGCAGCGGCGGAATTCACCTTCTTTCTCGCTGTGCCGGTCATGTTCGGACTGAGCGCCATCAAGATTCTCAAGTTCGGCTTTTCCTTCACGGGAGCGGAGCTGATCGTGCTGGCGGTCGGCATGATCGTAGCTTTTCTCGTATCCATTCTGGTCATCAAATTCCTCATGGGATACGTCAAAAAGCATGATTTCAAAGTCTTCGGCTGGTACCGCATCGTTCTCGGTATCGCCGTCATACTCTACTTTGCGCTGAAATAGCCGCAAAAAAACTCTGCATCTTCAGGGGCCGAGACGGATTCCCCGATGCAGAGTTTTTTCTTTTTCACCTTGTTGATTTTTCGCCTGTGCCGCTGCCGCTCCGTGTATCCTACACTGCCGCCGCGATCAGCTGTGAGACGTATACGACAAGAATGGCGGCCACCGCCACGACCACCAGGCTCTTTTCAAAATAGGCCAGCAGGATCGCTGTCAGCGTGCCCGCCGCAGCTGTGATCACGCTTCCCGTGGACCAGAAGATCGAAGGAAAGGTCAGCGCCGCCAGGACGGCGTAGGGAACGTAAAACAGAAAGGAACGGATGTATATGTTCTCGATCTGCCGGCGGAAGACGACGAGAGGAAAGACTCTCGGGATATACGTGACGAGCGCCATCACGAGGACGCCGATCAGTGCTTTCATCGAGCTGCCTCCTCTCCGCCGCTTTGTCCGGCCGTTTCACATCCGGCCTGTCCGGATTTTTCACCGTATTCCGGTCCGGCCGCCTGCTGCGCTTCCTCCCGGATAGGGAAGAGAAATGCCGCCGTACCGGCCGCCAGAATCGTGGCGATGATCACGCGGAATCCCTCTGAGATGACGGAAAAGACCGGAACGGTCTCCATCAGAATCATCAGAGCCACGGCCAGCAGGATTGTGAATACGATCGGCTTTGATTTTTTCGCCGGCGGAACGATGATGGCGATAAACATCGCGTACAGCGCGATTCCCATGGCATTCGCCACGGAATCCACCAGAAGGCCGGAGATCAGCGCGCCCAGAGCCGTACCGAGCGTCCAGCCGATCACCGGCGCCGTAAACAGGCCGTACATGTACGGCGCCGTCAGCTTCTTTTTTTCAACGGAGGCGATGGCAAATACCTCGTCTGTCACGCCGTAGCCGATGAGAAGCCGCCGGAAGAATCCGATCCCCTCCTCCATCTTCTGAGACAGAGCCAGCGACATCAGCATGTAGCGGATATTGATGACGAAAGTCGTCAGCGCGATTTCAAAATATCCGGCTCCCGCGATGATCAGCTTCGTACCGGCGAACTGGCCGGCCGACGTCAGATTGCTGAGCGAAGTGAAAATCGCCAGGCTCACCGGGATTCCGCCGGCCACCGCCATCACGCCGAAGGTGAAGGATACCGGCAGATAGCCGAGACCGATGGGAATGCCCTTGCGGAATCCGTCCGCATATTCTTCTTTTCTCTCCATAGACTGCTTTTTTCAACTCCATCCTTTTTAAAACATCTCTTCTATTTTAGTATAGATGCCGCGTTCCCACAAGGCGCAATTTTTATCACATCAGCCCTGTTTCGTCCAGCTTTCTGTGGAAGAAGTTCATCATCCGGATGAGAGGTTTGCGGAACACCGTGCCGAACAGGAGGAAAACCGGAAAATAGACGCACATTTTTATCAGGCTTGTCACGTAATTATTCCCGTAGAATCCGCCAATGCACTCTCTCATGGCATTGATTCCGTGAGTAAACGGCATGAACGGGTTGAGTTCATTGAAGAAACTCGGCGTCAGCTCCACCGGGAACGTGCCCCCGGCTCCGGCCACCTGAATGATCAGAAGTACGATGGCCACGGCTTTTCCCACATCTCCCAGAGAGATCGTCAGCGTGTAGACGATATTGGAAAAGGTCACGGCCGCCAGAATTCCCGCGAGAATAAACCTTCCCGGAGCCGGACACTGAATTCCCAGCAGATAGAGATCTCCCAGGCACATGATGAGCGCCTGAATGACGGAAAAGGTCAGAAACAGCATATATCTGCCCAGGTAGAGGTGATAATGACGGAACTGCCGCAGACGCAGATCTCCGTTTTCTTTCACATTTACTTTAAAGATCGATACCAGCAGCAGACAGCCGACCCATATAGCCAGGATCGTGTAAAAAGGCGTCATGGAAGAACCGTAATTTTCGATGGGATACAGCGTCTGTGTGTCGATCAGAACCGGTGAGGACAGAAAAGAAGCGACTTCTTTCGTATTTCCGGCGTAATCGTCGAAATCGATGCCGAGAGCGTTTTCCAGGATCGTCTTCACATTGACGGAAGACTGTATTTCATGGACATCCTCCTTCAGTTCCTGCAGATTTTCGATCGTGCTGCCGATCGTTGTGTTCAGATCTGACAGCAGAGATACCGTGCCGTCAAGCGCATCTCCCGCCGAACTCAGAGCATCTCTGCCGCCCGTGATCGTGATGTCCAGATACGGAAAGACTGATGTCAGTTCGTTTCCGGCCTCAGACAGGCTGTCCGCGGCGTCCGCGAAGTATGCCATTCCGTTTTCGATGCCGCTGCGCGCCGTATCGTTGAATTCCTTCACGGCGGACGTGATCTGTGAGCCGGCTTCCTTCAGCTCGTTTCTCACCGTACCGATCTCATCGCCCGCCGCGCTCCCGCCGTTTTCCAGACGATTCGCCAGATCGCGGAGATCTTCCTTCGCTTTCTTCAGAGAATTTTCCGCTGACTCGAAGCGCGATGCGATATTTCCCAGGGAATCGGCTGTATTTTTCAGCGCGTCGTACAGGCTCAGCGTGATCGTCTGCTCCGGATTTCTCAGATCCGGAATCGTAACCTTCATCGCTTCGGTAACCTTTTCCTCTTCGATCGGCCGGCGGAAAACATTTTCCAGATTCTGAAAGATTTCTTTCGTCCGGCGGATGATCTTTTCGTTATCCTCTATCACACCCGACAGATTTTCCGCAGCGGCGGCGGCGTTTTTTCCGTCTTTTTCGACCGACTGTGCGAGATCTTCTGTCAGATCATAAATACGGTCTGACGATGCGGACGCCGCGTCCATCAGTACATCCAAAGAATCGAGGATTTCTGCAAGAGAATCGCCGAGGCCGCTTTGCGGCCGGGCGGCCGATATCGCATCACCTGCAGCGGCAAAATGCTGCTGTGAGAGATCCAGCGTCTGCTGAACCATGAGCAGCAGAGCGTCGATCGTCTCTCCCGTATCCTGAAATACGCCGATCACCGTCTGCATCTCCTTCAGATTTCCCGAAAGGTCTCCGAGAAGCTCGATCGTATTCTGCAGAGCCTTTTCCGCATCGATATCGGATGCCTTCGGAAGATCCGCATTCACATAGGCGTCGTACAGATTGACGATCGTATCGCACAGTACCGTCATTCCCTGGTCGATAAAGGAAGCGTTGACCTGCTTCTGTACGGTAGTCATCGCGGTCCCCGTGATCTTCGGTGCGATAGCGTTCGTCTTTTCGTTGACATAATATTTCAGCTCCGGACGCGCCATATCGGGCGTGAGGACGCTCATCATGTCCCGGCTGAATTCCTGCGGTATTACGACAGCCGCGTAGTATTCCCCCGACTTCACTCCCTCCACGGCATCCGCCTCATTCATGAACAGCCAGCCGATATCCTCGTTTGCCGCCAGTGAATCTACGATGGAATTTCCTACATTTACTGTGATTCCTCTGAGACTGCAGCCTTCATCGCAGTTTGCCACCGCCACCCTGAGATTTCCCGTATTGCCGTAAGGATCCCAGCTGGCCTCGATATTGAACCAGGCATAAAGAGACGGCAGAACCATCAGGCCCACCGCCAGTACAGCCGCGATCGGATTCAGGAACAGCTTCTTTATATCATGCCGGAAGATGAAAAAAATTCTCCCGAAAAAGTCGATGACTGTTTTCCACAGTTTTTTCACATCTGCCTCCTTTCGGCGCACTCCGCGGCGCATTTTTCCGTACCGGAGCGCCGTGTTTTTCGTCTTTGACGTCTATCATAGCATCGCAGCGGAAGAACTACAACTGACACTTCGGCCGTTCTGTCTGAAATGAGAGCATATTTCCGGGAAATTCCGGGAAATATCCAACAATATCCTGAGCATATATGTAAAGCGTAAAAAGAAAAAATATGATAAAATCGGTAGAATCATCCGAATCGGCCGGTTCCCGATATTCTTTCCGCCGGTTCCGCCCGTGCGGCGAAGCGCCCGGAAACAGCAGACAAGAGAACTGCGCAGAAAAAACAGAAAAGGAGAAGAATCCATATGATCATGCCCGATAAAAACAAAAAAAAAATGCTCGCTCCCTGCGGAATGGACTGCATGGTCTGTTCCCGCCACTGTTATCACAGGAATCCCTGTCCGGGATGCTTTTCACTCGGCTCTTCGTCTGCAGGCCGCGCTCCGGCCGCTCCTCTGCGGAAAAGCTGCGATATCCGCCGCTGCGCACGGGAGAGAGCTTTATCCCGGCCGTCATCATCAGAATCATCGCCGGAGAAAGAAATCTTTCGCTGTGCGGTCTGTCCCGATTATCCCTGCGCTCTGTCGGAGGCTCTGGAAAAGCACTTTCTGGTCCGCTACGATATCGATCTGTCCGCAAATAACGAAGAGATCCGCCGCGTGGGTTCGGAGGAATTTCTCCGGATGCAGAAAGAGGAATTCACCTGTTCTGTCTGCAGAGGTGTGATCTCCGTTCAGGATCAGGAATGCAGCATCTGCCAGGTGGCGAAATAGCAGCCGGCGTGCGGTTTTCTGTAAAACGCTTTTGTCGTTGTTCCGGAAATATCGATGAATCGATATTTCTTACACAACATAATAAGAAATATCAAAAAAGGAAAAGAGGAAATCCCCGCCCTTTCGGGTGTGCGGATTTCCTCTTCGCGATCGCAATATTTATAACTCCATCACTGATCCCAGCTTGCAGCTCGCATTTTCCGATAACTCGCCTTTGACCTCAAGCCTTCGGCTGTCTTTACTCTGCGATGCCGCTGCCCTCAGAACGGTTTCTTCTTTAGTGATGGAAGAGTCTGAGGCCTGTCAGTGCCATGGCGATGTTATACAGGTTGCATGTCTCGATGACATTATCATCGCGGATCGAGCCGCCTGCCTGTGCCACGTATTCCACGCCGCTTTTATGAGCTCTTTCGATATTGTCCCCGAACGGGAAGAATGCGTCAGAGCCTAAAGATACGCCGGACATGGTGGCGAGCCATTCCTTCTTCTCCTCTGCCGTCAGCGGCTGCGGCTGTTCGGTAAATACCTTCTGCCATTCGCCGTCGCGCAGAACGTCGTCATAATATTCTGAAATATATACATCGATGGCATTGTCGCGGTCTGCACGCTTTATGCCTTCCTTAAACGGCAGGTTCATGACCTTCGGATACTGTCTCATATACCAGACGTCCGCCTTATTTCCGGCCAGACGCGTGCAGTGAATTCTCGACTGCTGTCCGGCGCCGATGCCGATCGCCTGTCCGTCTTTGACGTAGCATACGGAGTTGGACTGTGTATACTTGAGCGTGATCAGAGCGATCAGAAGATCTCTCTTCGCCGCATCCGGAATCGTCTTGTTTTCCGTCGGAATATTCTTCAGCAGAGATTCATCGATGACAGCGTTATTTCTGCCCTGCTCGAAAGTGATGCCGAATACTTCTTTTGTCTCTTTTTCCTCCGGAACGTAGGAAGGATCCATCTTCAGAACGAGATAGGAACCCTTTCTCTTGCCTTTGAGGATTTCCAGAGCTTTTTCCGAATAGGACGGCGCGATGATGCCGTCGGAAACTTCCCTGGCGAGGAAGCTTGCCGTCTGTTCGTCGCATTCATCGGACAGCGCCACAAAATCTCCGTAGGAAGACATGCGGTCCGCGCCTCTCGCGCGGATATATGCCGTCGCAACGTCGGTGAGTTCCACACCCTCCACGAAATAGACCTTTTTCAGCGTGTCATCGAGGGGCACTGCAACGGCCGCACCCGCCGGACTGACGTGCTTGAAAGAAGCCGCAGCAGGAAGACCTGTCGCTTTTTTCAGTTCCATGACCAGCTGCCAGCTGTTGAAGGCATCCAGAAGATTGATATATCCCGGCTTTCCGTTCAGCACTTCAAACGGAAGCTCGCCGTCTTTCATGAATACTCTTGCCGGCTTCTGATTCGGATTACAGCCGTACTTTAATTCGATTTCTTTCATGATCTTCTCCTTTGATTCTTCCTGTTCGGACTTTTCAGAAAAACAGAAAAACCGACAGTCCGGGTATCTCTGCCCAGACGGTCGGCTAACATTTCCATTATACTTCATGTGGTCGATTCCACTTCCGTCAGTCGTATAACTGAGATTATATTACCATCGGGCACATGTTTTTTCAAGTTTTTTTTCCGGAGCGAAACGTTTTTCTCCGTCCGTATTGCTGCATTCCGAAATGATCAGGGTGCAAAGCCGGCTGCGTCATACGGATTTTCCGCGGCTTTTTTGCATGATCCGCTTCTTTTCTTTACTTTTTCTATTCTTTACTTTTCTTTTCTCGCGTTCTGAATCTCGGCGATCAGATCATCCATCGGCGTATCCCACAGACCTTCTCTGTGCTTCTTCGACGTCGCCAGATAGAGATCCGCATTGAAGGAGACGGATTCCAGTTCCTCCGGCTTCAGTTCTCTCTTTACGACAGCCGGACTTCCCATGATCAGAGAATTCGGCGGGAATTTCTTCCCTTTTGTGATGAGAGCACCGGCCGCGACCAGAGAATTTTCTCCGATCTCCGCGCCGTCCATGACGACGGAGCCCATGCCCACGAGAACATTATCACCGATCTTCGCGCCGTGAACGATCGCGCCGTGTCCGAGACTGACGCGCTTTCCGAGCACGACAGGCTCTTCTCCGTGGATGACGCAGCAGTCCTGAACGTTGCACTCTTCACCTATCTTCACCTTCACCACATCGCCGCGGATGACGGCGTTATACCACACACTTGCCCTGTCGCCGATCTCCACATCTCCGAGAATAACCGCGCCTTCTGCGATAAAGGCGGAATCGCTTATTTTTGCCATGATTCTGCTCCTTTCTGTCAGGAAAAAATGGTTTTCATACTGATCATACACCCATTCCGTTTTTTATTCCATACTGTCTTCTGCCGACGAGAATCCCGCACATCCCGGCGGGGCGGGCTGCGGCGCGGCCGCTTTATTCCACGCCGTCGAGCGCATTGAGGATCGCCGGGATGACTTTATACAGATCTCCTACGATACCGTAATCCGCCACCTCGAAGATCGGCGCGTTTTCATTTTTATTGATGGCGATGATGCATTTCGACTCCTGCATCCCGGCCAGATGCTGAATCGCGCCGGAGATTCCGCAGGCGATATAGATATTCGGCCGGACTGTGGTTCCGGTCTGCCCCACCTGATGGCTGTGAGGAATCCAGCCGGCGTCTACCGCAGCTCTGCTGGAGCCGACGACACCGCCGAGACGGGACGCGAGTTTCCTGATGAGATCAAATCCCTCCGGTCCGCCGAGTCCCAGTCCGCCGGAGACGATGACATCAGCATCGGTAAGGGAAACCTTTTCCCTCAGCGATTTTACCATTTTTATGACTCTCTCTCTCAGCTCGCCGTCTTCAAACGAAACTTCGAGGGGAATTTCCGTACACTCATGATCTCTGTCGTATTTCGCCTTTTCCATGATGCCCGGACGGACGGTGGCCATCTGCGGCCTGTGCTTTTCGCATACGATCGTCGCCATGAGATTTCCGCCGAAAGCCGGCCGCGTCTGCATGAGTTTTTTGTCCTCCGGATTTATTTCGAGCTTCGTGCAGTCCGCCGTCAGGCCGGTGCCGCACTTGACCGCAATGCTCGGTCCCAGATCACGGCCGATATGAGTTGCGCCCAGAAGCAGGATTTCCGGCTTGTACCTGAGTACCGCTTCGTAGATCACCTTCGTATAGGCATCCGTCGTATAGGTTTTCAGCTCCGGAGCATCCGCGTAATAAATGACATCAGCACCGTAGCAGCTCAGTTCATATGTGAGGCGGTCGATATTTTCTCCGCACACGATGACGCCCAGACGGCAGCCGATTTTGTCAGCCAGACGCCTGCCTTCACCCATCAGCTCGATGACGACCGGCATCAGCTCGTTTTCACGCTGTTCCGCAAAGACCCAGACATCGTGATATTCGCTGATATCTATATCGCTCTTTCTGCTGTCGTCCACCTTTTCCAGAGCGCCGAAAGCGCATACCTCGAGGCAGGAGCCGCATTCCGTACAGGCCGCTCCGATCTCGGGAAGCTTTCCCGACATGTGAATCGCTTCAAAAGGACAGCTTCTGACACACAGAGCGCATCCTCTGCATTTTTCCTTGATTACTCTGATCGACATTTCCGCCATCCTTTCCTATAATATATGTTTTTCCATCAGCTTTGCCACGAGAGACTGCGCCATTTCGCTCACCGTTCCCGACAGTATCTCGCCTTTTCCCTTCGGAGGCGGTGTAAAGCTCCGGAATACTTTCGTCGGGCTCGCGTTCAGTCCGCAGTCCTGCACATCGATGCCGATGTCCTTTTCATCCCAGACAGGGATTTCCTTGCGATAGGCATTTTCGATGCCGATGACCGTCATATAACGGGGCTCGTTCCACTCCTTTACCGCCGTCAGCAGGCACGGACGATTGACCTCCAGAATCTGATAGCCGTCCTCCAGCTGACGTTCCACGATGACAGTCTTTTCCTTAACCTCCCGGATATTCTGCACATAAGTGGCGATCGGCAGTCCCAGACGCTGAGCCAGCTGCGGTCCCACCTGCGCCGTATCTCCGTCGATCGCCTGGCGGCCGGTGAAGATGAAGTCAAAATCTCCGAGCTTTCTCACGCCGTAAGCCAGCGTCGTGCTCGTGGAGCATGTATCGGCTCCGCCGAAAGCCCGGCTGCTGAGCAGGTAGGCGTTATCCGCTCCCATGGCGAGACATTCGCGCAGCGCATAACATGCCTGCGCCGGTCCCATGGAAAGAACATCTACCGTCGTGCCCGGATATTCATCTTTGATCCTGAGCGCCGCCTCCAGTGCATTGGCATCGTCGGGATTCAGAATGCTCGGTACTCCGTCGCGCATCAGCGTTCCCGTGAGAGGATCTATTTTGATCTCATTCGTGTCAGGCACCTGCTTGACACAGACGATAATTCTCATTTTCAGCAAACCTCCTTTTCTCTATCTGCCCAGCAGCTGACCAGAGATGACGATCTGCTGAATCTGGCTTGTACCCTCGTAAATCGTAAAAACACGGCAGTCGCGGTAGAGTCTTTCGATCTTGAATCCCCGCACAAAGCCGTAGCCTCCGTGTATCTGAAGCGATTTGGCCGCAACTTCGTTGCAGATCTCGGAAGCGTAATACTTGGCCATGGAACTCGCCAGCGTACTGTTTCCGCCGTTGTCTTTCGTCACCGCGGCATCGTAGACGAGCTCTCTGGCCGCTTTGACCTTTGTCGCCATATCCGCGATCATGAAAGCGATGCTCTGATGCTCATAAAGATATTTCCCGAACTGCTTGCGCTCCTTGGAATACTTGATCGCCTCATCCAGACAGGCCTGCGCCACGCCCAGAGACTGAGCCGCCACGCCCAGACGTCCCACATCCAGACAGCGCATGGCATCCTTGAAGCCTTCCCCGATCTCGCCGATAATATCGTCCTTATGTACTCTGACATCCTCGAGAATAATATCGCTCGTGGCACATCCCACAAGTCCCAGCTTCTGCTCCTCCTTGCCCAGACTCACACCCGGCAGCTTCATATCTACGATAAAAGTCGTGATGCCCTTCTTGCCGGAGGGGCGATTGCCGGTATCGGCATAGATGACCGAATAATCGGCAAAAGGAGCCATCGTGATAAAGGTTTTTCTTCCATTTAATATATAGTAGTCTCCGTCTTTTACGGCAGTCGTCCTCATATCGGCAGCATCCGAACCGCCGCCGGGTTCGGTCAGACCGAACGGGATGACGATATCGCCCTCCACCATCGGACGCAGATATTTCTGCTTCTGCTCCTCTGTCCCGGCGATGAGAATCGTCATGCCGCCCAGAGAATTCGGAGAATTGACATACAGACTTCCCACCGCGCTGACCCGCGCGATTTCCTCCACGGTAATCGCGTAAGCCAGATGATCCGATCCCTGGCCTCCGTATTTTTCCGGAACCTTGATCCCGTAAAATCCGGCTTTCGCCATCTTTTTCTGTATGTCGACCGGAAACACACCTGTGTCTTCCACTTCATCCAGAATCTCCGAGGTCAGTTCCTTTTCCGCAAAATCACGCGCCAGCTTGCGAATCAGCTGGTATTTTTCTGATAACTGCATCGAAAACCTCCAAATATATTCTTAATAAACCATACATTTTAATTATACCTTATTTCCACGAATCATAGTGCACAAAATTTGCACTGCAGACGCATTATCTTTCCGAAACTCCCGCTTTGCCCTCTCTCATCTCTGTCATGCCGCCTGAAAAACGCGGCGGATTTTCCACATCCCCGTCATTTCACCGCAGCGGCCGCGGATTCCGCTTCCATTTTCTTGCCGCATTCCTTACTGCAATTTTACCTCGGATTGACAGAATGAAAATCTCCGGCTGTTAAGATGAAACTGAATCCGTCAGGATCCCGTTTTTCTAATCGCCTTTTGGCGGACATCCGGCGGGACGGCTGCGGAAATATCTTATCCCTGAAAGGAGACTTTTGATTTTGAAACGCCTGGCTGATCAGAATAAAAATAAAAATGATATGGAAGAAGTATCTCGCCTGTCCGGAATTTCCGGCAGGCTGAGCGGAAAATTCCCTGTCGCACGGATTTCCGCCCGTGATTTCGTTCTGCGCGCTGCAGTCTGTATCGTACTGCTTCTCCCGCTGATTGCGGCGGGTATTCTGCTTCACCGTCCGCAGGATGAAGTGCCTACGGCGGCCAGTCAGCTGATTTATGTGCCGGCGGAGGTGACGGCTGTACTCAGCGACGACGCCCGGCCCGACTACGACAGCGGAGAGGGACGCCGCGTCGGAACACAGGAGCTGGAGATACGTCTCCTTTCCGGCGACCATGAGGATGAAATTCTGCCGTTGACAAACTATATGAGTGCCCTGTTCAACGTGGATGCCGAAAAAGGAGATCGCATCATCGTCCGTCTGATCACAAAAGAGGACGGTTCCTATTACGCGGCGATGTTCAATTACGACCGCGGGCTCATCATGGGAGGCGTGATTCTCTTCTTCTGCGCCGTTCTCGCTCTGCTTGGAGGGTGGAAGGGAATCCGCGCTCTGCTGGGTCTCGCCTTCACACTGGTCTGCATCTGGTTTCTTCTCATCCCGGGGCTGATCCGCGGATGGCCGGCCATTCCTCTTACCATAGCCGTCACAGCTCTGACAGCAGCCGCTTCCCTCCTGCTTCTGAACGGTTTCACGAAAAAAACGCTGTGCGCGATTTTCGGCTGCGTGGGAGGTGTGGCTGCGGCAGGATTCTGCGCCTTTCTCACAGGCACGCTGACACCCCTCAACGGCTTTAATATGACAGAGGCGGAAAACCTGATCCTTTACGGATCGGAAAAGGGGCTGACCATAAGCGGCCTTCTCGTCTGCGGCGTCCTGATCGCCGCCCTGGGAGCCGTCATGGATGTCGCCATGTCGATCGCCTCCTCCGTCTGGGAACTTCGGGAACACAATTCCTCCCTGCCCGCCCGCGGGCTTTTCCGCTCCGGCATGAATATCGGACGGGACGCGATGGGAACCATGGCCAATACGCTGATCCTCGCCTTTGCCGGCTCGTCGCTGAACATGCTTATCCTCGTCCAGGTCTATGATATCCCGTTTCTGCAGCTGATCAATACGGATTTCATCTGTATCGAAATTCTGCAGAGTATCACCGGCTCGCTCGGCATACTTCTGACAGTTCCTCTGTCAGCCGCCGTCAGCGCTCGTTTTATGGCGCGACGCAGCGGCCGCGGAGTTTAATATAGATTGCAAACCATATCTCAGGAAAGAAAAGAAAGGAAAAAGTCGTGCATACCAAAATACGGAAAAATGCCCGGCGGCTGACCGCGCTGCTTCTGGCTGCCGCGCTGTGTCTCGGTCTGATTCCGATCTCGGCTGCGGGCGAGAGCGCTTCCTTTGAAAAAGTCACTTCGGAAACGGAATTCACGACAGGCGAATATTATATGCTCGCCTCGTCTGCAGAAGACACATCCGAAAACGAAGGAGCATACGCTCCGGGCGTTCTCGACGGCACATGGATCACCGCTGTGGAAGCGTCCGATGCGCCGGACAACGCTGTCTGGACGCTGACGGTCGAAGAGAATACCGTCACGCTGCAGGACAGTAACGGCTCATTTGTCGCTCCGAAAGGAGGAAATACCAACGGTATCTCGGAAGGAGAATATGAGTGGACGTGGACATTCTCCGACGGAAAATTCAGATTCTATGGCCAGGGAGAGGACACCGTCGTTCTCGCGGGCAACAGCGGCAGCGAAAATAAGTTCCGCGCCTATAAGACGGCAACGGCAGACGGAAATCCGAACGGCTATCCGTCCTCCTTCACGCTTTACAAAAAAGCATCCTCCGGCGGCTCTGCAACGGAAACTGTCGCCGCTCCTCAGGCTGATCCGAAAGCCGGCAGCGTACCTTCCGGCACAGAAATCACGCTGACCAGTTCCACGGCCGGCGCGCAGATCTTCTATACGCTGAACGGTGAGGATCCTTCCGGAGAAACAGGCGATCAGGAATTTCTCTACAGTGAAGATGAAAAGCCTGTCATCGAAGGCAGCGCAAATTCCGTCACACTCAAAGCGATCGCGGTAAAGGACGATAAACAGAGTGCCGTACAGACACTCACCTACACGATCGCAGAGGAAGAATCCGCTCTGCCGCTCAAAGACGGAGACAGAGTCGTCATCTACGCTCCTGCCTACGGCAAGGCTCTTTCCAGTGAAAAGACAGGCTTTTACAACGTCGGCACCGATGTCACCGTCCAATCGGACGGCACTCTGACGGGCTATACCGATTCCGATATCTGGACTGTCATCGACAACGAAGACGGCACTTTCAGCTTCTCTCAGGACGGACAGAATATCGGTCTGCAAGACAACTATTCCAGTATGGATCTCAACGCCGCGCATGATGACTGGGAGATCATTTCTCTCGGCGACGGCCTCTACAACATACAAAATACCGGCCGCGGAAACTACATGGAATGGTACGCTCAGTACAGCAACTGGAGTACTTATAACTCCGGCAACGCCGCGACGGATGATCAGTTCCGGCTCGCCTTCTACTTGATTCCGGAGGGCACTGTAACAGATCCGGATGAGCCGGATACTCCCGCTGTGGAGGGGCTGAATGTAGTGGCATCGCCGGTGAGCGGAGCTTCTGTCAAAGACGGAGATATCATCGAGCTCTCCGCGGCTTCGGGCGCGGAAATCTATTATACGGCTGACGGCAGCGAGCCTGCAGCCGGAACCGGCACGAAATACGAAGACGCTCTTCTCGTCGGCTCGGACGGCATACCTGCGCCGACAGACGGAAAGTCTCTGACGATCAAAGCTGTCGCATATATTCCGGCTTCGCAAGATGCGGAGGCACAGACGGGTCCCGTCTGTACTTTCACCTATAAAGCTCCCGTCTCCATCGACGGTTATCAACTCTACTTCGGCCAGCTTCACGCTCACACCAGTCTCTCCGACGGTACCGGCACAGTCGGGCAGGCATTCGATCACGCCGCCGGTGTAGAGAATCTCGACTTCCTCGCTCTGACGGACCACTCCAATTCCTTTGAAGGACAGAGCGGCCTGCCGTCCGCCGGCACGACACATCTCGGCGATGCAAATGCAGAAGAGGTCAACGCTTCCTGGAGAGAGGGAAGAGAAGGCGCCAGAGCTATCACCGAACGCGAAAACGGTACTTTCATCGGTCTTTACGGTTTCGAAATGACGTGGTCCGGCGGAGCTCCGGGACATATTAATACATTCAACTCGAACGGATTTGAAAACCGCAACGCAGAACCGTACCGCAAGGGAGACAACTACGACGTCCTTCAGGCTTACTTCGACACACTGAACGAAAATCCGCAGACGATCTCCCAGTTTAACCATCCGGGAGATACCTTCGGCGATTTCATGGATTTCGCTCTCTACAGCCCGGTCACCGACCAGCAGATGACGCTGATCGAGGTGGGCAACGGGGAAGGCGCTGTCGGCGCGTCCGGTTACTTCCCGTCGTACGAATATTACACCCGTGCGCTGGACAAGGGCTGGCACGTAGCTCCGACAAACAATCAGGACAATCACAAGGGAAACTGGGGTGATTCCAACACCGCCCGCAGTGTCGTCCTGACGTCGGATCTCAGCGAAGCGTCTATCTACGACGCTATGAAAAACTACCGCGTCTATGCTACGGAAGACAACGATCTTTCGATCCTCTACACGCTGAACGGAAATGTCATGGGGTCCATCCTCGGAGAACAGGATAATATTTCCATCGAAGCGGAAATATCCGATCCGACCGACAGCGGAGAGACGAAGGTCGAAGTCATCGTCAACGGCGGCCTTTCGGCAGCCACGAAGACGCTCGATTCGGGCAGCGGCAGCGTCACTTTTGATCTTCCTGCAAACTACAGCTACTATTATCTGCGCATCACACAGGCGGATAAACATATCGCCGTCACCGCTCCGGTATGGGTCGGTGAAAGCATCAATGCCGGCATAACCGGTACGGAAAGTGACGTGGCTCTCCCGATCAAAGGAGATACGATCAACATCAGCAGTCAGATCTACAACAACAGCGGCGAAGAGATGTCCGTCACCTCTCTCACCTATACGACGGAAGGCGAAACTTCTCCTCTGCGCACGGCTTCCTCTGAGGACCTCAAAGCGATCAACGCATCGCTGGCTTCCGGAAATTCCGCGGATTACACTTTCGCCTACGAAGCCGTCCGTGCGGGCGGATTCAATATCAACGTTTCCATGCAGGCTTCCGTCGGCGGAGAGACATATACCTTCACCGATGTGCTCAAGCTGAGCAT
>CALXIZ010000121.1 GCA_944388495.1 uncultured Clostridia bacterium | reverse complement strand
CCCTTATCATCTCTTTCAGGTGACTGCGCCGCGTCTTACGCCGTGCGGACGCGGCAGTCATCCCTGCGCATATCCCCGTTCACGCAGCTCGCTGCATATTCTCTGATAAACGGGCAGATCCGCACCGTACTTTCCGGCCATGCGCACGACTTCAAAAATCAGACCGTCGATTTCAGACTGTTTGTTCTGCCAGATGTCACGCTGCATGGAAGTGGAAGCTTCCGGCGCCAGATTGTCCAGAATTTCCAGATTTGTCTTTACCGGATCTTCTTCAAAAGGAACTCCCATCGATTCTGCCAGCAGGCCGATCTCTCCCACCAGGGCGGCAAAAGTATCTCTGATTTCTCCCGGTTTCTGCATCTGTCCGGCCGATACATCATAATACAGGCCACACGCAGCTGCAGGAGAGATATATGCAAACTTCTGCAGAGCATCCCGCCGGATGTTCCCTGACAGAACCGCCCCGACAGAGCTCTCCTCCAGATCTTTTTTTATCTGCAGGAGTACCGGACGGTCCTCCGACGGCTCCCTGACTCCGTATACGATCTTCAGAATTTCTCCCTTCTGCAGAATGCATCCGGGCTCCCTGATCTCGGCAGCCACATAGATACAGCCGTCCGTCACCAGAAGATCCGGCAGCTCTTCCTGCAATCTGCTTCCTGTACCGTAAATATTCAGGATCGGAATGACGACCGTCTCCGCCGCAGCGACTCTGCGGATAAACGGTACGGTATCCTGCAGTGAATAGCCTTTGACACAGACAAATATCACGTCAGGATTTTCTCCCGATTCTTCATACTGTTTCATATCGCAAGCTTTTACCGGTACCGTAAAATTTCCGCGGTGTACCGTTTCCATCCGCAGGCCGCCTTTTTTCATCGCTTCCAGATGAGCTCCTCTGGCAATGAGTGTGACGTCTTTTCCCGCATCTGTCATATATGCGCCGATACATCCGCCGGTTCCTCCGGCTCCGATGATGAGATATTTCATAGTTTTCCTCCGTTTCATTTATGTGTTATGCGGCTTTCCGGCCATGCCGTTTTCCGGATCCGGCTCCGCCCGCCTTTACTCCGGATCAGACCGGATACTTTTCGTAGGCCAGACGGGGCTCGTTGTTGCGCCTGATGCGGATAACGCCGCGCTTTTCAAATCCCAGCTCAGAGAGAAGATTCTGCATCACGATATTATCTTCATGTGTGTCAATTTTCAGATGACCGCTCTGTTCATATGCCCAGTTCAGGCAGAATGTGCCGATTCCTTTTTCAGAACCGTCAGCGGCTATCCTGTGAATGACACCGAAGCTGCTGTCATCATGCCAGGCTCCGTCCTCCATCGTACGATAATCCGGATCGATATCATGACCGTAATCATAAAAGAAGGTTCCGACGACTCTCCCGTCGTCGTTGACGCATACGTAACTCTTGCCGGCTCTGATATCATCGAGGATCAGCTGCTCCGGCGGCCAGCAGGCCGCTGCCCACTGATGCGGGTTTCCGTGATCTGCCATGAACTTCCGCGCATAATCATAGATTTCCATGAGACGGCTCAGATCTTTCTCTGTGGTCTTTCTGATTTTCATTATTTTTTCTGATTTCCTTTCTTTACTTCCCGGCAGCAGCAGCAAAGACCTCCACATATTTTTTCAGTCTCTTCTCTTTTATCTTATCCGCACACCCTATATATAATGGTAGGCTTTTTTTAATCGCCTGCCTGCTCCCGACTTTGCTGCGAAATATCTCCTCCCTTTTTCCCTGATTTTCTGATTTTAACTTTTTTTATCCCGGGTTTCAAGACAGGAAGTCAAAATCCGTATATCACCTGTATAGCTGCAATTCGGATACAGAGAACATCCGAGAAAGGATTCGCCTCTGCTGTTTTTTCTGACAGTCAGATGTCCCTTCCTGCATACGGGACAGATAAGATTTTTCCCGGCCGGAGTCTTTTTTCCGACGAATATCTCGGCCACCTGTTCCGATTCCTTCAGCTCGCCGACGAATTCCGACGCTCCGTGCTCCGGTGCGAGAATATATACTTTATTTTTCGTCCGTGTCATAGCCACATAAAAGAGTCTGCGCTCTTCTGCATACCGGAATGAATCCGCATCAGGCAGAACCATCCGCAGAAGCGGATCGTCGGCCATTTTATTCGGAAAGCCTGTCATACCGTTTACAGCATTCAGTATGATGATATTATCCGCCTCCAGTCCTTTTGCGCTGTGAACGGTGAGCGCCTGAATTTTCAGAGACGGAATCTTCCGGTAGATATAATAGTTCGAACTTCCAGAAATATCTCTGCCCGGTTTCCAGTTATCACTCTTCTCCAGAAAATCCGCATCATAGCCGTTTCTCATCAGAAGGCCTATACTGCCCGCTGTTCCGTATTCTTCCGCTATTTTTTCCACCGCATGATTCAGAGCTCTGACTTTCATTCCGGTATAACGCACTACAATGACGGGATAAGGCGTACTTTTGTCCGATTTCATTCTTTTTCTGATCTGCTGCGGATTTTTCAGAATAAAAGGTTCTGTGACAGCGACAAGCTGCTGAGAAAAACGATATGTCTTTTCGATTCTGAGCATCCTGGTATATCCGAAATAGTCACTGAAATTCACGATATACTTCACATCGGATCCGGAAAACCGGTAAATCGACTGCCAGTCGTCTCCCACACAGAAGAGTTTTGCGCCGGTCCGTCTTACGATCGAACGGAGCATCTCGCACCGTCCGCGCGATATGTCCTGAAATTCATCGACGATAATATAGCGGTATGCATTCAGCCTGCCTCCGCGTCTGATGATATCTGCAGCTTCTTTTATCATATCCGAAAAGTCTGCCTGATTTTTATCCCGCACCGTTTTTTCATATTTTTCATATACTGTTTTGATAATGTCGAGAAACAGCTGCTTCCTCGGATTGTTACGCGTGCTTCCTCCGTTTTTTTCCCTGCGGTACAGCTCGTCAAAAGTCAGAGAGCTGTTTTCCTTCAGCAATCTGATAAAGCTCGACATCAGACTGATGAAGGATGTCACGGAATATCTCTGCAGATGTCTGTAAATCGTGTGAAAGACCGCTTCCGCATCGATCTGTCTGTATCTGACGCCATTTTCTCTCAGCATGTGATCGATCTTTGAAATAAACTGTCCCTGGCGCTTCCAGCAGGAATATGATTCGATCAGCACGGTATTATTCTCCCTGTGAATTTTTCTCTTCCATTCCATCTCATTTTTGTATTTCCGCTCCTCCTTCGGGCTGAGCCAGGGCAGATTTCCGTTTTCGTCGATTCCGAAATGCTCCCAGTAGATATCATACTCCGGAAGATAAAAATCCGGGTGATATGTTTTTTTCGGATTATCGTAAAACGGGTATCTCTTTTCGTATTCGTATTCGATACCGTGCAGAAAAAGAAAATTGGCGATCAGAGTCTCTTCGATGCTTCTCATCTTCTCGCCGTTCATCGACCAGTGAGATCTGCCGGCGGATTTTTCAAATTTACTTCTGAGAGTTTCGAGATCCATGCCTCTGATCGCTTCATAATATTCACCGAGAGTCTCATATTCCGATTCATCCGGTATGAGATTCAGATACAGTCCGAAAAAATCCAGCACATCCGTCAGCCATTTTTTCTCTGAATCCTTCATATTTTCAAAACTGTCCACGATAATGTCGGAAAGCAGTGTCTCCTCCGCCACTTCAGGCCTCCTGCCCGCAGCTGCAGTGAGGACGGAAAGCCCGAAACGGTGAAACGTCTGAGCTTCTGCCGGAACTCCGGCCTGATTCAGTCTCTCCGTCAGCTCCTGCGCCGCCTTTCTGTTGTAGGCGAGCAGAAGAATCTTTTCCGGCTCGACATGAAGCACTCTCGTCAGATAAAGCACCTTGCCGATAATCGTCAGCGTCTTTCCGCTTCCCGCTCCGGCAATCACGAGTGTATTGATTTCATCCGTCACGGCCGCCGCTCTCTGCTGTTCATCCAGAAATTTTCCGTCGATCTTCGCAAAAAAAGGGGCTTTCTCCTCTGACTCTTTTTCTATGAAGGACTGATTCCACACTTCTACGAACGACTCCAGTTCATCGAAATACCGCTGAAACCTCACTGTGATATCGAGCGACCGGACTCTCCATGACAGGCCGGGATCATCGGTTCTATCTCTCAGCGGCTGAAACAACTGCTTAAGATATTCGTACTGCCCGCGATCTATATATTTTTTCCGGTACTGAGAAAGGACAGAATCAAAAATTCCGATTCTGTCCGTTATTTCTTTCTTCTGCAGAAAATATTTTCTGACTTTCAATACAAAAACTGCGCTGACTATTACAATCGTTGATACAACCAATAAAATCCATTCCATTTTATTTTCTCATACACTCTTCTATTTTATCCACTACAGTCTGCAGAACCTTTATTCTCGCATAATATTTGCAGTTTCCTTCCACGACGATCCACGGAGCATACTTTGTGGAGGTTCTGATCAGCATTTCATTTACAGCATCTTCATACTGATCCCATTTTTCACGGTTTCGCCAGTCCTCATCCGTGATTTTCCACTGCTTTTCAGGATTTTTCCGACGTTCTTCAAATCTCCGCTCCTGTTCGTCCTTATCGATGTGTATCCAGAATTTGATGACGACGGTCCCCGCATCGGAAAGATCTCTTTCCATGTCATTGATCTCCCGATAAGCGCGTTTCCATTCTTCTTCCGTACAAAATCCTTCGATCCTTTCCACCAGGACACGCCCGTACCATGTCCGGTCAAAGACGGCGACATGTCCGTCTTTGGGCATCGATCTCCAGAATCTCCAGAGATAATGATGCGCCTTTTCAATATCATTCGGTGCGGCAGCAGGATTGACGGCATATCCTCTTGCGTCC
>CALXIZ010000120.1 GCA_944388495.1 uncultured Clostridia bacterium | reverse complement strand
CAGTTTTTCAATCTCACGGATGAAAGTATCCACGTCCTCAAACTGACGGTATACCGACGCGAAACGTACGTACGCGACCTCGTCGAGTTCCTTCAGATTGTCCAGAATGACTTCTCCGATCACGGTACTGGAAATCTCTTTTTCCATCATGTTGTTCAGTCCGCGTTCGATATCGTCGACGATCTTTTCAATCTGATCCGTCGTGATCGGGCGCTTTTTACAGGCATTTACGATGCCGTTTCTGACTTTCGCACGGTTGAACAGCTCTCTGCTCCCATCCTTTTTTACCACCATAAACATGATCTCTTCCACTTTTTCATAAGTGGTAAATCGTTTTTTACAGCTGTCGCAGACTCTTCTTCTGCGAATCGCCTGTCCCTCATCGGTAGGGCGCGAATCTATTACTCTTGTATCCTCATGATCACAAAACGGGCACTTCATAAATCATTCCTCCTGTAATACGTGATACCGTCCGTTCCCCTTCGCTCTCCGGGTCCGGTTCACGTGGCATCACCGTAAATAGTAGCAAAAAGGGGAAATTTCCGAAAAAATTATACAATATCTTGTGTCGGATTTTCAAGAGGATTCGAAATTGTGCCGAAAATATCAGGAATTATTCGTATCTTTCATTTCCGTCCCCGTAAAGATACTGTCCGTCCCGGACTCCGGAGAAATCCACGAGTATGACGTCATCTCCGATGCGCTTTATGTCCTTCCAGCGGATGACAAGATCCTCTCCTTTCGGGAAAAAGCCCATAAAGCCCCGTTCCGCCGGAATGATAATCGCTTCGATCGTTCCTTTTTCCAGATTCAGCTCTACATCTTCCACAAAACCGAGACTCCGTCCGTCGTAGATATTGATCACTTCTTTATTTCTGATATCATAAGTATTCATCTTTCTTCTCTGTCCTCCCGTCTTTTTATATTATATATGCCCGTCCTCCGCAGATCATGACCTGTGTCCGAAAAAACAGCTTCCGGGAACCGCATCTCTTCCGGAAAACGCGAAAAGAGGACTCTGTCTGCATGCCGCCGTGCCGGAATACAGAGTCAGTCCTCCCGAATTTTTACATATATATATTATGATATAATCCTGCCTCTGACGTCATCTGGGCTCGATGATCAGTTTGATCGCGGTTCTTTCCTCTCCCTCAATAAAAATATCCGTAAAAGCCGGGACACAGACGAGGTCGATTCCTCCCGGCGCAACAAAGCCTCTGGCGATAGCCACCGCCTTTACCGCCTGATTCAGAGCTCCCGCTCCGATTGCCTGAATTTCCGCTCCGCCTTTTTCTCTCAATACACCTGCCAGTGCACCCGCTACTGAATTCGGATTGGACTTTCCTGACACCTTTAATACTTCTACCATTGTAGCCTCCTTTTGATCTTTCGGTACGATTTGTCTACGATAATGACTATCAGAAAGTTAAAATGCTCGCGCACTCACTTTTCATCTAATTTTACGATGCTTCGGCGCTGAAGCGACCGGTTTTTCTCATACAAATTTCGACAAAACCTCTCTTGTTTTCCGTCTCCCGGTGTGTCTCCGTTTTTCTCCCGCACCTGTATCCCGTCTTTTTCTTTTGACTGAACAGACAGATTTTTCGCTGCGGAACAGGATTATATAAAATTATCGTAAAAATTTTTCTTCTCTTCGCGAAACATGTCAAAATTTTAAATATTTTCGATGTTACTATTGATTTTTACTCATCTTTTGTTATAATAACAACGTGGTTATCCCCCTGATAACCTTATATTAATCTCTAATCCCAATACCCCTTTTGAACAACAAAAGCCGCGCCCCTGCGGCTTTTGTTGTTTTTTGCGCGGGAGCGGGATTTCGGGATTTGTCAGGTCCCGGAATATTGTCATGGAATTTGTTACTTGTTTGTTCTTTATTTACTGACATGTTTTCACCTCCTGATTTTCCGCACGAAAAAAAGGAAGCCTTTTCAGCTTCCCGTGAAATTTTCTTGATTAAGTTCTCAGATCGTGGTAATTTAAATATAGATGGAAAAAGGATTACCGCCTTTGGGCAGGCGGTCAGTCCGGAAAAAATGCAGACCGTCTAATCCTCAGATTAGGCGGTCATCTTACTTTTTGCGTGTTATCGTAACGCACAGAGTAATAATACTCACGATTAAGATTCCGAACTGGAACAGTTCCGAATATGTAATCATAAGCACCACCCTCTCTCACGAGGGCTAACCGCCTGACCGTGCTTGCAGCACCTGTCCTTATTTTACCACAGATACCCCAGTCATCATATGACTAATCCTCCGTTATTCCTTAACTTCCGGAAGCCCGGAGGCGCTGTTAACGAAATCAAACCATACCTCTGCGGTCTGCGCGTTTTTTCAGAATCACAGCCAGTACAGCGGCAAAGATCCTTGATGCCGCCGTTCCCCACCATATCATCAGCTGGCCGCCGAAAAGAGGAAGGATCAGAAGCAGAACGAACATCGTCACCGGCTCAGCATAAGTCAGGATATACGCATACGTCGTCTTTTCCGTAGCATAAAAACCGGCCGTGGTGATGCGGTTGACCGCAATAAACGGAATCGCCAGCAGAAAAATCGGAAATACCTGTGCAACGCCCCGGGTGACCGCATCGGAAGCGCCGAACAGTGCGCCGACGTCCCATCGCGTCACAAAGAGCAGCAATACACCGGCTGCAGAGAGAATCATCGCAAAACCATAAGCGAAATTTCTCACTTTCTTCAGTTTCTCCTCTTCTTTTTCCCCGTAATACTGACTCATGAGAGGCTGGCTTCCGTCTCCCACTCCCTGCAGAATCAGATATACGACGGAGATCACATAGGAAATACAGGCATAGACAGCGATCGCTTCTTCGCCGCCGTAAGAGGCGGAAAAACGGTTGATCAGAATCAGAGAGATATTCGGCGTCAGAGTGAGTCCGAAAGGCGCAATCCCGATCTTTGTGATGGACTTTGCCCTGCCTGAAAAGCGGCTCAGTGGTATACGGAAGCTGAGCTGTTTTTTACGGATCAGATAAGCGAAACCTCCCGCCATCGTCACAGCCTGCCCGATCACGGTGGCGAGAGCCGCTCCCGTCATGCTCCATTCATATACCCAGACAAACAGCCAGTCGAGTATGATATTCGTGACAAAACCCGCGATCATCGTGATCATCGCAAAGGTCGCCCCTCCGTTGTTGCGGATGAGCGGTACGAGACCGACGCCGAAAATCTGAAGAAAAGTTCCGAGAGAGATGACGAAAAGATAATCTTCTCCCAGTGTCAGAAGTTCTCCCGTGCCCGTTCCCAGCAAAAGGAGAACCGGCCTCGTCAGCAAACAGAATACGACGGTCATCACAATACTGGCCGTTATGAGAAGCCACATCGTCCCGGCTACGAATTCCCGGGCATCCTGCTCTTTTTTCTCCGCCCGGCTGATCGAATAATAGACTGCTCCTCCCATACCGAAGCCCGTCCCGACTGCCTGAATCAGAGCCACGACCGGAAATGCGATGTTGATGGCCGACAGTCCGGAATCTCCCACACTGTTTCCTACAAAAAATCCGTCCACGATCGCGTAAACGCCTGAAAGAGCGAAGGCCAGCACCGAAGGAATCACATAAGAAAAAAATCTTCTGCTCTCACTCATGTTTCTTTCCGTCCTTTTCCATCTCTTTTTCAAACAGCAGATTAAATAATTCCATCGTCTCTGTCATGCGCAGAAAACGCTCTTCATCGATATTCCTGCAGACGCGTTCCTCGATTTCAAAGAGCGGACCCAGCATGTGTTCCGTATATTCTCTTCCCTGCGGTGTCAGCATCATGATCTTTTCCCGACGATCCTTTTCCGCAGGCTGCAGCGTGATCATTCCGCGTTCCTTCAGACTCCGGACGACGGCATTGACCGTCTGTTTCGGCAGACCGTAACCGTCACAGACTGACTTCTGCGTAATGCCGTTTTCCGCATGCAGCGAATACAGAACAATCGTCTCCTGATAACTGATCCCCCGTTCCGCGGCCCACCTTACATAAAGAGCCGTTCCATGCGCATAGGTGGAATAAAAATCACTGGCATGTTTTCTCTTTTGCTGTTCCATTCATTCCTCCTTTATATAGTATTTATATATACTATTATAGTATTTCAAAATACTTTTTCAAGAATATTCTCAGATACAGAACGGATGTCTTTTTCATTTTTGTGAATGCAAAAACTCCTCGCGGACACAGACACTGATATTCTTCGTTTTTTCTTCTCTGTTTGACAGAAAGAATCGCCTGTTTTAGAATGAATTATAACTCGTCTGCAGACTGATAATTGCAGAAAAAACAGATGACTGGAGGCTATCTTAAAAATGGAAGAATATCTGAAGCTGGGCGACGTGTGCAGACTCTGCGGCATTTCCTCCGAAACGCTGCGTCGCTATGAAAAAGCCGGCCTGATCAGGCCGGCTGCCGTAAAAGAAAACGGAAGACGTTTCTATTCGATGAGCCAGATACGTATCCTTAATATTCTGTGCCTCGGAAAGGATCTGGGAATTTCTCCCGGAAAAGCAAAAGAAACATTTGAAGGAGAGATCCCTGCCGGCTACCGCAGTCTGATCGCCGAACAGAAGAATGAGATCGAAAGGCAGCGCCGCAGACTCCGTCTTCTGGAAGAAAAAGCCGATACCGCTCTCTGTCTGCTTTCGGCCGCGGAAAACAGCAGCTCTGATCCCCGGATTCCGCAGAAAAAAACGACCGGCGTCACACTCTATTTTCCCGGAGAAATCGCGGATGAACTGATGCCGTTTCTCAGCTGCGCAGAGCTGTGGACCTCTCCTCAGGCCGAAAGCGTACGTACGGGCATCGCCTTTTCCGATCCCGATGCAGAACGCAAAGCGAGAAAATATCTGAGAAATTCAGAGAAAATCGGATTTCACGGCACTTTTTCCTTCTATTCTTTTTACGGTACCGAAAAAGAACTCGAAGATTTTTCCGTGCGGACGGCTGCAGCTCATCCCGGAGTCTCCGTCTGGATACGCCATCTGTTTCTCCTTCCGCAGGAAGACGGCGCGGGATATTCGGCCGCTGAAATTTATCTTATCTGACATATCACTTTTCCGCTCCTGTCTGTTCCGCACCGCCCGCTGCTTTGGACACCACCGGCCATACAGCCGGCCGCGTTTTATCCTGATTCTATACTCTGCGCCGCATACGCTCCGCAAAGACCCGGAATCGGCAGAAGGCGGAAAGTATCACAAAACTGTGACACTTTCCGCCTTTTTTACCGCATTGTATTCCGTTTCATCCCTGTACAGAATCAGACCGCCTCTGCGCTCATATCCCGTATCCCATAATTTCTGAAGGCTCAGCCAGTTCCATTCACCGTATGTAACCGCTTTGACCATGAAATCCTCTTCCGAACGCTCATATCCCGTGAGCAGAAACCAGTGCCAGTCGTAGTCGCTCAGATCAGGATCTATATGATTGAGCGTCAGGCAGGGAACAGGAAATCCGTCGTCGATCTGTGCTGCGATCACCTCCGCAGCCTCTTTTACATCCCGGCTGCCGGAAAAGGGACTCATGACGATGCTGCCGCATCCGTGCTCCTTCAGATAGCTGCCAAAGCCGTCCATATAGATTTCAAGCCGGTCGATTCCCATATGCCGCGGACTCAGATAAGGTTTCATGATATCCGAAAAGCGGATATAATCTCCGCGCTTCAGATTTCCGGCATCGTAAGGATACAGCCCTTTTTTTCCTCTGTATAGTTCCAGGTAGATGCAGAAGTCGCAGGCCGTAACGGCCGCACAGCCGCCTGTCTTCATGGATTCATCCTCGAGACGTTCCTGATCTCCGCCGTAACATTCACCGATCTGAAAATAAGGCAGCTCCACTCTGTGCATTTCCATATACATTTTTTTCACCTCAGGATACCGCGCGGAACGTCACCTCGACATCTCCGCTTCCCAGAGCTTCTTCCAGTCCGGACGGATCCTGCATATATCCGATACACGTATAACTGTAGGAGGTGGAAAAATCCTCATAAAACAGTACCAGACAGTCATCTCCGTACAGCATCAGATCTCCGCTCCGGATGGCCGACTGATCTGTCGGATCTGTCGGCAGGCTGTCGGAAAAATAATAGTATTTTTCATTTCCGTTAAGTTCACTCATATTCAGAGTAAGAGGCAGACGTGCCGCCAGAGCGCGCGCCGTCTCATTGTCATACAGGCCGGCGGAAAAAACGCTGTCTCCTGCGACGATTTCGATGTTCTGCGCGATTTTTTCATTCTGCACCAGATTTTCCTCTTCTGTTTCTCCGGTTTCCTCCGGAAAATTCTCCGCAGATCCCCGCTCTGTCCCGCCGCATCCTGCCAGAGAAAATACCATACAGGCCGCGAGAGTGACAGCCAGGATTTCGCGAATTCTTCCGTTTGTTCTTTTTGTTCTTTTTTCCCGATTCTTCTTACTTCTCTTATGTTTCATATTCTCCTGTTCCGATATTTTACGGTTTTCCCGCGCGGTTCGCCGGTGCAGTCTGTCTTGTGCACCGCTTTTTCCGTACAGGACATTTTCTCATTTCTAAAATTCTGTTCGTAATGTTCCCTTCCTGATCTTTGAGTTCTATCTGCTCTCATATCCTCCGGCCGGCGCCGGATCCAGAAGAATCTCTTTCGCTTTTCGGTATTTTTCCCTGCGCCCTGCCAGCCATTCTTCCGATATTGCCCCGCATCCGGCAAAACGCGTCTCATCGCTGTTATGTTCGATATCCGCCAGCTTTATTTTCCGCGCCAGTGGATGATCTCTCAGCGCCCGCACATATTCAAAATAATCTGTGCCGTCTTCATGTGTCAGCAGACGGACCAGTTCCGTGACCTCATCGGGAAACTGCCTCTGCAGATCCTCCAGGGTGAGGCCGGTATCCTCCACCACGTCATGCAGAAGCGCCGCACACGTGCTCACCTCATCCGTCATCTGTTCCGCCAGGTGGTACGGATGGAAAATATACGGCTGCCCGCTTCGGTCCTTTTGTCCCAGATGCGCTTCATACGCCACACGCATCGCTCTGTTTGTCATGGAAGTATAAATCATCTTTCCCCTCCGAAAATTTTGTCTTATTCAGTATAACACCCGCCCCGCCTCTGCTCAAGATATAAGGTTTTCCGTCTCCTTCCGCACGGAAAACTTCGCGATTAAATTCTGAAGAAATAAACCATACAGTGAAAAAGACTGCTGTCCGGAACAGGAATCCGATACAACAGTCTTTTTCTGTAATAACTATAAATAACAGGCTGCTATGGGCAGCTTTTGGAGCAGGGTACGGGAGTCGAACCCGCCTCCGCGGCTTGGGAAGCCGCTGTACTACCGATGTACTAACCCTGCATATCTGCTCTTCATTATACTATGTGCGCGCCCGTATTTCAATGCTTCATTTTATACTGTTTTTCTCTGTCCGCCGGACAGGACGGACAGAAGAGACAGAGATACAGCGGGTTCCGTCTGTCTCCGGAACCCGCCTGCTTTCTTACTCCGCTCCGCCGCCGTTCTTTTTCTTCGAGGAGCCCAGCATGGACACAGCCAGTACCGCTATCAGGAATGCAGACATCATCCATTTCAGTTTTTTCATGATATTAATTCTCCTTCCCTTCCTCTTATTTTCCGCTATGCATGCCGTTTTATACCGGCCGTGTGCCGCCGGAAAATCAGTACGGACGCCGGCTGAAACCTGTCCCGCCGGCCATTGATATTATTTATGTTAATACAGCATTTTTCCGTTGTCAAAGGAAAAAAATCTGTTTTTTTCCTTACAGACCGGAATTTTTACCGAACGGTAAAATCCGCTTTTCGCCGCATCGTTCCGGACAGTATCAGAAAAACACATGAATCAGCCGGAAAGATATCTTTTTGTGCCAGGACAGTCCGGTATACAGATCTTCAGCCGCTCTCCGGCAGACCGCGAGTACGAAAGCCCTCTCTTCCGGTTCTGCCTGATGCGGTCCGTAGGCCTCTCTGCCGACGATTTCCAGCATACGGCCGATCTCCTCCTGCGTGACGGAGGAAAGTCTTTCCGCAGCCTTCTGTACAGAATCTTCTTCTGTTTCACCCGGATCGCCGGCTTCGCCGCAGTAGCGAAGCATCCGCATAAAACGGTAAAAGATCACCCTGCAGCCCGAACGTTCAAGATTTTTCAGAATTTTCCGTCTCCGAATCACGACTGACAGGGCGGCAGCCGCCGCCGCGATAC
>CALXIZ010000119.1 GCA_944388495.1 uncultured Clostridia bacterium | reverse complement strand
GAAGGTGATTTTCATGTGACCATCACAGGATCGGGAGGATTGTCTCTGGCGGAAAAGCTGCAGATTCCTTTTGAACAGGAGGTTGTTACGTGTTCCGCTGCCGTCAGCAAAATGATTCCGCAGGCGGATGTGGTGATCGAGCTCGGCGGCGAGGATGCGAAGATAACCTTTTATGAAGGCACGGTGGAACAGCGGATGAACGGAACCTGTGCCGGCGGTACAGGAGCGTTTATCGATCAGATGGCGGTACTTCTGAATACCGATCCGTCGGGGCTGAATGAACTGGCGAAATCCTACCGGACGATTTATCCGATCGCGGCCCGCTGCGGTGTCTTTGCGAAGACAGATATTCAGCCTCTGATCAACGAAGGGGCTGCTCATGAGGATCTGGCCGTCTCCATTTTTCAGGCGGTGGTGAATCAGACGATCAGCGGACTGGCGTGCGGCCGTGTCATCCGGGGCAATGTGGCGTTTCTCGGAGGACCGCTTTCATTTCTTTCAGAGCTCAGAAAACGTTTTATCGAAACACTCGGCCTTTCCGAAGATCAGGTCATCTTTCCGGAGGATTCAAAATATTATGTGGCGATCGGCGCTGCCCTGATGTCCGGCAAATATCCGCAGGTTTCTATCGATACACTGATCAGCAGAATACATGAACCCGGCGGTCAGGAGAGCGGCGATGCAAAATATCTGCCGGCGCTGTTTGAAAACGACGCGGCGTATGAGTTGTTTCACAGACGTCACAACCGGCATAAGGTGGCCAGAAAAGAGATCGGCGAAGCGAAGGGCCCTCTGTTTCTCGGAATCGATGCCGGATCCACGACGACGAAAGCCGCACTGACAGATCAGGAAGGGAATCTTCTTTATACATTTTACCGCAGTAATGAAGGCAGTCCCGTTGATACCTGCAGAATTCTTCTGGAGGAGATTTATTCTCTGATACCGGAAGAGGCCTACATCGCTTACACGGTGACGACGGGATACGGTGAACAGCTCATAAAAGCCGCTTTCGGAGCCGATTACGGAGAGATCGAGACGATCGCCCATTACAAGGCGGCGCGGTCTTTTCTGCCGGATGTCGATTTCATTCTCGATATCGGCGGACAGGATATGAAATGTATCAGGATCAGAGACGGCGCGATCTACAATATCATGCTCAATGAAGCGTGTTCTTCCGGCTGCGGATCTTTTATCGAAACTTATGCCAAATCGGTGGATATGAGTGTATCTGATTTTGCAGAGGAAGCGATTCATGCGGAGGAGCCGGTGGATCTGGGAACAAGGTGCACCGTATTTATGAATTCGAAAGTCAAGCAGGCGCAGAAAGAAGGCGCGACGATCGGAGACATCTCGGCCGGCCTCTCCTATTCTGTCATAAAAAATGCGCTGTATAAGGTTATAAAACTCAGAGATGTGTCAGAGGCGGGGGAAAATATCGTCGTTCAGGGAGGTACGTTTCTCAACGATGCGATTCTCAGGAGTATCGAGCTGATTTTAGGCAGAGAGGTGATACGTCCGGATATCGCCGGCAATATGGGCGCCTACGGAGCGGCTCTGATCGGAATCGAAAGATATGACGGAAAGAGCAGATCCGGACTTGTAAGCAGAGAGGGACTCGACCACTTTACGATGACAAACCTGCATACGAGATGCGGTCTGTGTGAGAATAACTGTCAGCTGACGATCAGCAAATTCAGCGACGGAAGTCGTTTTATAACGGGAAACCGCTGTGAACGCGGCGCGGGAAAGAGTAAAAATGAGAGCGACGAGAGAAATCTTTTCCGTTATAAATATGAAAGACTGTTCGGCTACATACCGCTCAGCAGAGCGGAGGCGGCAAGAGGTGAAATCGGTCTGCCGAGAGTGCTTAATATGTACGAGAACTATCCTTTCTGGTTTACGTTCTTTACGGAGCTCGGATTCCGCGTCGTCCTTTCTCCGCCTTCTTCAAAGGAAATCTATGAAAAAGGAATGGATACGATTTCCTCGGATACGGCCTGTTATCCGGCAAAGCTCGTTCACGGCCATATTAAGGCGCTGATCGAAAGCGGCGTGAAAAAGATCTTTTATCCGAGCATAAATTATGAAATGATCGAGGATGAGGGAGCGAATAATCACTATAACTGTCCGATCGTGGCCATGTATCCGGAGGTAATCGCGGGCAATATGGATGATGAACTGGACGCTGCTGGCGTAGAGCTGATTCATCCGTTTCTGCCGTATTATGACGATAAGCGTCTGACGGAACGTCTGACGGAGGAATTTCAGGATCTGGGTATCAGCGCTTCCGAGATACGGGAAGCTGTCAGAGCCGGCAGAGCGGAGGATGCGGCCTTCAAGGCCGACATAAGAAAACGCGCGGATGAGATTATCGATTATATAGAAAAGAACGGAAAAAATGCGATCATTCTTGCGGGCAGACCGTATCATCTCGATCCGGAGATCAATCACGGGATCGATCAGGTCATCACCTCCTTCGGGTTTGCCGTTCTTACGGAATCTTCCGTGGCGGAACGGGGAAGGCTGAAGAGGCCGGTTCGTGTTCTGGATCAGTGGATGTACCATTCACGTCTGTACCGGGCGGCTGATTTTGCCGGAACGAGAGATGACATCGATCTGATACAGCTCAATTCTTTCGGATGCGGCCTGGATGCCGTAACGACAGATCAGGTGGAGGAAATCCTTTCGGAGCATAATAAGCTTTACACTGTCCTTAAAATCGATGAGGGTTCCAATCTCGGAGCGGCCAGAATCCGTATCCGGTCGCTGAAGGCGGCGATTGAGGAGCGGGAAAAGAACGGAATACATCACAGAGATGAGACGAGACCATTTGAACGCGTTCTCTTTACCGAACAGATGAAAAAGGATTATACCGTCATCATACCGCAGATGGCGCCGATGCAGTTTGATCTGGTGGAGACTGCTTTCCGGGAGGCCGGGTTCAAAGCTGTCGTTCTGCCTGCGGTGGACAAAAATGCGGTGGAGACAGGTCTGCGCTACATCAATAATGACGCCTGCTATCCGACGATCGTGTCGCTGGGACAGATTATCAGCGCACTTCAGTCCGGCGACTTTGATCTGAACCGGACGGCTGTCATCATGACACAGACGGGCGGAGGATGCCGTGCGAGCAATTATATCGCTCTTCTTAGAAAAGCTTTCCGCGAGATGGGCATGGAACAGATTCCGGTCGTATCTCTCAATTATGTGGGACTGGAAAAAAACCCGGGAATGAAATTTACGCCGAAACTGATTTTCGGCGTGCTGTATGCGGTTCTTTACGGAGATCTTTTCATGAGAGTGACGAATGCCACCCGGCCGTATGAAGCAGAGCCGGGAAGCGTGGAAAAACTCTATCGGAAATGGAATGAGATCGCTCGGAGAAATGTTATCGACCGCAGTTTTTCGCAGTTTAAAAAAAATGTAAAACAGATTGTGAAAGAATTTGATGAGATTCCTCTGCTCGATGTAAAGAAGCCGAAAGTCGGCGTTGTGGGAGAAATTCTGGTGAAATATCATCCGAACGCCAACAATGATATCGTCGGCATCATCGAAAAGGAGGGAGGAGAGGCCGTTGTACCGGATCTTCTGGATTTCTTCATGTACTGTCTGAAGAATAACGACTTCAATTATGAGATGATGGCGGGAAGTTATTCCATGCATATGATCAGCCGTGCGGCGATGAAGATCATTTACCGCTACCGGAACGTCGTCTCAAAAGAGCTGATCCGAAGCAGACGGTTTGAGCCGCCTCTTCATATCGATAAAATTGCGGAGAAAGCGGAGACTGTCACATCTCTCGGCACGCAGTGCGGAGAGGGATGGCTGCTGGCCGGAGAAATGACGGAACTTCTTGACAGCGGGGTGGAAAATATCGTCTGCCTGCAGCCTTTTGCCTGCCTTCCGAATCATGTTACGGGAAAGGGAATGATCAAACCGCTGAGAAAACACAATCCGATGGCGAATATCGCCGCGATCGACTACGATCCGGGCGCCAGTGACGTCAATCAGCTGAACCGTATCAAGCTGATGATGGCAAATGCGCATGCAAATCTGGAGAAAAAACAAAATCAGAACAGTTCTCAGGGCAGATGAGCGGATAATATGATACAATGCTGTGAGAAAAAACGGGACCGCAGACCAGGGAATGCCGTTTCCGGTCTGTGAGAACCGGTCATCTGAAATACCGGACAAAGGAGAAAGATAATATCATGAAAGCAGTAATAACGGTAATCGGCCGTGACAAAATAGGCATCATCTATCAGGTAACCTCTGTGCTGGCGGAATATGATGTCAATATTCTCGACATAAATCAGACGATTATGCAGGATGTCTTTACGATGATGATGATCGTGGATACGACAAAGACACCGGTTTCCTTCGAAGAACTCCAGAAAAAACTGGAAGAAAAAGGAAAAGAAATGGGCATGTCCATCCGTATTCAGCATGAAGGCATCTTTAACGCCATGAGTGAGATATAGGAGGTTTGCGGTGATTAACGTAGATAATATATTAAGCACCCTCCGCATGTTCGATAAGGAAAAGCTCGACTGCAGGACGATTACGATGGGGATCTCTCTTCTCGACTGTGCGCACTCCAACGGAGAAATTGCAAGACAGAGAATGTACGATAAAATCACGAAAAAAGCGGAACATCTCGTATCCGTCGGGGAGAGTATCGAAAGAGAATATGGTATTCCTATCATTCACAAAAGAATTTCTGTAACTCCGATGGCTCTCGTGGCGGGATCGAGTACGGACGATGATTATGTCGCCTTTGCGAAGATGATGGACCGTGCGGCAAAAGAGACGGGCGTCAACTTCATCGGAGGTTTTTCCGCTCTCGTACAGAAGGGCTTTTCAAAAGGAGATGAAATCCTTATCCGCTCGATTCCGCAGGCTCTTAGCGAGACGGAATTCGTCTGCTCGTCGGTCAACGTGGGTTCGACGAGATCCGGCATCAATATGGACGCCGTACGGCTGATGGGAGAAAAGATCGTGGAGACGGCAGAGCTGACGGCAGACAGAGAATGTATCGGATGCGCAAAGCTGGTCGTCTTCGCCAATGCGGTGGAAGATAATCCGTTCATGGCAGGGGCTTTTCACGGCGTCGGCGAGCCGGATACCGTAATCAATGTAGGCGTCAGCGGACCGGGCGTCGTCAAGGTGGCTCTGGAAGCCTGCAAGGGACAGCCGTTCGATGTGGTGGCCGACACGATCAAAAAGGCGGCGTTTAAAGTGACGAGGATGGGAATGCTGGTAGCAAGCGAAGCTTCGAAGCGTCTTGGCATGCCTTTCGGTATTGTGGATCTTTCCCTGGCGCCGACGCCTGCCGTAGGCGACAGTATCGCCCGCGTACTGGAAGAGATCGGTCTGGAAGCATGCGGTGCTCCGGGAACGACAGCGGCACTGGCCATGCTGAATGATGCGGTAAAGAAGGGCGGCGTCATGGCTTCTTCCCATGTCGGCGGGCTCAGCGGAGCTTTTATTCCTGTGAGTGAGGATGAAGGCATGATCGCGGCGGTACAGAACGGAGCGCTCTCTCTGGAAAAGCTGGAAGCTATGACCTGCGTCTGCTCCGTCGGTCTGGATATGATCGCGGTTCCCGGGGATACGAGTGCGGCGACGATTTCCGGAATCATCGCGGACGAAGCTGCGATCGGCGTGATAAATAACAAGACGACGGCAGTCCGGATTATTCCGGTTATCGGTAAAAAGGCGGGCGACAGCATCGAGCTGGGAGGACTGCTCGGTACAGCTCCTGTCATGCCG
>CALXIZ010000118.1 GCA_944388495.1 uncultured Clostridia bacterium | reverse complement strand
TGTAATCCACGATATAGAGTTTCGGGTCGTCCGTCTTAAAGACCTTTTTTGCTTTTCCCTCATAAAGCTGTTCTAATTTCTGCATGATTCTGCTTCCTTTCCGGCTCTCCGAGCCTTTTTTCAATATATATATTATGCAAATTCTGTTTTTATCTTCAGTCTGTCCGCAGACGTTTCCGGTTCCGTCACCGGGCGGTCTGCGGCACAGATCCGCACCGGATGCAGCCGCCGTTCTTCAGCCCGGCGTCCGGATATCTCTATTTTTTCTGAAATTCCTCATCCGTCCGGATCACATCCGCTTCCATCTGTTTTTTGTATTCCTTCATTTTCTCACGAAGCTGAGGATATTTCAGAGAAAGCATCTGTACGGCGAGAATCCCTGCATTCTCCGCTCCGTCGATGGCGACAGTGGCGACAGGCACCCCCTTCGGCATCTGCACGATCGAGAGCAGAGAATCGAGTCCCGTAAGCGTGGAGGACTTCACCGGCAGACCGATGACAGGCAGCGGCGTAAAGGCCGCCAGCACTCCGCCGAGATGCGCGGCTTTTCCTGCAGCGGCAACGATGACTTCGATGCCGTTTTCCTCCGCTTCCGAGGCGAATTTCATCGCCGCCAGAGGCGTCCGGTGTGCGGAAATGATTCTCGTCTCATATTCCACACCGAAATCCGCGAGTATTTTCTCGGTTCTCTCCACTACAGGATAATCCGATTTGCTTCCCATTACGATTCCGACTTTCATGAATCCGTTTCCTTTCTGAAGTAAACTCCGAAATGATCTGATCCGCCGGCTGCGGTACGGATCTGTGCCGCAACCGGCGTTTTTCATGTCAGACCCCTTTATTTAAAATATCCGATACCTGATTCGAACAGCTTCTGGTCAAAATTGCCCGGCACATTGCGGTACAGATTTCTGCCGATACGCTCCGAATGACCCATCTTTCCGAATATTCTGCCGTCCGGCGAAAGAATACCTTCGACAGCCTGATTCGAGTTGTTCGGATTAAAGCGGATATCAGATGTAGGATTTCCGTCCATATCCACATACTGTGTGGCGATCTGGCCGTTTGCCGCCAGTTTTGCGATGAGCTCATCCGATGCGATGAATCTGCCCTCTCCGTGCGACACAGGAATCGTATGTATGTCTCCGACTTCCGTTCCCGCCAGCCACGGAGACTTGACTGATGCGATCCTTGTATTGACGAGACGCGACATATGTCTGCCGATGCTGTTGTAGGTGAGTGTCGGCATCTCTTCCGTCGCCTCCGTGATCTTTCCGTAAGGTACGAGCCCCAGTTTGATCAGCGCCTGGAATCCGTTGCAGATGCCGAGCATCAGGCCGTCTCTCTTCTCAAGAAGATCCGTCACCGCTTCGGCCACTGCAGGATTGCGGAATACCGCTGTGATAAACTTGGCGGAGCCGTCCGGTTCATCGCCGCCGCTGAATCCTCCCGGAATCATGATAATCTGGCTTTCTCTGATCTTACGGATCATCTGTTCGATCGATTCATCCAGAAGCTGAGGTGTCAGATTTGCGATAATCTGCATTTCCACATCGCCGCCGGCTCTTTCGAAGGCTCTCTTGCTGTCCATCTCGCAGTTTGTTCCCGGGAAGACAGGGATGAATACCTTCGGACGGGCGATTCTGACTGCCGGCGAAGCTGTGCTGCGCTCTGTGAACCGGAATGCTTCGACCGGTCTCTCATCCTCCTTCGCGCAGGTCGGGAAGACAGATTCCAGAGGTTCGCACCAGGCAGCCGTCATCTCATCGAGCGTAATTTTTTCTCCGGTATCGGCGATGACGATTTCTTCTTCCCTGACGGTTCTTCCCAGAATTTCACAGGAAATGCCGTCCAGGAGTTTTTCCGCATCATATTCCGCTCCGATTTCCAGAACGAGAGCTCCCGTTTCCGTACGATGAAGCTCCTGTCCTGATTTTCCTTCGATTACAGCGCCAATTCTGTTTCCGGCGGCCATTTCACAGACTGTGACAAAAATACCTCCGGCTCCCACAGGATTCATGGAGAGGATCTTTTTCTGTGCCGCGAGTTCCATCACGCGCTCCATGTTTCTGCGATACTGTTCAAAATCGATCACGCCGTTTTCGTCGGTTCCCTCAAAGACATGCACCAGCGTACTTCCCGCTTCCTTCAGCTCCTGGGAAATAACGCTGCCCGCATCGACAGCCGCTACGGCAAAAGAGATCAGTGTCGGCGGCACATCGATGTCCATAAAGGTGCCTGACATACTGTCCTTTCCTCCGATCGCCGGAATTTTCAGCTCTGCCTGCGCCGTCAGCGCACCGAGCAGCGCGCCGAAAGGCTTGCTCCAGCGCTTCGGATCCGTGCCGAGATGCTCGAAATACTCCTGGAACGACAGTCTCGCCTTCCGGTAATCACCGCCGAGCGCGACGATTTTCGTAGCGGAATCGACCACGGCATGTACTGCGCCGTGGTAAGGGCTCTTCTTCGAAATCGCAGGATTGAATCCGAACGTCATCAGCGTCGCCGTATCTGTCTCACCTTCTGTGACCGGAAGCTTCGCTGCCATACCGGCTGCCGGCGTAAGCTGATACTTTCCGCCCAGCGGCATGAGGACAGAGCCGGCTCCGATCGTACTGTCGAAGCGCTCCGTCAGTCCCTTCTGACTGGCATTATTCAGCTCTTTCAGGTATTCCGCCAGAGGCTTTTCCGCCGCCTCTGAAGTCTCCGAAGACGCCGGTTCTTCGATTTCGATGACAGTTTTCTGTTTTACGCCGTTTGTATCGAGGAAGGATCTCTTCAGATCGAGAATACACTTTCCTCTCCAGAACATGCGCACACTTCCCGTATCCGTTACGGAGGCGACGGCTACCGCTTCCAGATTTTCCTCGCCCGCATAAGTGATAAACTGCTGCACATCTTCCGCTCTTACGGCGACGGCCATACGTTCCTGTGATTCCGAAATAGCCAGTTCCGTTCCGTCAAGGCCTTCATATTTCTTCGGAACGAGATCCAGATTGATATCCAGACTGTCCGCCAGTTCGCCGATGGCGACGGAGACGCCGCCCGCTCCGAAATCGTTGCATCTTTTGATCAGTCTGGCAGCTTCCTGTCTGCGGAACAGACGCTGCAGATTTCTTTCCACAGGAGGATTTCCCTTCTGTACCTCCGCTCCGCACGTGAGGATCGACTCCTCCGTGTGCTCCTTGGAGGACCCTGTGGCTCCGCCGCAGCCGTCTCTTCCTGTCCTGCCTCCTACCAGAATTATCACATCTCCCGGAGCCGGACGCTCACGTACCACGTTAGCCTTCGGAGCCGCTCCGATAACGGCTCCGACCTCCATACGCTTCGCCACATAATCCTTATCATAGACTTCCGCTACTTTTCCTGTCGCGATTCCGATCTGATTTCCGTAGGAGCTATATCCGTGAGATGCCTCAGTGGTGATTTTTCTCTGAGGCAGCTTTCCGGGAAGCGTATCGGCCACGCTCGCTGTCGGATCCGCGGCGCCTGTCACACGCATCGCCTGATAGACATAGACACGTCCCGAAAGCGGATCTCTGATCGCTCCTCCCAGACAGGTGGCAGCGCCGCCGAAAGGTTCGATTTCCGTCGGATGATTGTGAGTCTCATTCTTGAACATGACGAGCCAGTCCTCCGGCCTGCCGTCGATCTGCGCCGTCACATTGATGCTGCAGGCATTGATCTCCTCCGATTCGTCGAGATCATCCGCCAGCCCCAGCTTTTTCATATATTTTGTTCCGATCACCGCCAGATCCATCAGCGTGATGTCTTTTTCTTCTTTCTTTTCACCGTATACTTCCTCACGGATATCGAGATATCTGTCGTACGCTTCTTTCAGCAGCGCGGAATATCTGTCTTCTCCGAATCTGACATCG
>CALXIZ010000117.1 GCA_944388495.1 uncultured Clostridia bacterium | reverse complement strand
GAATAGTATTAATAAAATTATAGACTCCGTTTTCTGCGGTGTCAACCGGAAAAAAACGGCGGGCAGACAGATATCGCAGCAGACAGAAAGTCAACGCCGGAAAAATAAAAATCCTCGCACGCTTTGTTTTTAATGCGTCCGAGGATTTCTTCTGGTACACCATCACAGGCTCGAACTGTGGACACCCTGATTAAGAGTCAGGTGCTCTACCAACTGAGCTAATGGTGCATGTGATTCAAATGCTGCCGATGTATCAGGCACTTGCCGTATCGACCTTAGCTATAATACCAGTATGACAGATATCTGTCAACCGTTTTTTTAAAACTTTTTAAAAAAATTTTCAGAATTTGCCTCTCATAATCATGACGCATCTGCACAGAATAATGACGTAGCCTGGTGCTACAAGGAGGCAGAGATGAAAAAATATACCGACACTTACAGAAAAAACAGAGTTCCGGAATACGGAAAGGATGCAGCCAGCTCCGGCGTACCGGCCGGCGGCGCTGCGTCTGAAAAGAAAAGCGGTTCGCAGTATTCCGGGAACAGAAGCATGCAGAGCCTGAAGGACTGCGGCCGCACAGAGCAGACGTCAAAAAAGAAGCAGTCATCCGTAAAATCCGGCGCCGATCCGAAGATGTACGGTAAAGTGACGGACAGCACAGATCCGGAAAAGACAGGTCAGAAGTACGACAACAGGTACGGCGGTTCGTTCAGCGACTGCAAATAGTACGGGACCTCAGAGCGGATTCCGTCGGAAATTTCCGGGGCCCGGAAGAATGCGGGGAAACGGCGGCGATAGATATATGCCGGGAAAACAGAGGCTGTTTTCAGTCCGCCGACCGCCGCATTTACGGACTGGGCCGGTGAGATTCATTCTGTATCTTTAAAACCACGGAAAAAGGCTGTTTTCACAGAAAAATTCTGTGAAAGCGGCCTTTTTTCTTTTTCTTTTTCCGTCCGGGCGCCGCCACTGCCGCTGTACGGCCGTATTTCTGTTTTCCGTTGCGGTCAGAAGGCATTTATTATACAATATATAATTAAATGAGTACGTTAATGAGTACGTTTTGCAGCGTTTAGGGGACATAAAATTTTATGAAATGTAAAACATGCAATCACGAACTGATAGAAGGTACGCGAAGGTGTCCGTACTGCGGATCCGAGGTGTCTTCTTCTGAAGATTCTTCCTCTGAAGAATTCAAATGGAACGTCCAGGACTTTCCGAAACCGAAAAAGAAAAAAAATGTATCTATCGACTGGAAATCCGGCCGCATCCTCGATAAAGAGGCCGGTCTCGTCTATGATCAGTCTCTGAACGGCTGGACAGAGCCGGAGGATGTCGACGGACTGTTTTCCTTCGATACAGAAAGCGAGCGGCTTCAGCAGAAGCTGGACCGGGAAATGGAGCGCATCGCGGAACATTCCGCCGGCCGGCGGCGCAGCCCGTCCGTCCGCCAGGATGTCATCGATTTCCGCATACCTGACGATTCCGCGGATGTCCGAGTCTCTTCGCAGCAGAAAACGGGAAATACATCCGAAAAAAGTGTGAGAGACAGACAGAAATTCTCCCCGGATTCTCCGTTTTCCGCCGGAAAGATCTCCGAAGAGGAAAATCCGTGGAAACAGCTGAGAGATCAGACATCGGAAAAAAAGAAAACAGCGGAAAAGGAGACGATTCCCTTCAGACCGGACACGGTTTCTCAGCCTTCCGCATCTGATCCGGATTTCACATATGCCGCCTCTGCGCCGGAAAGAAAAATTTCCGCCCCGGAGACGCTGCATTTTCACCGTCTCTCCGATTCTCTGAAAAATGACCGGCCTGCTGACGTCTCACAGAAGTCTTCAGATCCGTCCTCGGCCTCCTCTGCCGCCCCGAAAGCTTCAAACGCTGCAGAAGCTTCCGTTTCTTCAGGCAGACAGGCGGACAGCAGCCCGGAAAATCCGCAGAATTCCTCCGCCGGAGCGGAAAAATCCGCGCAGGAAAACAGACTGTCGGAAGAACACGTTCTCTCAGGTTTTCACAGGCTGATCGAAGCGGAGAAAAAGTTCAAAGAAGATATGGAAAAAATTTCCTATCTTTCCCCGGAGGAATATGAAAAGGCGGAAAAAGCGGAATCCCGCAGCCAGAAGCTCCGGTTTGTTCCCACGATCTCTTTCCGTACCATTGAAGACGAGTACGAATCTTACCGCAGAGAGAGGGAAACATCCGGATATTCCGCACCGGAGACAGAAACGGCAGACAGAACAGGAGAATCTCCTGATTCCGACAGACAGCGCAGAAATACGGATAAAGACAGAGAAATCCAGATCCGCATACAGGAGCCTTCCGGAACTCAGTTTACCGTCAAGACACAGGAGATCAATCTCGCATCGTTAAATAACGATCCTTCTGTCAGAACGCGAGAGGTAAATCTCGAGGAAGTCAAAAAAACGCCGAAAAATGTGCAGGTTTCCGTGGAGGTCAACGCAGCTCAGGGCAATGCGTCGGTAGAAGTAACCCGCCACCACGACGGAGCTACTGTTGTAAAGACGGTCGACGAATCACATACAGAGCATGTCTATCTCGACGGAAAAGACGTCACGGAGGAGACGGCAGAGACGGAGGAGACGGCGGATATCGTCCCGGAAGATTCCGAAAGCTTCGTCGAAACAGCAGATACTGAAGCGGAACCGGCATCCGGTGAAGCGGAAGATGAATTAAAAGATACATCTGACGACGAGCATGAAGATGAAGAGACGGAAAGAAATCTCGCCCTGAAACGCGAACTTCAGTACGAAGCGATAGCCTGCGGTCTCACTTCTTCTGAAGCGGCACAGCAGACCATGCAGTTTGAACCGCTTCCGGAAGAAACGGATCCGGAGGCGGATCCGACAGAGACAGCCGCGGCAGACTCTGAAGATATATCCCCGGCCGCAGCGGACACATATGATTCTGCAGACACAGGAGACGCTTCCGGCACCGCAGCCGGGAAATCTCCGGAAAGCGATGCGGATTTTTCTGATTCCGCGGAATCGGAAAAAGATCCTGCGGCAGAAGAGGATCTTTCCGAATCCCCGCAGAGCCGTCCGGAAGAAATTCCGCCGGCAGAGGAAACCGGAGAGGATCCCGGCCGTTTCTGGGAAAAGTCCGGCGATATCTCAAAGATGACGATCACAGATATCTTCGGACCGGACGCACATAAAATCATGGAAGAAGGCCTCCGCTACCGTTACGCTCCGCGTACAGCCTCTTCCGCTTCCTCAGAAAAGACAGACGTGAAATCTTCAGAAGCGGAAAAAGAAACGCCTGCTGTCCGGAGAGAAGAAAGCGCGTCTCCTTCCTCTGCACATCTGCCGGAAGATACCGGAAAAACAGATGCAAAAGAGGAATCCGGAAAGAGAGCAGATGATGACTCCCTGATTCTCGATATCACTCCGGAAGATATCGCGCCTTCAAAATCACAGACAGCGGCGCTTCATATGCCGTCTCAGGGAGCATCGGAAAAACGCGGTGTGACGACCGATACCATTTCCCGGAAACGGCAGGAGGAGATGAAAGAAGCTCTCGAAGCTCTCGATACGATCAACGAATCGGAGCGCAGACGCCAGATGAGAGAAGAGAAAAAAGCGGAAAGAGAACTTCTCAGACAGAAACGCGAAGAACAAAAAGCCGAAAAATCGAAACGCAAAGCGCAGGAAAAAGCAGAAAGACAGGATACGCAGAAAAAGACGTCCTCATCCTTATTCCGGAAGAATCATACGTCTTCAGATGCGGAAAGCAGCAGCTTCGGTCCCGTGGCAAGGGTACTGATCATAGCGCTTACGGTAATTCTGATTGTGGAATTCCTGATCATAGGTGTCAAGCTTCTCGCTCCGGATTCCGGCGCCGCTACGCTGATCAGCCGTTTCGAATCTCAGATTACCGGCATCTTTTCCGAGGAAAATGTCGATCCGGCCGCTTCGGAGACGACCGGTACTTCCGTTCCGGCCTCACCTCAGACGCCGGACAGTTCTTCTTCCTCCGCGTCCGGTATGACTTCCGATACGTCATCCGCTCCCGCAGCACCGGCGGCGTCTCCGTCATGACGCCTGTCTCCGCAGCATCCGGCACGATCTCTGTCCGATATACCTCCTGACACGGAGACTCCGCCGGGCTGCGGATTTTTTATCAGTTTTCCCCTGTATCGATACCATTTAGGAGAAATAATGAAAAAAAGTAAAAGCAAAAACAAAAGCAAGAAGAAAATCGGCCTGGCGTTAGTCATACTGATCCTGCTGATTCTGATCCTGTGCTTCGGCACGATCGTCTCCTTTGTCACCGATTACTGGTGGTTCCAGGATCTCGGCTACACTCAGGTCTTCTTCAAAAAACTCTTTACCGAGCTGAAAATCGGAATCCCCGGTTTTCTCGTCATCTTCCTTCTTTCAGAGGTCTATCTGCGTCTTCTGAAAAAGGATTATCTGAAAAAACTCGAAACGACGCCGGGAAGAGCATCCGACAAATCCGTCACGAGAATGACGCATCTCTTCAGCGCCGCCTTTTCTCTCATCCTGACGCTGATGATCACCACTTCTCTGTGGCAGCAGATTCTGTATGCTTCAAACAGTACGGATTTCAATGTTACCGATCCGATTTTCCAAAATGACATATCTTTTTATGTCTTTAAACTGGCATTCCTGAATTCCGTCAGCAGTATGGCACTTTCTCTCATCTTCGGATTTCTCGTGCTCACGCTGCTGTACTATATCTATCTGATCACAGTCCGGCGGCCGGTGATCATCGAGACACAGACAGACTACGAAAATCTTGAAGAAGCCGATGTCGTGGATGACGACGGAAACGTTCAGCCGAATCCGTGGGCTCAGATTTTCGGCGGAGCCGCAGGCGGAACCGGAGGACATTACCGTCAGCCGCGCGGAAACGGCATGCCGTCCTTTTCTCTCGACAAGGACAATATCCGGGTACTTCTCAGTATCGCAAAGCGGCAGCTGATCGTCCTTGCGGTATTATTCCTTCTCGTCGTGGCGGCGACACTGTTTCTCAGGCAGTACAATCTGCTCTACTCGGATACGGGTGCTGTCACGGGAGCCGGCTATACCGACACTCATATCACTCTGTGGGCCTGCCGGATCGAAGCCGTCCTGGCCGTTCTTTCGGCAGCCGGCGTCATCATATTTGCAAAGATGAAAAAATACAGGAGGATTCTCATTCTTCCCGCAGTGACCATCTGCTTTTCCATCGGCGCCGGTATTCTCGGAACAGCGGTACAGTCTCTTTATGTATCGCCTGACGAGCTGAACAAAGAATCCCCGTATCTGAAGAGCAACATCGAATTCACACAGATGGCCTACGATCTCGATCATGTCAATGAAATCGATTTTCCGGCCAGCGAAGATCTGGACGCCGAAGGCATCCTCGAGAATTCCGCCACACTCTCCAACGTGCGGATCAATGACTTCTCGCCGGCACAGCAGTTCTACAACCAGACACAGAGTATCCGGTCCTACTACAATTTCTTCGATGTGGATGTGGACCGTTATATGATCGACGGAGAATATACACAGACATTCCTTTCCGCCAGAGAGATCAATTACGATAATCTCGGCTCGGATGTCTCCTGGCTCTCCAGACATCTCAAATACACTCACGGCTACGGCATCACGCTGTCCCGCGTCGACGCGGTGACGTCGACCGGCCAGCCGGAGATGATCGTCGACAACATTCCGCCGGAATCCGATACTGAGGATATCAAAATCACACGTCCGGAAATTTACTTCGGCGAATCCACCGATGACTATGTCATCACAAATACCAGCGAAGAGGAATTTGACTATCCGAGCGGAACCTCCAATGTCTATACGACCTATGAAGGGGAAAACGGTGTCGAGCTTTCGCTTCTGAAGCGTATTTTCTACGCCATCAAGGAGCAGAATATCAGAATCCTCGTATCCACCAACATCAACAGCGATTCAAAAATTCTCTACGAGAGAAATATTCTGGACCGAGTATCGAAGCTGGCGCCGTTCTTCCACTATGACAGCGACCCTTATATCGTCGTTTCAGACAGCGGAGAGCTTTACTGGATTATCGATGCCTATACCTCCAGCAATTATTATCCGTATTCGGAATCCTACAGTCTGAATGATACTCTGGCGGTCAACTATATCCGGAATCCTGTCAAGGTTGTCGTCAACGCCTATGACGGATCGGTGGATTATTACCAGATCGAAGACGAACCGATCGCCGACACGATCGGCAGGATTTATCCGGGACTCCTCAAGGATATCTCCGAAATGCCGGAGGATCTGCGGGCTCACATAAGATATCCGAACACTCTGTTTGAAATTCAGGCGAAAGTTTACCAGAGATATCACATGAACGACATCGCCGTCTTCTATCAGAATGAGGACCGCTGGAGCATCGCGACGGAAATCTACGGTCAGGAAGAAAAAGAAATGGAGCCGAACTACTATATCATGAGACTCCCGAACGAAGAGTCCGAGGAATTCATTTCTTCGATTCCGTTTACGCCGAATAATAAAAAGAATATGACAGGTCTTCTCGTCGCCCGCAGCGACGGCGACGAATACGGCGATCTTGTACTCTATCGTCTGCCGAAGGATAAAGTCGTCTACGGTCCGATGCAGATCGAATCCCAGATCGACCAGAACACGGAGATTTCCAAGGAATTCTCCCTCTGGAATTCCTCCGGTTCCAAATATACCCGCGGAGACATGTTCGTCATCCCGATCAATGACTCGATCCTCTACGTGGAACCTGTCTATCTGGAATCCTCCTCTGACACGAGTCTGCCGGAAGTCAAGCGCGTCATCGTCGCCTACGGCGACAGGATCGCTTATGAACCTACCTTTGCGGAGGCTCTGATCAGTCTCTTCTCGCTGGATGAAAATTATACGCCGTCCGGCAGACCGCCTGCCTCTTCCGGCGAGGAGACAGAAGGCGGCGAACAGACAGAGACAGGGGGCGGTGAGGAAATTTTATCTCTCACAGAACTTGCAGGACTGGCCGCGGAGGCGTATGATAATGCGGTAGCCTCGCAGCGTGAAGGCGACTGGGCCGCTTACGGACAGTACCTCGAAGAACTCAGCGGCTATCTCGATCAGATGGCTTCCTGAAGCCTGAAAAGACCGCAAGACCGCTGATATCATCCGCCGGCAGTCATGCACGCCCCGGCTGCCGGCGCTGAAATGCTGAATATCGACTGATATGAACAAAGGAGTTATGAAATGTTAGATATCAAACGGATCCGTGAGGATTTCGACAACGTAAAAAAAGCTGTCGAATCGAGAGGCAACGGCGATTACAATATTGGACATGCCATCGAACTCGACGATAAGAGAAGAGAGCTTCTGGGAGAAGTGGAAGCTCTCAAAGCCAGACAGAACAGAGATTCCCGGGAAATTCCGAAGCTGAAAAAAGCCGGTCAGGACACCACCGGGCTGATGGCCGAGATGAAAAAACTCTCCGATCAGATCGCCGGTCTCGACGAACAGGTAAAAGCCGTACAGCAGGAACTGAGAGATCTTCTCCTCGGCATTCCGAACACGCCGAATCCGGATGATCCGATCGGTCCGGACGATTCCTGCAATGTGGAAATAAGAAAATGGGGTGAACCCCGTACCTTCGATTTCGAATCAAAGGCTCACTGGGATATCGGCACAGATCTCGATATTCTCGATTTCGACCGCGCGGCAAAGCTCTCCGGCGCGCGTTTTACGGTATATAAAGGCGCCGGCGCACGTCTCGAGCGCGCACTCATCAATTTCATGCTGAACCTTCACACAGAAGAACAGGGATATACCGAAATTCTCCCTCCGTTCATGGTAGGCAGAGCGGCTATGACGGGAACGGGACAGCTCCCGAAATTTGAGGACGATATGTTCTATATCCCGGACAAGGACGAATTTCTCATCCCGACTGCCGAAGTGCCTGTAACAAATCTCAGAGGCGGAGAAATCATCGATTTTTCTGAGCTTCCGATCTATTACACGGCATACACACCGTGCTTCCGCAAGGAGGCCGGCTCCGCCGGCCGTGACACGAGAGGCCTCGTAAGACAGCATCAGTTCAATAAAGTAGAAATGGTGAAGATGGTCGCTCCCGAGACGTCCTATGACGAGCTGGAAAAGCTGACAAATGATGCGGAAGCTGTCCTTCAGCGTCTCAATATTCCTTACCGTGTCATCATACTCTCCACAGGAGACACAGGCTTCAGCTCCGCCAAAACATACGATATCGAAGTCTGGATGCCGAGCTACGGCCGTTATGTGGAAATCTCCTCCTGCAGTAATTTCGAGGACTTCCAGGCGCGCCGCGCGAACATCCGCTTCCGCCGCGAACCGAAGGCAAAGCCTGAATTCGTCCATACGCTCAACGGCTCCGGCCTCGCTGTCGGCAGAACCTTCGCCGCCATTCTGGAAAACTACCAGAATGAAGACGGCTCCGTTACGATTCCGGAAGTGCTCCGTCCTTATATGGGCGGAATCGACAGGATTTCGAAATAGCGGAAGTACAGACGGCACAATCAGAAATTTTTATCTTCCGTGCCATGCCGGCCGGCGCGGCACGGAAGAAACGCTTTACGGGGCTGCCGCATTAAGAATGAAAAGCACAGGATACGGGATTTTCAGAACAGAGATCCCCGCACCCTGTATCATATTTTCTTAATGCGGCAGCCCCGGTTTTTTCCCGAAAAGGAGAAATGACATGCCTTTAAAACTCACCGAGGGCGACATCGTGGAACTGAGAAAAAAACATCCGTGCGGCGGCAGCACATTTGAAATCATGCGTGCCGGCATGGATTTCCGCATGAAATGTCTGCAGTGCGGTTCCCAGATGCGGATTACGCGCCCGAAGCTCGAAAAAAGTATCGTCCGTATCCTGCCGAAAGAAGAAAACAGCAGATAACGTGACCGGATCATTCCGTCTGCATACGCCGCAGATCTTCCGGCAGACGCGGCGGGAGCTTCAGAGGCTCACCTCCCGCTCTGTTCCTGTGTCACGGTCAGCTCCTCTCCGTCGCTCCTGCATGTGATATCGCCGCTGCCGGTAACAAATACCTCCGCTCCTGCCTTCTGCAGCGCTTCGACGGTTTCCTCCTCTGCAGCGTCTTCTTTGCCCTCTTCTTCCGCACAGATGACTGCATACTCCGGTGAAACCGCTTCGAAAAATTCCTCCGAATTTTTCTCCATACGTCCGTGATGCGGAACCTTCAGCAGATCAAAATCCAGATCGGCGATCTGAGTCATGATCTCTTCGATCCGTTCCTTTTCCGCATCCCCGGCGAAAAGCATCCTGACGGAACCGTGATCCGCCGCGATGACCAGCGAGCGGTTATTATCTTTATCTTTATCGTATTCCAGCTTCTCCGGCGGATAAACAGTAAAGACCACATCATCCATGACAATTCCCAGCGCTTCCTTTACCGTCACAGGATGGATATCTTTTTCGTGAAGAGCCTCTTCATATCTGCGGTAATGCTTTGAATCCTCCTCATCGGCACTGTAATCGGGCTGGTAAACTGTGCCGATCTCATAATTTTCCACGAGGCCGGAAGCGCCTCCCACATGATCTTTATCAAAATGAGTCAGAAAAAGATGATCGATCTTCTTTATTCCCTCAGAATCGAGATATTCCGTCACATCATCCAGTGTATCGTCATAGCCCGTATCGATCACTGCCGTCTGAGACGAGGTCTGTATCACGATACAGTCCGCTTTTCCCACATCGAGAAACTCCGTTTCCATCTCTCCCGTGACATCCACGACAGCCGGCGTGCCCTCTCCCTGCGTCCGTACCGGTTTCCCGGAAATACCGCTGCATCCGCCGAGGAAAAAGATTCCCGTCCAGGCGACGGAAAAAATCAGCAGCGCCGCTGTCAGCCGCCGCATATGCCGCATTTTCTTCATAGAGCCGCCGGATCCCGCCGGCTCTGCGGACTGAATCTCTTCTGTCCGGCGTACATACCGTTCCGGCTGCGGAAGAGCATCCGTTTTTCTGTTTTCTTTCATCGTTTCCGCCTCCTTTTTTCCGCATCATCTTTACTTCTTTTACATATTATTTATCATTATACCAGATCGGACAGAATATATACGCACAGGAAAAAAGAAGATCAACACCTGCGGGCCGTAATTATGTTAAAATATTTCTGAAATCACCGGCAGAAAAAGGTGCGCTGCAGAGCCGGGCCGGAAAGGAGAAAAATCATGATATCCGACAAAAAGACGATACAGGAACATCTGAGCAAGGCGGAGATTCTCCGCAGATTATTTGAAATATGGAATCCGCAGATACGCACGGAATCCGTTCCTCTGAGGGAAGCCTACGGCCGTATTCTGGCGGAAGACCAGAGGGCACAGTTTGATCTTCCCGTCGTAAGAGCCTCCTCCATGGACGGAATCGCCGTCCGCTCCGCGGATTTCAGAGACGGTATTCCTGACACATCCTCCTGGAAAATCGGCAGAGAATTCGTACGCGCCGACACAGGCGACGATTTTGACGACGCCTATGACAGCGTGATCCGCATCGAAGACGTCCGCATCGGCAGGGACGGAAGCCTCACTCTGTGTCTGCCGGAGGAAACCGTTTTCGAACCCGGAATGAATGTACGCCCTGCCGGTTCCATGCTGAAAAAGGGCGTTCTCCTCGCCAGAGCCGGACGCACGGTGACCGCTGCGGATCTCGCCGCGCTCGAAAGCGGAGGCATCACGTCTGTTCCCGTTATCAGAAAACCCCGGGTCGGCTTCATTCCGACCGGTGATGAGCTGATATCTGCCGGAAATATCCCGCAGCGCGGACAGAATATCGACTGCAACAGTATTCTCGCCGAATTCATGATCCGCGAAATGGGAGGCGAACCTGTCTGCTATCCCATCATCAGAGACAAACGGGAAAAACTGAAAGAGATCGTCGAACGCGCTCTTGCCGAATGTGACATCATTCTCATCAACGGCGGTTCTTCCAAAGGAGAGGCGGATTTCAACGCGGAAATTATCCTCGGCCGGGGAACGGCGGTCAGTCACTGGGTCAAAGCCGCTCCGGGAAGACCGATGGGAGTTGCCGTCGCAGACGGAAAGCCTCTCATCAATCTGTCGGGGCCGACAGCAGCGGCCTTTTACGGGCTGGAATGGTGCGTACGTCCCGTGATAGCGAGAGCTCTCGGAAGCGCGCTCTGTCCGCGCCGCAGCGTCTCCGCGGTCATGACGGAGGATCTGAGCGCTCCCGGCGTTATCGAATTTCTGTGTATGATCAATGTCTCGCGCAGAGAAGACGGCGTTCTTCTGGCGACTCCCGCTCACAACAGAATGAACGGCAATCCTCCTCTGGCAGCCGATGCCATGCTCATCACCGAACTCGGAAAAACGCTCTACAGAAAAGGAGAGACAGCCGAAATCCTGCTTCTGCGGCCGCTCGGCGAACTGGAATAAAAGACCAGGCAGCGAAACCGGAGATCTCCGTCCGCAGATAAACCGGTCTTTCCTGCGGAAAAATAAAATGATTGTACAGACGGGCTCAGAGGTGTAAAATTTAATCCAGAAACATACCTATCGTACAGGAGGGATTTATTTTGAGCAATTCAGATAAAACAATTTATGTCGTAGGCCATAAAAACCCGGATACCGACTCCATCTGCTCGGCAATCGGCTATGCGGCCTTCAAAAATACGCTCGGCGATGCTTCCTATATCCCGGGACGCGCCGGAAACCTCAATCCGGAGACACAGTTTGTTCTCGACCGTTTTCAGACGGAGGTTCCTTCGTTTCTGGAAGATGTTTCCGGAAAGACTGTGATTCTCGTAGACCACAATGAAACGGCACAGGCTGCCGGAAATATCGGCGACGCTTCGATCGTCGAAATTCTCGATCATCACAAAATCGGCGACATTCAGACATCTGAGCCGATCTATTTCAGAGCGATGCCGATCGGCTGCACCGCTACCATCGTCTTCCTCCACTATCAGGAAGCCGGAAAAACTCCGGAGAAAAATATCGCCGGTCTTCTCTGTTCCGCGATCCTCTCCGACACACTCGCTTTCCGCTCACCGACCTGCACCGATACAGACCGCAAAGCGGCGGAAAAGCTTGCGGAAATCGCCGGCATCGGCGACATCCAGGCTTATGCCAGAGAGATGTTTAAAGCCGGAAGCGATCTTCTGGAAAAAGACCCGCACGACATCTTCTATATGGACTTCAAAAAATTCACCGCCGGCAGCACGACTTTCGGCGTGGGACAGGTCACTTCCATGGATGCCGATGAGCTTGCCGAACTCAAAAAACGTATGACAGAATATATGACCTCCACCTTCCCGGAACACGGCGTGGATATGCTCTTCTTCATGCTGACAGACATTCTCGACGAATCCACCGATCTCATCTGTGCCGGAGAGGGCGCCGCGGACGCTGCCGCAAAAGCATTCCGTTCCGCAGAAGAGGGAAGAATGTATCTCAAAGGATGTGTATCCCGCAAAAAGCAGATCATTCCGCAGCTGACAGAAGCACTTTCATAGTACGGCGCGGATATCATTCTTCTGTTTTTGCCTTTCCTTTCAATTTTTAATTTTTTCATAACGGCCGGTACCGCCTTACTGTATTCTCCTTTCGGCTGCGGTACCGGCCGTTTGCCGTAAAACATTCTTCTCCCGCAAATCATCTCTGATCTTTTTCCGGATAAAAGCCTGCATGCGCAGGCTGCCGGAAGGCGGCCGGACGCGGTAAAAGTTCAGAGAATGATTCCGCCGCCGATCACAGTACTTCCGTCATATAAAACGGCGGACTGTCCGGGCGTAACAGCTCTCTGCGGCTCGTCAAATTCGATATGAAGGCTGTCTTCTCCCGTCTGCTCTACTGTCGCCATACTTCCTCTGTGGCTGTACCTTATCTTCACTTCCGCCCGTACTTTTCCCGTCAGACGTTCACAGGCTATCAGATTCACATCCTTTACATCCAGCTCTTTTCCGAAAAGAAGCGTCTCCTCTCCGACGAGGACTGTATTTTTCTCAGCATCCTTCGCACAGACAAAAACAGGCCGTCCCGCAGCGATTCCCAGCCCTCTGCGCTGTCCCACCGTATATCTGGCGACGCCCCGGTGCCGCCCGATCACTCTGCCGTCAGCATCGACAAAATGTCCGGGCTTAAGCGGCGCTCCCGTCTCTTTTTCGATAAAGCCGGCATAATCTTTATCCGGAACAAAACAGATATCCTGGCTCTCTCTGCGCTGTGCCGCGGAAAGACGGCGCTCCGACGCAAATGCCCGTACCTCCTCCTTCGTCATGTTTCCCAGAGGAAAGATACTCGCGGAAAGCTGCTGCTGGTTCAGGCCGTAGAGCATATAGCTCTGATCTTTTTTTCCGTCCTCCGCCCGTTTCAGCAGCCAGCGTCCGGAACCCGCATCATATTCCGTCCTCGCATAATGGCCGGTAGCGATCCTTCCGTAACCGTATCCCTCCGCATGCTGCACAAACGCGGAAAATTTGATGCGCCGGTTGCACAGGACACAGGGATTCGGCGTGTATCCCGCCAGATAAGAATCGATAAAATCACGTACCACCTCATCATAAAATCTCCGCCGCAGATCTGCCACAAAAAAAGGAATTCCGGCCGCTTCCGCCGCCTTTTTCGCATCCGCGATATCGCGGTCGCTGAGATGCCCGTCGAGAAGACGCATCGTCATGCCGCCTACATCAAATCCCTGCTCCTTCAGAAGAAAGACGGCCGCCGAGCTGTCCACACCTCCGCTCATAGCCGCCATCACTTTTCTTTTCTCTCTTTCTCTGCCGGTCATCTCCCGTACCTCACCTTCTGCCTTTCCCTTCAGTTCCTTTGGTCTGCTCTTCTGTCCTGTTCTTCCGTCCGCACCGTTTTTCCTCCCTGCCGGACAGGACCGGCCGCATTTTCTGTCAGATATTCCGCCGAAGCGTAATTTTCATGCGGCCCTTGCTGTTCTTTTCACCGGCCGAGAGAAGGCGCGCTCTTCCCTTTCCGCGCAGAACGATCTTTTCTCCTTCCTTTACCTGCCGGTCCGCTTTTTTCTCACAGATGCCGCCGACATAGACGATGCCGCTGTTCACCGCCTCCGCCGCTCTGCTTCTCGGTATATGAAAAGCTGCGGACAGCACATTATCCAGACGGAGCGAGGCTACGCTCGCCGTGATTTCCTCTGCGTCACTCTGTATTCCTCTGAGCTCCTCTACCGGGACCTCCGACAGAGTGAGATCCGCTCTGCCCGCTTTCACATAGTGAAGCAGCAGAAATTCCGCCGCCTCACGTAAAACGATGATATCCGCTCCGTCATCCCGGACGATGATATCGCCTGTCATCTCACGCCTGATGCCGAGCCCCATGAGAGCGCCCAGATAATCCCGGTGGGACGGAGGCGGCGTGCCCTTTTTCAGCTCTGCTCGTATGACAGTCAGCGGATTTTCCCCGGGCACGAGACGAAAGTGTTCCTGAGGGCTGTCTGCCCGCATCATTCCCTGCGGAAAAAACACTTCTATCACGCGCTCCGCATCTTCATATCCGCCGTAAAATCCGTATGTGATTCCGCTGCCGGAGGAACGCGAGCGGATTTCCGCCAGACTCCTCTGACGCAGATCCAGAAAACGGCTGTTTGTCATCGTATACCATTCTTCCGCTCTGCGGATTCTCTCTTCAATTCCTGCCAGAAGAATTCTGTCTTCTTTTTCCTGATTTTTCTTTTCACTTTCACTGTGCATTTCTTCACCTGTCTTGATCTGATTCCGCCTCCGCTGTTGCGAAAATATCTCCTCTTCGTTATCATAGAAGAGAATAAGGAGGGAGATTCCAATGAAAATAGCAATACTCGGAACGGGAGCCATCGGTTCCATTTTTGCCGCGGGTCTGGCTGAAAAACACGATCTCCTCTGCGTCGTCGGAACGCAGACACACGCGCAGTCTATCCGCAATGAAGGAATACGGATCAGGGAAAAGGACGGCAGCATCCGCACCGTACCGGTCGAAGCCGTGACAGACACTTCCGGCATGACACCCCGTGACATGGTTCTGATCGCTGTCAAAGCGCCGGTGACGGCTTCTGCCGTGCGTCAGCACCGAAATCTTTTCGGCCCGCATACACTCGCCGTCTCTCTTCAGAACGGATACGGAAATCACACAGATATCGAGACAGTCGTCCGTCCGCAGAATATTATCATCGGCACTACCGCTCAGGGCGCCAATATCGCTCCCGACGGCACGGTACGCCACGCCGGTACAGGACTCACCGTCATCGGAGCTCTGATGCCTCAGTCCGAAGAGGCCGCTTCCTCACTCGCCGCAGTGAAGAAAATCTTTGAGGAAGCCGGTTTTCCTGCTGAAATCACGGAAGATGCAAAAGATGCCGTGATACGGAAGCTCTTCATCAATGTCGGAATCAACGCCGTCTGCGCCCTCGGCGATGTTCAGAATATCCACATCGTCTCCGATCCCGAAAAAAACGATCTCTCCCGCCGTCTCGTGACGGAAGCCGTCGAAATTTTCAACCGCGCCGGCTGTTCCTACGACCCCCGGGAAATATGGGAGAAAGTTCAGTCTGTCGCACGGGCCACAGGTGAAAATTTCTGTTCGATGGTCCAGGATATCCGCAGCGGCCGCCGCACGGAAATAGAAAGAATCAACGGTACCGTAGTCAGAACAGCTGAAAGCATCGGTGCAGACGCTCCGTTCAACCGCAGAATCACAGAAGAGATCGAAGCTCTCACGGACAGAACACAGAAACGCTGACCGGCCGGCTCTGTACCCGATATGCAAAGGAGCCTCCGCAGCGGCCGCTGCGGAGGCGTTTTTCCTGAAATCTGAATCTGTCAGATGCCTGCTACATTCCCTCTTCCGTGAGAACACCGTCCCACAGGCAGTATCTGCAGGAACCCGGGCAGTTTCTCGGATCATGATACGGATTATAGTAGTTCGGGCATACGTTGTTCGTCTCCTTCGGAAGTCTGCTGAAGCTGGCAAACTTCTTCTCCAGGAGCACTCTTTCTTCTGCAGTCAGATTGTTTAAAGTCATTCCGATTCTCCTTCATTTTGTCATCAGTCTTTTTCTTCTCTTTTTCTTGCTCTTCTATATTATCTATTCTGCCATCGATCTTGTCCACTGCAATCTTGAAATTTCATCATTATTTTTTCCTATTTATTTTTACTGGCAAATTATTTTGCGGATTTCTGTTATAATGTTGAATCGGAAGGGAATGTGGGAATAAATACAGTATCATGTAAAATCATCAGGACAGGAGGCTATAATAATGCATTACGATGATATACCTTTTGATTTCGACAGTCTCAATATCAGAAAGAGTGTCTACGATATGCAGGTCATGACTCTGGATAATCCTTATCCCGGCGATCTGCCGAAGGAACTGGAGAAATTCCATTATTATTTCGCCATGGACGGACATGTCCTCATGGTCATTCCGAGAAACTATCTTCAGAAAGCGCTCGAAACCGGCGATCTCGACGACTATGAGATTCAGATTCCGGTAAAATATGTCCTCGAAAAAGGCTATGAATTCGTAGAAGGCCACATCAACTACATCGTCGGCAATTTCGACTATGACGACGAGCTTCAGAAAGTGGATGTTCCTACAGAATATTACGAACACTGAAGCACACTGTCCGGAACCGGCGGCCGTCGTCTTTAACCGCCGGCCGCCGGCCGTCATCTGTTTCAGCCGCAGTCCTTCGCTTCATCCGCTGTTTTTTCTTTTCCTTCCGGATTTCCTGATTTTCTTTCTGAATCGTTTTTTCGCTGTTCACCGTTCAAAATTTTTCACTGATTTTTCTGTATTTTTCCGTAATTTTTATTATTGAAAATGAAAATTATGGATATTTTACCGTTTACCACCGTTATTTTCTTTTTTCCTCATGAGAATTATTTTGTTTGACATACTAAGCTTATATTGTGATTGCAACACTTTCTTACCGGTGATATAATTGTCCATAGAGAATATACGATATATTTAGAAAGGTGCTTTTATGAGATTGCGTAAGGAAAGCGATGATCTCCAGGAAGACGAAATCTTACTCATTGCAAACGTTTCTGACGCACTGGCTCATCCGGTCAGGATCAAGATTTTCCGCTTTATCATGAAGTGTAACGCGGCCCGTCAGCTTGTCTGCAATAAAGATGTCGTCTCCGAGTTCGACTATTCTCAGGCGACCATCTCGCAGCATATCAAAAAACTGCAGCAGGCGCAGCTCGTACAGGTAAAAAGAAAGGATAAATACTCCTATTATTTCATAAATATAGGTATACTCGGCAAATTTGTAACTGCCATCAATAAATTCGATTAACAGCAGCGGTTTACTCCCATAAACCGCCCTCCATATATAATTCTCAGATTGTTTGACATGCAAAAAGAAAGACTGCCTCAGGCAGTTTTTCTTTTTGTCCGCTCTGTGAGATTTTCTATTTATGATACGGCTCTTTCCGAAGAATCTTAAAGGAACGATATATCTGTTCCAGCAGAATCACACGCATCAGCTGATGAGGAAATGTCATGGGGGAAAAGGAAAGACGAAAATCGGCTCTTTGTCTCACTTCATCGGACAGACCGAGAGAACCCCCGATGATAAAGTCGATCGTGCTCTCTCCTCCTTCGGCCAGACTTCCGATTCTGTGTGCCAGCTGTTCGGAGGAAAGCTCCCGCCCTCCGATATCGAGCGCGATGACAAAGGAAGAAGAAGAGAGCGCTTTCAGTATGCTCTTTCCCTCTTCTCTTTTCACTTCCTCTTCTTCCGCAGGCGACGCATTTTCCGGAAGCCTCGCTTCCTTCAGCTCTCTGATCTGCATTCTGCAGTAGCGGCTCAGTCTCTTTTCATACTCTGCCGCCGCTTCACGCAGATATTTTTCCTTCAGCTTTCCGATACACACGATATTGATATTCATTCTTTTCCTCCCCATATGCCGCGGCGCCCACCGAAAGACGCCCGGCTTCAAAGCATGCCGGGCGTCTTTTTTCCGTCTGTTTCTTTTTATCTGCCTGGACTCACGTCCTTCCGGATTTTTTCCGGATCTTCTCCTATTATCTTATCATGTCAAATATATCCTGTCTGAATCATATCAGACCGACGGATCTCAGTTGCCGAAAATACCTCCGTAATTTCCGTAGCCCTGGCTTCCGTCATAGCTGTAGCCGCCCGAACCCGAACCCGAACCTGAACCCGGGTCTGAACCTGAACCGCTGTCACTGTAGCTGTAGCTCATACTGCTGATCGTATTCTGAGCCTGCAGTGTCACCTGAACCTGCATCTCTGTCTTTTCGCGCTCAATCGTCAGCGTCACCTGGTCTCCCGGCTGATGGCCGATAAGTATCTGTTTGAGGGCGTTCATATCTTCCACAGCCTTGCCGTCAACAGCCGTTATGATATCTCCCTCTTTGATCCCGGCTGCGGAAGCCGGAGAATCCGTATAGACCTGCTGTACATAGACGCCGCTCTTCGCATTGAAGTCTGTCTGATATTTGGCGAGAATTTCCTCCAGATCTCTGCCGCCGATACCGATCGCAGGCTGTACATAGGTGCCGTCTTCTTTTATCTGCTCGATGATAGGAACAGCCGTATTGATCGGAATCGCAAATCCGAGTCCCTCTGCGGAGCTTGCCTTCGCTGTGTTGATGCCGATGACTTCTCCGGAGCTGTTGATAAGCGGGCCGCCGCTGTTTCCGCTGTTGATGGAGGCATCAGTCTGGATCAGTCCCTGCATGTTATTCTGCGTCTGACCGTCTGTCGTCGTGATATTCCGGTCCAGCCCGCTGATAATGCCCTGCGTCACACTGCGCTCAAATTCGCGTCCGAGAGGATTTCCGATCGCGATAGCATAATCTCCGATCGCCACATCATCCGAATCTCCCAGATCGGCCGCCTGAAGTCCCGTCGCATCGATCTTTACGATGGCCAGATCGAGAGAGGAATCATTCCACAGAACTTTCCCTTCATACTCCGATCCGTCGTAAAGATCCACCGTAATCGTGGAATTTTCACCGTCTCCGACTACATGGGAATTCGTCAGAATATAGCCGTTCTCATCCACGATAAAGCCCGTTCCGGAACCCTCTGTCGTTCCCTGCTGCAGGCCGAAGACGGACTGATAATACGCGCGGGATACGGTGCTGATTCCGACTACGGAAGGCATCGTCTTTTCCGCAATGACAGATGCTGCATCCAGCCCGCTCTCGCTGGAGTCGATGGAAATTTTACTCGTCGCCGTACCTGTTTCTTTTCCGAACAGCCCCGAGGATACCGCTCCGCCGCCGAAACCCGCAGCAAAAGCCACCACGACGATCAGAATGACTGCGAGCGTCTTTTTAGCTCCGCCGCTCATATTATTCTTTTTCTTCTTTGGCGGATTTCCGTCAGATCCCGAGAGATCCGGAGGAACCGTTCCTCCGCCGCCCGTTTCCGAACCGGCGGCGCCGCCGAATATACCGCCGGAAATGCCGCCGGCGCCGCTCTGCGCCGCTTCGGCGCTTCCGGAAGCCCACGCGTAAGTGCTGCGAATATCTTCCTTCGTACCGGCGGCGCGTCCGTAATCCACAGCCGCTTCTCCCGCCGGCTGCTTCTGTCCGATTCCGGATCCATATTCCTGCGGACGGGCGCTGTCTCCGCTCTCTCCGGAACCGTCCGTCCCTGCATAATCCGCAGCGCCCGAGTAAACCGTATAATAGGAATCCTGCCCGGAAAAAGAAGCGGACTCCTGCTGCCTTCCCTCCGGTGCGGAATCCGCTGCCGGTCCCGTCTGCTCATTCTGCGCAGAGCTTCTGTGAGCGGTATTTTCTCCCGTGCCGTCCGGCTGTCCGCCTGCACCCGGTCTTTTCCATTCTTCTCTGTCCATAATCTCCGACCTCCTAAACACAGCTATAATTCGGTAAATCCGCTCAGGCCGTCACGATGCAGTACTTCCAGCCGCATATGCTTTCCCGGATAAAATTTTTTCTCTTCCAGAATATTTGCCACCGTCTGAAAAGCAAGCCGCGGAAAATTGTTTTCCTTACTGAGATGAGCCAGCAGGATCGTCCTGTATCTGTCATCGTGCGACATCACTTCCGCCAGCGTCTCACCCGCAGCTTCGTTCGAAAGATGGCCGTAATCACCCATGATTCTCAGCTTCAGCCGGTAGGGATAAGGCCCTGCCTTCAGCATATTTACCTCATGATTGGCCTCTATGACGATCAGATCCGAAGACATCAGCTCCGGCATCACATCCCGAGGCACGTATCCCGTATCCGTAAGAACAGAAATCCTGGAAGAACCCGCCTCTACGATGTAACACACCGGATGTGCCGCATCATGAGAGATATCCATCGCTCTGATTTTCATATCGCCTATCTGCTTTGTACAATTTATATCCAGAGAGCAGATTTTTTCTTCATCCTGTACGCACTCTCTCAGACAGCGGCAGGTCTCTTCACTTCCGTAGATATCCCATCCGGGATTCTGTTTTGTGAGAACCTTCAGCCCTTTTACGTGATCACTGTGTTCGTGAGTGACAAAGACACCTGCGATTTCCTCTCTTTCTGTCCCTGTCTCCTGCAGTGCCGCATGTATCTTCCTCGTGCTGATGCCCGCATCTATGAGTATTGCCGACTCTCTGCTTTTTATAAGATAGCAGTTACCACTGCTTCCGCTCGCGAGGGAGCAAAAGCTAAGATCCATCAAATAGCTCCTATCCGGAGGCCTTCCGGCCTCCTGTGATTCTTTTATACACTTTCTGTGTGACCATTTTATGAAGTGCATGTGACGTGTTATTGCTCATATGCGGAAATATATCTGATCTGTCCGTCACCGTACCGGATACACCACGCCGGAAATGCCGTATCATACAGGATATTTCTCCGTATCTCGTCGCCGTTCACATAATAGGTCAGATACATATCGCTGACTGTCACCGTCTCTTCGGCCGCCTCTTTTCCCTTTTCTCTGTCCTCATTGATCATCTCGATAAACCGGAGCAGAGCGGTAGCCGGTTCTGTGACGCGTATTTTACTCTTTCCCTCCTCCACAGGCTCCATCCATTTGCGCTCCAGTCTCGAGATTTTTCCATCCCGGAACACGACATTCATATAACACTCCTGAAGCGGAATATCCCGGTAATAGTTTCCGTAACGAACGGTCGTGCTTCCGTCGGCATTTTCTTTTATGCTCACGATCGAAGCGCCTTTTGTGTCCAGCCCGCAGGCGCGGATCAGCTCATCCGCCGCCTCCCGCATCTCCTTCTCGTTTTCCGCCGGCTTCCCCGTCTCTGACGCGGCCTCTACCTCTCTGTTTATCCGGCTGCTGTCGTATTTTTCATATTTTACCGTCAGTGCCGGAATCCCGGCCGAGTTTTCGGGAATTCCGCACGCAAGCTCGATTCTGTTTTCCTCGAGCTTTTCATTCATATACCGGTAGAGCTCGGAATTGTTTTCCCTGTTCTTCTCATACTTTATGCCGTAGACGCTGATCAGAAAAATATTGGTGGCTACGAGAACCACCAGAATGATATTTTTTGCTCTTCCCCAGTCCATGCTCAGTTCACCTCCGCCGGCTTATGATGCAGAAGTCTTCCGCTCTCCGCATCAAACCACAGCTGATGGCCGTCGCTCATTATGATACGCCAGGCCGGTCTGATTTTCAACGGATCATTTTCTCTGTCGCGCATACAGCAGAAACGGATACTGCTGACATCCGCCGTCATTTCCTCAAAACTTCCGATACTCACGATTCTGCAGATTTTTTCGTAATTGTTCGTAAGGACATCGATCGGCGCCATGGCATACCATTCATCGCCGTTCTGCTCATCCTCCTGCATATTTTCCTCTTCATTCTGCTCTTTTTCCGGCAGGATCAGAAGATCACGCCTGTAAGACGTCACCTGAGAACCGTAAACATCCGCGGAAAGAAGCTCTCCCTCCGTATACTGAACTTCGGCGCCGTCATATTCCAGTCCGAATTCAAAATGATAACCTGTGCTCTCTCCGTTCGTGATGGTGTGAGCATCCTTCAGATAAGGAACATATCCGCTGCCGTATATATTCTCCCATCCTCCGTGAGTGGCGATATATTCCGTCGCCGTATCGAGCGAGCCGTAAAAATCGGAAGAGACATGCGGATAATTTTCCACATTCTCACTGTATTCAAGACTTCCGTCTTCGTTGATGATGAGAGACTGACTGGTTCCGTACATATAGAGAACCGCCCCTTTGTTTTCTGTGATTTTACGCACAAAATCCAGACCGGAAGAGAAAAAGCCTGATGCGGTCCGGCTCAGTTCCTCTTCGTTTTCGATGGAAAATTCTCTGTTTCCGGATACGGAAACCGCTTCGGAAGACATATACAGAGGCATCAGTGCATCATTTTCAACTCCCGTAATATCCGACATATTGTAATACGGAATATAATCGCTGCTCTCCTTTTCCGCGATCAGCTCTGAAATCCGGCCTGACAGCTCTGATATTTTTTCCTCGTCATCCACGACAATCCGGTAATAAGTATTCGTCTGACGGTTTACAAAAAAAAGGTTTTCGCTGCTCGCACTCGAAAAACCGATGCTCGTCATTCCGGGAATATCGCTCAGATCGATGGAAGATTCGATGTCATTCTGCTCCAGATATTCGAGCAGCGGTATATTGTAATCAAAACGCATGACGACGGAAGCGTAAGACATCACTTCCTGATACTGAGATGCTTCGATCTGCTCACTTGTATAAGCGCTGCCGATATATTCCGCAGCGATGGATTTTACCTCGTCATATATCGTTCCGCTTTCGTGAGGCTCGTCGGCCGCGAAAAGCGTATAGATATCGGTTCCGTAATTAAACAGAATATACCTCGGCCGTACCAGATCATCCGCCTCCGGTATATAACTGTTCTCCTCATCCATGATGATCGGCGTCAGATCCCTTAGAGAGACAGCATCCTGCCAAAAAAAAGACAAAAGCAGTACTGCCGTCAGAAACAATACTACTATCAGAACATTTTTTATCCGCTCTATATATTTCTTTTCGATGCGTCGCAACATATCGGAAATCCTCTGTCTTTCGGAAATATACCCGCACATCCCGCGCGGCTCTGTCAGGTGAACTACCCATTGTCTAAAGCCGGTGGGATTGCGGCAGCCTCATTTCAAAAACACATCCGCACAGCACAATGCGTACGGCTCTTCATGCAAAAAACATATCCGCGCACGGCGCGCGCTTATCTTTATACAGCAAAGGTACGGCAGCATGCCGTACCCCTGTCTCTTTCCTTTCGCTCCGGCCGGACCCCGTCTTTCGCACCGGACGGGCTGCCGTCCGCCGCGCCGCGTTTTTCTGTCCCGCTATCCGAGCAGCTTTTTCAGCAGTGTCGCCCAGAACGAACTCGATGAATTCTGGGAATTGAACACATCCACCTTCACACTGTCCGATGTCCGCTTCTGTACCTTGACGTAAATCTCGCTGGCGTATATCGCCCTGCCTGCGGAATTCAGCGTGGAGATATTGACGCAATATACGCCCGGATCCAGTCCCGTCAGCTGACGCGTGTAATAGCTGAGCGACCTGGATGAAGAGAATTTCTCCGTCTTTATCAGCCTGCGGGCTGATTTCGTCTCTTCATAAAATGACATGCGTATCGTTCTCGGTGCAGTCATCTTGACTGATACCAGCACGGAACCTGTCTTCATGACGGCATTTTTTGTCGGGCTCACCACAGTAATATAGGGATCCTTGGCAAGCGAGGTGGCCGCAAATGCCGGCACGCTGCTGAAAACCAGACAGAATATGACGGCCAAAGCTATAAGAGCCTTTCTTCTGCTCACTATCGCAGCTCCTTTCTCAAATGATCGATAAATAAGAAACGGTATCCCGTGACTGCGATGTCTGCCATTCCGTCCCCTGTGACCTGCGGAATATCTCTTTTCCACGGCATCCCGTACGGGCACCATACCATATCTTGTGTATATATATAAAGACAATACTGCTAATATACAATCTCAGTATAATCTTTCCATGTTACAGAACGATTACGACGCGTTTAATATATATTTACAAAGTCCGTCTCCCGAAAATTCTTGATTTTTACGTTCCGTTTTCCATATAATATTATATCAGATAATATGGGAAAATACGTTATTTCTGTATATTATTTCGATTTTCTGCCGATCGATCCGGTACAGAAATTTACGGCGGCTGTCTGCGATACGGGACACGGATTCTGCGGATTTTGCGGATTCGGATTGTATACGTCAGTCTCCCGGAAAACAGAAAGGAAAAATGTTATGGCGGTACTGAAAATCTATACCGACGGCGCCTGTTCCGGCAATCAGAATGAAAAAAACGCAGGCGGCTGGGGAGCCGTTCTGGAATACGGACAGGCCAGAAAAGAGCTGTGCGGCGGCGAAGCGGATACCACGAATAACCGGATGGAAATGACAGCGCTGATCGAAGCGCTGTCTGCTCTCAGAAAAGACAATCAGGTCATCGATGTCTTTTCCGACAGCTCCTACCTCATGGAATGCTTCCGGAAAAAATGGTATGTCTCCTGGCAGAAAAACGGATGGAAGACGGCAAAAAAAACTCCGGTTGAAAATCAGGAGCTCTGGCGCAGACTCCTGGAGCTGACCTCCGGGCACGAAATCCGCTTTTACCGTGTCAAGGGACATGTCAATCCCGACAGTCCGAACGCCGGACTTGAAAAGCTGTACCGGAAATTTACCGAATGGAACGGAACGCAGTTTTCCATGGATGATTTCATCTATATCACCCGGATGAATAACCGCGCCGATGAACTTGCCAATGAAGGCATGGCTCCGTACCGGACGGGCAAAAAAGCATGAAAGTGCGGAAAGGAAAGTGATATATCATGACATATGATACAGGACTGATTCTGGAAGGCGGCGGCATGCGTGCGACGTATACGACAGGCGTGCTCGATTTCTTTATGGACCGCGATATCTACTTCCGCCATATTTACGGTGTTTCCGCAGGCGCGTGTCATGCCTGCAGCTATATCTCAAAACAGCGCGGACGCGCCTTCGAGATTTTTGAAAAATATCTGAACGACAAACGCTACTGCAGCCTGAAAAGCCTGCGCAGGACAGGAGATCTCTTCGGCGTCGAGATGATTTATGATCTGATACCGAACCGTTACGTTCCGTTCGATTACGAACAGGCGGCAGCGTATGACGGAGAACTTTTCTCCGTCGTCACAGACTGCATAACGGGAGAGGCGGCTTATCTGAGGATCGGCGATCTTCACGGCGATATGATCAAAATCCGCGCTTCCGCTTCTCTGCCTCTCCTCGCCAGAACGGTGCATATCGACGGAAATGATTATCTCGACGGCGGAATCTCTGATTCCATTCCTCTCGCCGAATCCATCCGGGCGGGCAACCGGAAAAACGTCCTCATTCTCACACGTGAAAAAGGATACAAAAAGAAAAAGTCGAAAGTGAATCATCTCATAAGCCGCGTCTACCGGAAAAGCGCACCGGGACTCGTACGGGCGCAGAAAACGAGACATATCCGCTACAACCGGTCACTGGAACTGGCACAGCAGGAGGAAAAAGCCGGAAGAGCCTTTATCATCAGACCGAGCGTCAGACCTCAGGCGGGACGCGTGGAAAAAAATCTGGACAAGCTGAGAGACCTGTATGAACTCGGCTATTCCGACGCGCAGATTCATTTCGACAGTCTCATGAAATTTTTGAACGGAAACGGCTGAATCGCGCAGACAGTTCACCGATGACAAAAGCAGCGGCGGCAAAAACGGCGCCGCCGAAGCATACCTGAAACGGATAGCTTATCACATGTTCCTGCGGAATGATCATCGGCAGAATCGCCAGAGCGGCTGCCGGAGGAAAGAAAAAGCGGGACAGTGACATCAGTGCCATACAGAGAACCGCTGCGGAAACTGATGCCGCCGTCACAGGCAGACCAGCCGTCTCCACCAGAATTTCACGTGAAACAGCACCAAAAAGAGCGCAGAAAAAGATAATAAGTATCGATCTTGCCGCGCTCTTCAGCCTCTCCTTTCTTCCCGGAAACGTCCGGCGTGTCATCTCCGTAAAGACGACGAGCAGCGGCGGCGCGATACAGAAACGGCATCCTGCCGCCGACGCCGCGGCAGTCAGCACCGCCGCGCACAGAATACGGATAACCGCTTTTATCCATTCTTCTTTTCCCGGCAGCGGCAGAAGCTGAAATTTTTCAGCCCGTCTCAGCCCGGCTTTTTCCGATCCTTTCTGAATCAGCGCTGTCACAGACGTCATCGCGACAGCCGACAGAGGATATATCCAGCTGTCCGTTCCGAGAATGACCGGCATGGCCGCTGCGGAAATCACGGGAGCGAAATCCGTTTTTGAGAAAAAGAACAGCAGCTGGCCCGCCGCGTAGGCAGCCGCGACCGCTGCCCACATAGAAATATCCGCTGACAATGTCATTTTTGCCAGTATCGTTCCGGCTGCGGAGGCACAGGCGATCGCGGAAATCATGCGCTTCCTGCTCACCTGCCAGCTCTGATTTCTCACCGCCAGCATCCCCGTCGCCAGGGCGGCAATCTCAGGAAATATGATTTCACGTTCCTCAAAAAGATCCGAAGCTCCCGCCATTACGGCAACCACAATACAGACGGACAGATATCCGAAAAGTGCTCTGACATGTTCTGTGTGAGATTTCTGTATTTTCCGCATATACAATTTCATATCCTCCGTTTTCCGCTCTTTTTGCTTCGTTCCGCTTTCTTTTTCAGTCTTTATTTTTTCAGTATACCATATTTTTATCTGAAATCTTTACACTGTTTTTTCTTTTTTCAGCGATTTCCGCGATATCCAGAATCGCTTCCGCGGCGTCTGAGATTTCTTTTTCCGTATTAAACATGCCGACAGAAATCCTGACGCAGCCGCTGTTTTGCGTACCGATCGCTCTGTGAGCAAACGGCGCGCAGTGAAATCCGGCGCGAACAGCAATCCCGTACTGCCGGTCGAGAATTTCCGCTGTCGTTTCGCTGTTCATGCCTCTGATATTAAAGGCAAAAATCCCTACTTTTTGCTCGGATTTCTCCGGTCCGTATGAAATGATATTTTTTCTGCCTTCCAGCATCGAACTGAGATATCCGATCAGGTTTTCCTCTTTTTTTCTGATCTCCGGCAGTCCTGTCTTCTTCACAAAACGGATACCTTCCGCCAGCCCGGTTATCCCGGGTACATTCAGAGTTCCGGCCTCCATCCCCTCCGGTACAGTCTGCGGCTGAACTATACTTTCCGACTCAGAACCCGTCCCTCCCTCTGTCACCGAAAAGACAGGCGTTCCGTGTCTGATATACAGAAATCCTGTTCCCTGCGGCCCCATCAGCGACTTATGGCCGCTGACAGCCAGAAAATCCGCTTTCATGCTTTCCACATCTGTCTCCAGAACGCCTGCCGCCTGTGACCCGTCCGCGAGAAAGAGAATCCTTTTTTCAGCGGCAATTTCGCCGATCTCTTCTGTCGGCATAACGGTTCCTGTCACATTTGACGCCATCGTGCATACGATCATACGGGTATTATCTCTGCAGGCTCTGCGCACGGATTCCGCAGACAGCCGGCCGTCCGGCCCGCATCTTACAACAGTGGTTTTCACACCGTATCTTCTCATCGCATTCAGAGGACGGAGGACGGAATTGTGTTCCATCATCGTCGTAACGACATGGTCTCCGGGTCTCAGCACACCGTGCAGAGCGATATTGAGAGCTCCGGTACAGTTCTGTGTAAAGACAATCTCATCCGGCCCGGCTCCGATCAGACCCGCAGCCTCTATCCTCGCCCTATACACCGCCTCTGCCGATTTCATCGCCATTTCATGTCCGGAACGTCCGGGATTGGCACACCATTCCGTCATGCATTCCGTCACCGCATCTGTAACCGAAGCCGGTTTCGGAAAGCTCGTCGCCGCATTATCGAGATATATCATATTTATACCGCCTTTCCGCTGTTCTGTCATTTCTTTTCCCTTCACATCGTCTGTTTCCTCTCCCATAATATGTACCGTACTTCCTTTTTGTACCCCGGCAGACAGCGGCTCCTGATACATATGAGATGACACAGATATGAGGAATGCGGTTTTCGGACAGATACGCATGAAAAACAGAACAGATCAAAAAAGCATTCTGTGCACAGACTCTTCGGCAAAAATTTTTGCCGGTGCAAAAAAACACCGGGCATGTTTCACATGAAACATGCCCGGCGAATACTCTCTTCTTTATTCTCTTTTTTCACAGGCAGCAAAACAGTTCTCATTCTTTTTCTCCGCCCCGCTCACCTTCTCACAGATTTCAGCATTTCTATCAGTCTTTCCAGTTCTTCGTGTGAATAAAATGATATCTCGATCTTTCCCTTATCGACAGAACGCGGAAGCGTCACTCTCGTTCCGAAAACATCTTTCAATTCACTTTCTATCGCCACGATTTCCGGTTTTTTTGCGGCAGGCCTGCGTTTCTTTTTCTTTCGGTTTCCGGCTGCCTCCGCTGCGATCTTTTCCAGAGTTCTGACGGAAACGGCTCCGTCCTTTGCCATCTCTGCCAGCTCTGTCTGAAGTTCCGTATCCTCCACACCGGCGATCGTTCTGGCATGAGCTCCGCTCAGTCTCCCTTCTTTCACAAGATTCTGAACAGAATCCGGAAGCTTCAGTAATCTGACGGCATTCGCCACATAAGGTCTGCTCTTTCCCACGCTCTGCGCTATTTCAGCCTGTGTAAGCTGATAAGATTCCGCCATTTCGTGAAAGGCCAGCGCCTCTTCGATCGGATTCAGGTCCTCCCGCTGCATATTTTCGATAATCGAAATCAGCATATTTTCCCGATCGGTCAGATTTCTGACAAGGCACGGAACCTTTCGCAGATCGGCGCCGCGCGCGGCTCTCCATCTTCTCTCGCCCGCCACAATTTCATATCCTTCTCCGGATGCGGCGGGGCGGACGATAATCGGCTGAATCATACCGTGCATTCTGATCGATTCCGACAGATCGGAAATTTTTGCTTCGTCAAACTGTTTTCTCGGCTGAGAAGGATTCGGTCTTATTTCATCGATATCGACGTAATTTACGGAATCCGAAGAGGCGGCCCTTTCCCCGTATACAGCTTCACTGTCATTTACCGAAACCTTTTTTGCAATCAAAGTATCCTCAAAAAGAGCCCCCAGCCCCCTGCCGAGACCTCCGGATTTTTTTGCGGCCATTCTCTACTTCCTCTTTTCTTTTGCTTTTTCCAGTGCGAGAAATTCTTCAGCAAACTCCATATACGCCCGCGCACCGTTCGATTTCGGATCGTATTCCATAATCGGAAGACCGTAGCTCGGAGCTTCCGCCAGACGGACATTTCTCGGTATCACAGTAGTATATACTTTTTGTCTGAAGTACCTTTTCACTTCTTCCACCACCTGAATCGAAAGATTTGTCCTTCCGTCAAACATGCTGAGAATAACGCCCTGGATTTCCAGATTCTTATTCATACTCTTTCTGACAAGCTCGATGGTACTCATAAGCTGGCTCACGCCTTCCAGAGCATAAAATTCACACTGAATCGGAATCAGGACGCTGTCCACCGCCGTCAGGGAATTGATCGTAAGAAGGCCCAGAGAAGGAGGACAATCGACAAAAATATAGTCGTACAGATCGCGGATTTTATCAAGCGCTTTTTTGAGGCGCTTTTCTCTTCCCTCAAGCTGAACCATCTCCACTTCGGCGCCGGCGAGTTCCACGCTGGCCGGAATGATATCAAGACCTTTCACTACCGTATTTCGAATCGCTTTTTTCGGGTCGTATCCGTCGACGATGAGAACCTCGTACATCGTGTCCTCCAGTCCTCTTTTTGAAATTCCCAGACCGCTTGTCGTATTTCCCTGAGGATCAATATCGAGAACCAAAACCTTCCTGCCCTTGATCGCAAGACAGGCCGCCAGATTTATATTCGTAGTCGTCTTGCCGACGCCGCCTTTCTGGTTAAAAATCGCTATTGACTTACCCAATATTCCGCTCCTTTATCTTCTGTAAAATTTCCCCCGAGAAATCAGATTTCACAATGATGATTATCGTAACATTATATCACGCTCTCAGGTATTCATCCATTTTATTTTACATAATTATACAGGTCAAAGCCTGCTTCTCTGATATCTTCTGAAAATCAAACGATTATTATCATTATATTCCCTGCTTTCTTCAAAAACAAGAAAATCAGGGACATAAGCGGCAATATACGGGCTTTTTGATTTTTTCTTAACAGAAGGGCCATATACCGATACAAAAAAATACAGAAAATGCAGAAAGAAACCGCAAAAAGAGCTCTATGAGATACACCTCTCCGTGTCTTGTCTGATTCTGTAATACCGCATCCCGCCCCACACAGAAATGTGCATGACGGAACTTTAAACCGCCATGCACATCTGATTTTCAATATTCTGTAAAATTTTATATTTTATTCATCCGATCCGGTATTCTCTGTACCTGTCTCATCCGCTGTATCCGCTGTATCCGCCGTATCCGCTGTATCTGCTGTGCGCACTTCGCTCAGCACGGTATTCAGATCGGAAAGCTGCGGTGTCAGTTCCGCTATTCTCGCACTGATGGTTTCAATTCTCTCCTGATCCTGTTCCGAACCTTCCATCTCCATCAGCTCGACGGAAAGATCCAGAACTTCCACCGAAGCGTCACATCCGTCTTTTATCTGCTTCTGCTGCTCCTCAAATTCAGCCGGAGCCTTCAGTTCTCCGAGCTCCGTATACAGAGGTCTGATTTCATTCACCATCGATTTTGTGGCTTCCAGCACCTTTGATACATCGCCGCTGTTCAGATCCTCCTCATATCCGGCCGAAACCGTGACGATTTCATCACATATCTCATTTACCTCAGCGATATAATCTTCCCTCGATAAAGAAATATTTTCCTGCGGGCTGTCTTCACTTCCTGCACTTTGGCCTGTACTGTTATCTCCGCAGGCAGACAGCAGGGATACAGACATCAGCACTGCCAGTACTGCCGCCAGGCAGACCCGGATTTTTCCGCAGTTTCTTTTCATACAATTTCTCCTCTCTGTGACTTACGGTGAAGTTCACAAGTTTTCTGCATTATTTTTCTGACATTGTAACACAGCTTCCCGCTTTCTTTCAACCCGGGCCGGGATCAGACGCCGCGCACGCTTTTTTGTCTATGCCGGCATCTCACCCCTGGCGTTCTTTTTCGGTATGGTGATCTTCACCTCGACGCTGTCTTCCCGCTCCTCAACAGAATACTCCGCATCCTCTTCCGCCTCTTTCACCGTCATGAAAGCCTTTTTTATAGTATTCACATAGAGCTGATAACTGATAAAACGGATTCTTTCTCCTGTCATCTGTTTTTTCTCCTCTTTTTCGAGAAGATCGCTGATGAGTTTTTCACTCTGAGTTACATTGAGGCCGTATTTTACGATTTTCTCCAGCACCTGCCTGCGAAGTCCGTCATCTTCGATCCGAAGCAGTGCTCTGGCATGGCGCTCCGAGAGCCTGTGTTCCGCGAGTATCGCCTGAATATCTTCCGGAAGAGACAGAATACGGAGTTTATTCGAGATGGTAGACTGGCGTTTTCCCACTTTTTTTGCTATCTCCGTCTGCGTCAGACCGTGTTCCGAAATCAGACGCCTGTAGGCCTGCGCCTCTTCGATATAGGAGAGATTCTCCCGCTGCACGTTCTCGATCAGAGCGATCAGCGCAGATTCCTTTACCGTCGCCTCTCTTATGAGCGCCGGCACTCTCTCCATGCCGAGAGCGGCGGCGGCGCGCAGACGGCGCTCGCCGGCGATGAGAATATAGTGATCCGCTTCTTTTTTGACGATGAGCGGCTGAATAATGCCGAATTCCCGTATGGACTCCTGAAGCTCGTCCAGCTCCGCCTGTTCAAACTGTTTTCTGGGCTGATCCGGATTCGGAACGATAGATTCTGTGGGAATCTCCACGGGTTCCCCCTTTTTTGTCATCCACTTCATGATCTCTGATATACCTCCTCTGTCTCACACGCTGAAATTCCTCCCGATATGATCTGAAAAACCCCGGTATCGACGAAGATTCCGTATCACCCGTCTCTGTTTTTCCGCACAGGAAAACGGAATCTGTATCTTTGGGGCTTCCCGTTTACTATATAACGCTTTTCTTCCGATACCCATGCAAAAGCGTCGACATTTCACGACATGAGACATCAGATCTCAGAGAGGACTGCGTTCCGGCGTTCCGGCCTTTCTCGGATAAGCCGCCGGCGTTTTTCTTACTTTTCGGATATATACCATTCTGTGATTTATGCCGTACTGTTCCATACACGTTTCTGAGATTTCCTCCGTCACGCCGCCGAGTGCGGTTATGGCAGAGGCCGCATCTTTCGCTTCGCTCTCCGCATCCGGACCCTTATAGGCGATCAGATGACCTCCCGCCCGGATAAACGGCAGACAGTACTCGGCAAGGACGGAGAGCCTTGACACGGCTCTGGAAACACAGATATCAAATTTCTCTCTGTATTCCTTCCGGCGCGCCAGTTCCTCCGCTCTGCCGTGAACGGCAGCCGCGTTTTTGAGCCCGAGCTCTGCGATGATCTCATTCAGGATACGGATTCTCTTATTCAGAGAATCGATGAGAAGGAACTCTTTTTCCGGAGAGACGATGGCCAGCGGAAGTCCGGGAAATCCGGCTCCCGTACCCACATCGACGACACTCTTCGCTTCTTTCCAGCGGCTGTCAGAAATACAGCAGACGGAATCGATAAAATGCTTTTCGATAAAATCGTCTCTGTCACGGATTGCCGTCAGATTCACTTTTTCATTCCATTCGAGAACACGGTTCATATACAGCTCAAATTTTTCCGCCGTCTCTTCTGAAGGTTCCGTCCCCAGAGCCCTCAGAGCCTCATTCAGTCTTTTCATCGCCTTCTCCTCTATTATCATCTGCCCTTTCTTTTGTCTTTTCTCCGGCAGACATTTTTTCCGCGTCTTCCATTCCCTGCTGTCTTCTCCGCTTTTCGAGATGAATCAGAAGGACATTGATGTCAGCTGGGGACACACCGGAGATTCTGGAAGCCTGTCCCACGGAATCGGGTCTGAAATCATTCAGCTTCTGGCGTGCTTCAAGCCGGATTCCGTCCAGCTCTGAATAATCCAGATCCTGAGGAAGAAGCTGTGACTCCAGCCTTCTGAATTTTTCAATCTGAGCGAGCTGCTTTGAAATATATCCCTCATACTTTATATTCACATAAGCCTGCAGCGTGCTGTGATAGGAGAGCGAAGGCCTCTGCGGATCCACTGCCGCCATGTTTTCGTAGGTAACCTGCGGACGTTTCAGAAGCTCCGCCAGGGAAATTCTGTTCTGCAGCGGGGAGCTTCCGATGGAAAGCAGAAAATCATCCGCTTCCGCCGGCGTGACATACGTCGTGCGCAGACGCTGCATTTCTTCCTCTGTCTCCTTTTTCAGAGTGAGATAACGCTGATAGCGTTCCTCACTCACCAGACCGATGCGATATCCCTTTTCCGTCAGCCGCTCCGCGGCATTGTCCTGACGCAGCAGGAGGCGGTATTCCACTCTCGAAGTCATGATACGGTAAGGCTCCTGCGTTCCCTTCGTCACGAGATCATCGATCAGAACACCGATATACGCCTCCGAACGGTCGAGGATAAAAGGCTTCTTTCCCTGTATTTTCAGAGCCGCATTGATTCCCGCCATCAGTCCCTGCGCCGCCGCTTCCTCATAGCCGGAGCTGCCGTTCGTCTGGCCGGCAAAATACAGATTTCCGATCACTCTGCTTTCAAGAGTCGTCTTCAGATCGAGAGAATCGATACAGTCATACTCGATGGCATATGCCGGACGTACGATTTTGCAGTGCGTCAGTCCGGGAATCGTATGATAAAACTGTTCCTGGACATCCTCAGGAAGGCTGGACGACATTCCCTGTATGTACATTTCATCCGTTCCCAGTCCCTCCGGTTCCACGAAAAGCTGATGTCTTTTTTTATCCGCAAACCGGTCTATTTTCGTCTCTATGGACGGGCAGTAACGCGGACCGACTCCTTCTATCTCACCGGTAAAAAGAGCGGAACGGTGAAAGTTCGCCCGTATGATTTCATGCGTTTTTTCATTTGTATAGGAAAGCCAGCAGTCCGCTCTGTTTTTATCCAGAAGTTCATTCATGAAGGAAAAAGGCACGATTTTCTCATCTCCGTGCTGCACTGTCATTTCCCCGTAATCCAGCGTCTTTCCGTCGACTCTCGCCGGCGTGCCCGTTTTAAACCGGCGCAGAAAAATGCCGTACTTTTTCAGGCTGTCCGAAAGCTCCACAGAAGCGGCCATTCCGTTCGGTCCGGAATAGTAAGAGGATTCCCCGATGAAAATCTTTCCCCGGAGAAAAGTTCCCGTGGCCAGAATGACTGCCTTTGCCCGGTAGACTCCGCCGGTCTTCGTCACGACACCGCGCACCGTGTTATCCTCGACGATGAGATCCACGACCTCCGCCTGTTTCATATCCAGATTTTCCTGCCGCTCGATCGTCTTTTTCATCTCCTCATGATAGCGCTGTTTATCCGCCTGCGCCCGGAGGGAATGAACGGCAGGTCCCTTTGCCGTATTGAGCATTCTGCTCTGGATAAAGACTTTATCCGTATTGATCCCCATCTCTCCGCCCAGAGCGTCGATCTCACGCACCAGATGACCTTTCCCTGTTCCGCCGATCGAAGGATTGCACGGCATCATCGCGATAGCCTCCAGAGTGATGGAGAGCATGAGAGTGGAAAGTCCCATGCGCGCGGGAGCCAGAGCGGCTTCACATCCGGCATGGCCCGCCCCTACCACGATCACATCATAATCGCCCATTTCATAACGCTGCATCAGAAAAACTCCTCTCTGCGCTTTTTTGTGCGCCGCAACCTTATTTTCCGAGACAGAATCTGGAAAATACTTCTGTCAAAATATCCTGATTTACCGTCTCACCGATAATCTCTCCCAGAAGACTCCACGCGCTGCGGATATCTGTTTCCGCAAAATCCAGAGCTTCTCCGCTTCTCAGCATGCTGTCCGCGTCCGAAAGAAACCGGAGCGCCTGATGCAGAAGATCGGCATGACGCACATTCGTGATCAGGATTTCATTGTCTGCCGCTGCCTTTCCGCGGAACACCGTATCTCTTATCTGCTCCGCTATTCTGTCGATTCCCTCTCCGGTCAGAGCCGAAATCTCCGCAAAAGTACAGTCAGCATCTATATTTTTTTCTCTCAGAAGATCTTCGATTTCGCCGCGTGTAACCCGTATGCCGAGATCTGATTTGTTGAAAACGAAGATCACATTTTTTCCGGAGAGCTGAGATATGATCTCCGTATCTTCTTCCGAGAGTCTCTGTGAGCCGTCCGCCACAAAGATGACGATATCCGCCGAACGTATGGAGTCTCTGCTCCGCTGAATTCCGATCTTTTCGATGGTATCCTCCGTCTCTCTGATTCCGGCCGTATCTGTGAGCCGTACCGGAATTCCTGCAACAGAGGCAAACTCTTCAATGGTATCTCTCGTCGTTCCGGGAATATCTGTCACGATGGCGCGGTCTGTCTTCAGCAGTGCATTCATCAGGGAAGATTTGCCCACATTCGGCCTGCCCGCGATGCACAGCTTCAGTCCGTCTCTCACAATCCTTCCCGTATCGGCGGAATCCGCCAGTCTTTTTATTCTCTCCGAAATTTTTGCGAGTTCCTCTGTAATCTGTGCATAAGTCAGTTCCTCCAGATCTTCTTCCGGATATTCGATATGAGCGATAATCTCGGAAAGAAGATCCGCCATCTGTGTCCTGATCGATATGATCACAGCGGAAAGACTCCCTCCCAGCTGCGATACGGCCGATCTGCTTCCCTCATCCGATACCGCTTTTATGACATCATTTACGGCTTCCGCCTGGGCCAGATCGATCTTTCCGTTGAGAAAAGCCCGCTTTGTAAACTCGCCGCGTTCCGCCGGCTGTGCGCCGCAGGAAAGAACGAGAGACAGGATTTTTCTCAGAGAGACGATACTTCCGTGACACTGGATTTCCGCCACATCCTCTCCCGTATAGGTATGAGGCGCTTTCATATATACCACCATCGCCTCATCGATGATCTCCCCTTTTTCATCGGCAATGTTTCCGTAAATCATGCGGCGTTCTTCAAATTTTTCCGCCTTTTTCCCGGATTTATATTCAAAAACACGCTTTAAAATTTCAGGAGCCTCCGGTCCGCTGATCCTTATGATCCCGATTCCGCTCTCTCCCGGAGCGGTAGCTACCGCAGCGATAGTCTGTTCCACACCGTTCACCTCTTTTCCGGTATTCCGCAAAAACAATTCACGGAAACAACAAAGGTTCAGAATGCATAAAGACATCCTGAACCCGTTTCAAATCAGAAAACTGACAGCTGCATATCAGCTCCGTCCTGTAAGACTGCTGCTGCAGATATCCGCATTTTCCCGCAAAAGCTCTATCGCTTCAGTTCTATTACGACCCTGCGGTTCGGCTCGACGCCTTCGCTTCTCGTCGTCACCTTCGGATTTGACTGAAGAGCAGAATGAATTACCTTTCTCTCATAAGGATTCATCGGTTCCAGTCTTACGCTCTTGCCGGACTTTATGCATTTGTCCGCAAGCCGCTTTGCCAGCAGCTGGAGAGTTTTTTCTCTTTTTTCTCTGTACTTTTCGGCGTTTATGATCACTCTCACATGGGATTCGCAGTTTTTGTTCTGAACGATGCTCGCCAGATACTGAACGGCGTCGAGAGTCTGTCCTCTTTTTCCGATCATCGATCCCACGTCTTTTCCCTCAAGGCTGACATAAAGTACGCTGTCCTTGAAATAGCCTTTTACTTCGATATTAAGGCCCATATTTTCCGCGATTTCACGGATAAAGTTTACGCCCGGAGAATCATCCGCCGCTACCGCATCGGTGTCTTCAGCAGTAATCGTAAATTTCGTATGCATCTGGGAAGATCTGTGTTTCTTTCTTCCGCTCTCCCGGCCTTCTCTTTCCGGCGCTGTCCTGGATGAGGAAATGCCTTCCCGGACAGGCGCACGCTCTGCCTGTGTATGCTCTGTGACGGAAGAAAATACAGAGCCGCTCTCTTCTCCGGCGGACGGCTGTTCTCTCTTCGGTCTTCCCGCATTCTTTCTCGCGGTTCTTCCTGAGGAATGAATTTCCTCCGAATCCGTCTCTTTGCGGACCGTTTCGCGAACGTTTCTCTTTTTCTCCTCTTCCGGCTTTTTCTCAACTCTCACCTTTGCCAGCTTTCTTCCGAACAGTCCGAGAAAACCGCTGGAAGGCTGTTCAAGAACGGTAATCACCGCTTCTTCTCTCGTAATTTTCAGATCCCTCAGAGCGAGCTCCACCGCCGAATCGATGCTGTCGCCCCATTTTTCTACATATTCCGCCATATACCTGTAAAAATCCTCCGTTGCTTATTTTTTCTTTTTTCCGCCTTTTTTTCCTTTGCCGGACGGCTTTCTGTTCTTGAAAATCTGCGTTATTTTTGTCTGCGCAATCTGGAAAATATAACTGACAAGCCAGTACAGGCAGAGTCCCGCAGGAAGTGTCCGTCCCATCCATACGATCATGATCGGCATGAAATACTGCATCACTTTCATGGAACCGCCCATGGATCCCGCTGCAGCACTGCCAGAGGAAGACTGTGTGAGCTTCATGGATATGAAGGTCGCCACACCTGCCAGGATAGGAAACAGCCAGAGATCCGGCTGACTCAGGTCGTGAACCCATAAAAAGGATTCATGAGCCGCCAGAACCATATCGGAATTATGTATGTACTCCGTCGGATTGCGCAGAAGGGCAAACAGACCCCAGATAATAGGAAGCTGTATCAGAAGCGGAAGACATCCCATGGCCGGATTTATCTTCTCTTCCTTATAGAGCTCCTGCAGCTTGATGTTCATCATCTGCGAATCGCTGGCATATTTCGTCTGAATTTCCTTTATTTTCGGCTGCATCGCCTGCATTCTCGACATGCTTCTGAGCTGAGCCGCATATAAAGGCAGAATAATAAGCCGGATAATCACGGTGAACACGATGATCGTAATTCCGTAATTATCTATAAAACTGTAAAGTGCGTCTAATATATAGCCAAGTGGAACAGCTATAATCCTTGTCATTGAAATCCTCCGTCATTTCCGCAACGTGTGCTTCCGCATCCGCTGATCCGCGCACCGTCCGCACATCCGTTTCATTTCAGCGGGTCGTAGCCTCCTTCGTGAAAAGGATGGCATTTCAGGATTCTTCTGATCCCGAGCAGAGTCCCTTTAAAAGGACCGTATTTTTCGACCGCCTGAATAAAATACGTGGAGCAGGTTGGATAAAACCTGCACTTTCCCGGCATGATCGGTGAAATAAAAATCTGATAACCGCGCACCAGCAGAATGAGAATCTTTTTCAGAATCTCCATTCCCGCTTCTGCTGCTCTTTTCAATCTTTCACCTTCTTTTTTTCGGTTACTTTCAGTCGTCTTAAAGCGGCTTCGATAGATTTTTTCACATCCGCGCATTTCTTTCCGTTTATGGTATTTCTTGCAATAATAATGAGATCATAGCCATCGCGGACCTTTACATCCGTCGTCCTCATACTTTCCCGCATGAGACGCCTGGCTCTGTTTCTCTCTACACTGTTCCCCACTTTTTTGCTCGCCAGAAATGTGATTCTGTTATAACCGAGACGGTTCTCAAGACAGAATATCACCACATATCTGTCTCCCACCGATCTGCCCTTCCTGTAAATCCGGTCAAAATCTTCTTTTCTTCTGAGGACATCGGGTCTCAACATTTCCAATCACCATTCCCTGATATTAAATTGATGCTTTCTGACTGCGCTGCGCTTTTCGAACCCGGCGGTTTCACAGTAAAAAATAAGACCACTTCGCGCGGCCTTATCATTTTCCCATACGTTGAGAGATTTATGCGGTGAGAGATTTTCTTCCTCTCGCTCTTCTTCTCTTAAGAACGTTTCTGCCGTTCTTCGTAGACATTCTCTTTCTGAAACCGTGTTCCTTTTTTCTCTGTCTTTTCTTCGGCTGATAAGTCTGCTTCACGATTAACACCTCCCGTCCTTTTATCTGTAAACGTGTAATGAAATTACCGTCTTTTTGTCCACTCTTCTTTTCCTGCGCAAAAGTTTGTGAAGAATCAGCGCATAATTGCCTATAAATTATACATATTACAATGTTTTCTGTCAACTTAAAAAGTCGCCAAAATGCCGCTGTACATGCAGAAATAAGCCGGAAAAGAGACTGTGGAAATCTCATCTGTGGATAAAAAGAGCTTTGTGGATAATTTCGGACAAAATCTCCGGAATCTCAGAAAAAATTGATTACAGCGGCTTTTTTCTGCTATAATCATTGTGGATAAGTCAGGGATAAGTAAGGAAATACTGTTTCGGAGGAGATTTCTGAAGCCGTATTTTATTATAACATTTGCAGATCATGACGGATCGGATTCTAAAAATTTTGCGTGTTCGCACACCGATTTTCAAATGGAACAGAGGAATGTATAAGGGATTTTTAAATGGAAAATATTATAAAAATCTGGAAGGAAATATTAAAAGAAGTCGAACCTGAAATGATGCCGGCCGGTTTCAACACGTGGATAAAACCGCTCGTTCCGAAGTCGATCGACCTCGATTCCGGTGTCATCACGCTCGTCACATATAATGACATGACAAAATCGATTCTTCAGAACCGGTACGTTCCGATACTGGAAAATTCGATACAGAAAATCTTCGGAACTCCCATGAAACTCGAATTTGTACTGTCTGATCAGGAAAACAGAGCTTCCGAACGGCCTGAAAACGACAAGGAAAAGCTGTACTACGAGAAAATGATCAATAATCCCGGAAACGATGAGCTCAACCTCAATCCGAGATACAATTTCAGCACCTTCGTCGTGGGAGCAAACAACGAACTCGCCTATGCCGCGGCTCTGGCTGTGGCCAAAAATCCGGGAGCTACATACAATCCTCTTTTTCTGTACGGAAAATCCGGACTCGGCAAGACACACCTGATGCACGCCATCGGGCACTACGTTCTTCAGAACAGTCCCGATAAACGCGTGCTCTATGTTTCTTCGGAGATGTTTACCAACGAGCTGGTCAACGCCATCCAGAACAAGAAAAACGAGGAATTCCGCAACAAATACCGCAGTATCGATGTTCTGATGATCGACGATATTCAGTTTATCGAAAAAAAGGACAGAACACAGGAGGAACTTTTCCACACCTTCGAAACGCTGTACGGAAACAACAAGCAGATCGTATTCTGCAGCGACCGGCCGCCGAAGGAAATCGAAACCATCGATGCCAGACTGAAATCGAGATTTGAATGGGGACTGCCTGTGGATATCCAGTCACCGGACTTTGAGACGCGTGTTGCCATCCTGAAAAACAAGGCGGAAATGGAAGATATTCAGGTCAACGAGGATCTTCTCGAGATCTTTTATCTGATCGCCGACAAAATCACGTCGAATATCCGGGAACTTGAGGGGGCCCTGAACCGTGTCATCGCTCACGCAAACCTGATGAACAAGCCGCTGACAAAAGATACGGCAAAAGAAGTCCTGTCGGGCGTATTCGATACATCGAGCCGCACGATCGATGCGCCGCTGATCAAAAATATCGTCTGCAGCCATTTTAATATCAACGTTTCCGACATGGAATCGTCAAAACGTACGAAAAATCTCGCTCATCCGCGTCAGATCGCCATGTATCTGTGCCGTGAACTGACCGAACTCTCCCTGCCGAAGATCGGGGAAAACTTCGGAAACCGGGATCATACGACGGTCATGCACGCTTGCGACAAGATTTCAAACGAGATGCTGAAGGACGAATCTCTGAGAAATACGATTTCAGAGCTGAAAAGCAAAATTCTGGACGAATGATTCCGGATTTTCATAAAAAACGTGCAGAGAGAAGAAAAAGCGCCTCAAAAAACGCGTTTTTATATAGATAGTTATCAACACAGTATAAACAGGCCATGTGAAAAATTCCGACGTTTATCCACAGAGATTTCCGGGGAATGATCGTTGAAATTCTATTATCCACAGAAGTTATCAACATATCCACAGGCCTTATTACTATTATTACTAAGATATATAATATAAATAAGAAAACAGGCCCCACAACGGCGAAAAAGAACTTGGAGGAGAAAAATGAAGTTCAAAACGTCTCAGCCGGAATTAAACAGAGCGCTGACTTTCGTCTCCAGAGCTGTCACGACCAGAAGCACCATGCCTATTCTGAAAGGCATCCTTCTGAAAGCGGACAGCGACGGAACGCTCACGATGACCGCTTCCGACATGGACCTCAGCATAGAAAAGAAAATCAGCGTATCGGTATCGGAACCCGGAGACATCGTCCTTCCGGCAAAGCTCTTTACAGATATCATAAGAAAGCTTCCTTCCGAAGATGTGGAAGTCGCACTCGAAGAACACAGCAGCGTCTCTATCAGGACCTCGCTGAGCGAATTCAGAATCGTAGGCATGCCGGCTGACGAATTTCCCGATATCGGAACCGTCTCCGAAAACAGGAGAATCGCGGTCAACAGAGATGTTTTCCGCGAGATGATCCGCAAAACGTCATTTGCCGCCAGCATCGATGAATCAAAAGGAGTCATCGTCGGCGTTCTCATCGAAATGAGAGACGGATGCATCACCATGGCCGCTCTCGACGGATTCCGCATGGCAGTGGCCTCCGAGAAGACGGACAACGATCAGACGACAGACATCATCATTTCCGCCAGAATTCTGAATGAGATCAATAAAATCCTTTCAGAAGGCGGAGAGGAAGATGAAAAAGTGGAACTGATTCTGGACGAGAAAAAGGCTGTCATCTTTACGGAAGACAGCAGAATTATTCTCAGAATGATAGAAGGAAAATTTCTGAAATACAGAGATCTGCTTCCTTCCGATTTCCGGACGACGGTTCACATAGATAAGAATCTGCTGACGGACAGTATCGAAAGAGCTTCTCTTCTTGCAAAAGAAGGAAGAAACAATCTGATACGTCTTTCCTTTACGGACGATCATCTTCACATCACATCGAAATCCGAAGCCGGAAACGTAGATGAAGATATTCCTGTCCGCAAAGAGGGAGAAGATATCGAGATCGGCTTCAACTCGAAATATCTTCTCGACGGTCTGAAAGCGATCCGTGAGGATGACATCATAATGCAGCTCAATACAAACGTTTCGCCATGCATTATCCGTCCTTTACAGGAGGAAAATTATACCTATCTCATACTTCCTGTCCGCATTCTTTCCTGACAGAGAAAGATCCGGCGGGAAACGGAACACGGAAAAAAATGTGCGGAGGGCGGCGGATAATTTTCCTCCGCACAGGAGATGCCGTGCAGCGCGGCTCTTTACAGAGCGCAGAGCAGAATTGCAGTCATGTATTTTAAAGAACTCGAACTCGTTAATTTCAGAAATTATGAGAAGCTGAAGATACGTTTTCACGAGAAGGTGAACATACTTCTCGGAGAAAATGCACAGGGAAAGACGAATCTTTTAGAGGCTCTGTATATCATGTCTCTGGGAAAATCATTCCGTACATCCAGAGACAGCGATATGATACGGTTCGGAACGGATTTTGCACGTATCAGAACTGTATCGGAGAAGGAGGGGGAAGATCTGACTGTCGAGATCGGACTGATCCGCAGAAAAAAAAGTCTGAAGATCGACGGTGTGAAGAAAAAGAAAATATCGGATCTTCTGGAAAACGTCTATATCGTCATCTTTTCTCCGGATGACCTGCGCATCGTCAAGGATGAACCGGAAAAGAGAAGGCGTTTCATCGACAGAGAGCTGTGCCAGCTGAGTCCTGTCTATTATGACGATCTGGTCCGTTACCGGAAAGCTCTGAATCAGAGAAATGTTCTTCTGCGGGAAGAACGTCCGGACGCATCGCTTATGGACATCTGGGATGAAGAGACGGCTTTTTACGGTTCCAGAATCATGGTACGCAGAAAAGCGTTCTCAGAGAGACTGAGAGTGATCAGCAGGAAAATTCACGGTGATCTGACAGAAGGAAGAGAGGAACTGGACGTTTTTTATGAACCGGATATTCCTCTCGCAGAAAATCCGCCCGAACAGAGAAAGCAGTATCTTCAGGTGCTGCGCGAAGGCAGAGAAAAAGATGCGGCGCGCAGGACGACGCTCCGGGGTCCTCACAGAGACGATCTCGGCATAAAAACGAACGGAACAGATGTGAGAAATTACGGCTCGCAGGGGCAGCAGCGTACGGCAGCTCTTTCGCTGAAGCTGGCCGAGCTGACACTGATCGAGGAAGAGACCGGGGAAAAGCCGGTGCTTCTGCTGGATGATGTACTTTCCGAACTCGACAGAACGCGCCAGCGCCAGCTGATCACATCTTTCGGAGACATACAGATTTTCATCACGGCTACAGAACTCGACAGCGGAATCATATCGAGGCTTTCCGATTACACCGTGTTTCAGGTGGAGCGTGGGAGTGTGAGACTGTCGGGCGGAACGCGGCCGGGAGAAAATCATTGACATAGATTTAAAAGCTGCGGAGAAATCGTTTTATTATTTTTGTTATCGTAAGTAAAGGGGTGAATCAATGCCGACTACAGAGGTGAACCAGGAATATAATGCCGAACAGATTCAGGTGCTCGAAGGTCTGGAGCCTGTAAGGAAAAGACCGGGGATGTATATCGGTTCGACGGGTGAAGACGGGCTTCATCATCTCGTCTACGAAATCGTTGATAACAGCATCGATGAAGCTCTGGCGGGATACTGCACGCAGATCGATGTCGTGATAACGGCAGAAAACGGTATCCGTGTCAGCGACAACGGCAGAGGAATGCCGGTGGATACCCATCCGAAGCTCGGTGTTCCGGCGGTGGAGGTTATTCATACCGTGCTCCACGCAGGCGGAAAATTCGGAGGCGGAGGCTATAAGGTGTCGGGAGGCCTTCACGGTGTCGGCGCTTCGGTCGTCAACGCACTTTCCGCCGCCATGGAAGTGGAGGTCAGAAGAAACGGAAAAATCTACAGACAGCGCTATGAAAGAGGAAAGACCATGTGTCCGCTCGAAATCGTCGGTGAAAGTAAGACGACGGGAACGACCACATGGTTTCAGCCGGATCATCAGATATTTGATACGGTGGAATTCAGCTTCAGCACACTGGAGCACAGACTGCGTGAAATGGCATTTCTGAACAAGGGTATCAGAATCACGCTGACAGACGAGAGAGGCGAAAAGCCGAAAAAGCTGGAATTCCATTATGAAGGCGGTATCAAGGAATTTGTCGCTTATCTGAACAGAAATAAGGAGCCTATACAGAAGGACATCATATATTTTGAAGTAAACCGGGAAAATTTCGAGTGCGAGGTAGCTGTACAGTATACGGACGGTTACAGCGAACTGATCATGTCTTATGCGAATAATATCCATACGACAGAGGGCGGCACACACCTGGTCGGTTTTAAGGCGGCTCTCACCAGAGCATATAATGACTATGCGAGAAGAAATAAGTATCTGAAGGAAAATGAGGATGCTCTGACGGGTGAGGACGTGCGGGAAGGCATTACGGCCATCATTTCCGTAAAGCTGACGGAGCCTCAGTTTGAGGGACAGACGAAGACTAAACTGGGCAACAGTGAAATCAGGGGATTTGTGGACAACGCGACCAGTGAAAATATCACGGCCTTTTTTGAGGAAAATCCTCAGCAGGCACGTGCCATCATCGAGAAAGGAATCCGTGCTGCTCATGCCAGAGAGGCGGCGAGAAAAGCGAGAGATCTGACGCGCAGAAAAAGTGTGCTCGACGGTATGACGCTTCCGGGAAAACTGGCTGACTGCAGCGAAAAGGATCCGGCTCTGTCGGAAATCTTTCTGGTAGAGGGAGATTCCGCAGGCGGTTCCGCAAAATCGGGCCGCGACAGAACGCGTCAGGCGATCCTTCCGCTGCGGGGAAAAATTCTGAACGTCGAAAAGGCACGTCTGGATAAGATTCTTAATTCGGATGAGATAAAAAATATGATCACCGCTTTCGGCTGCGGAATCGGAAGTGAATTCAACGAAGCGAAGCTCCGCTATCACAAGATCGTCATCATGACAGATGCGGATGTGGACGGAGCACATATCTGCACACTCATGCTGACCTTCTTCTACCGCTATATGAGACCGCTGATCGAAAAGGGATATGTCTATATCGCACAGCCGCCTCTGTACAAGGTCGAAAAGGGAAAGGAAAAATATTATACCTATTCCGAAGAGGAACAGAAGTCTCTGCTCAGGCAGCTCGGAACATCACAGAAGCTGAATATTCAGCGGTACAAAGGTCTCGGTGAGATGGACGCGCAGCAGCTGTGGGAGACGACGATGGATTACAGCACGAGGACACTCATTCAGGTGACGATCGACGATTTTGCCGAAGCGGATGACACCTTCTCCATGCTGATGGGGGAAAAAGTACCGCCGAGAAGAAAATTCATCGAGGAAAATGCGAAATACGTTCAGAATCTCGATATCTGATGCCTGTTTTTGTTTTGTCATTCCGGAGAATCCGTTTCATCGGCACTGCCGGAATTTACGCCGCTGCGCGCGGCCCGCTCCGCGGGCCGTACCTGCAGAAGCGCGGCAGCGGACAGCAGACATTCATGAGATACGTACAAGAGATGTTAATCTGTATTCATAAGGAGTAATCAATGGAAAATCTGGTTGAAGATACAAAAATTCTTCACAGGGACATCAACACGATCATGCGCTCCTCCTATATCGATTATTCGATGAGCGTCATCGTCAGCCGTGCGCTGCCGGACGTAAGGGACGGTCTGAAGCCCGTTCACAGGAGAATTCTGTACGATATGATGGAGCTGGGCGTGACGCCGGACAAGCCTCACAGAAAGTCGGCCCGTATCGTCGGTGATGTTCTCGGTAAATACCATCCTCACGGCGACAGCTCCGTATACGACGCGATGGTAAGACTGGCTCAGGAGTGGAATATACGCTATCCTCTCGTGGACGGCCACGGAAACTTCGGATCGATGGACGGAGACGGCGCCGCCGCCATGCGTTATACAGAAGCGAGAATGACGCCTTTTGCGCTTCAGATGCTGCGCGATCTGAATAAAGATACGGTGGACTTTCAGCCGAATTTCGACGGAGACGAAAAGGAACCGGTCGTCCTGCCGTCGAGATATCCGAATCTGCTGGTCAACGGTTCGAACGGTATTGCCGTAGGTATGGCGACGTCGATCCCGCCTCATAATCTCGGCGACGTAATCGACGCCGCGGTACGGATGATCGACGACAGAGACTGCGACATCGAAGATCTGATCGATATCATAAAAGCGCCGGATTTCCCTACCGGGGCGCAGATTCTTGGAAAGAGCGCCATAAGAGAGGCTTACCGCACAGGTCAGGGAAAAATCACGGTACGTTCCAGATATGAATTTGAAGAGACCTCAAAGGGAAAGATGCAGATCGTATTTACGGAAATCCCTTATCAGGTCAATAAGGCGAGAGTGATCGAAAAGATCGCGGAGCTCGTGAAGGAAAAGAAAATCGAGCATATTTCCGACGTCCGCGATGAGTCAGACCGCAGCGGAATGCGCATCGTAGTGGAGCTGAAGCGGGATGCAAATCCGCAGATCACGCTAAACAGGCTGTTTAAACACACACAGCTTCAGGATACCTTCAGCATTATCATGATCGCTCTCGTCGACGGTCAGCCGAAGACGCTGAATCTCTACGAGATGCTGGACAACTATATCATTTTCCAGGAAGAAGTGGTGACGAGAAGAACGAAGTATGATCTCCGCAAGGCGGAAGAAAGAGCTCATATTCTCGAAGGATATCTCATCGCTCTGGATCATATCGATGAAGTCATCCGCGTCATACGTTCCAGCTACAACGATGCGAAACAGAAGCTGATGGAAAAATTTTCTCTTTCGGACGTACAGGCACAGGCGATTCTCGACATGAGGCTCGCTCGTCTGCAGGGACTCGAGAGAGAAAAAATCGAAGCGGAATACGATGAGCTGATGAAAAAAATCAGCTGGTATAAAGAGATTCTGGGCGATGAAAAGGTTCTCATGGGAGTCATCAAGGAAGAGCTCCTGGAGATCAAAGAAAAATTCAGCGATGAGAGAAGAACTGAGATCGTGGCTGACGCCGGAGAGATCGATGAATCAGACCTCATACCGGAACAGCAGGTGGCTATTACGCTCACGCATCTGGGATATATCAAGAGAGTGGCCATGGATACCTACAAGACTCAGAAGAGAGGCGGAAAAGGCATCACGGGAATCACGACGAGAGAAAATGATTTCGTAAAAAATATGATCATAACCTCGACTCATGATTATCTCCTGTTTTTCACGAATACAGGAAAGGCGCACCGCATGAAGGCCTACGAGATTCCGGAGGCGCAGCGCACCGCAAAGGGCATGCCTGCCGTCAACTTCCTGAATCTGATGCAGCGCGAGAGGATCACGGCTGTCATTCCGATCAGTGAATTCAGCCCAGACAGATATCTGATCGCTGTCACGAAAAAGGGAACGATCAAAAAGACGGATCTTGCCCAGTTTGATACGAACAGAAAATCGGGTCTCATCGCCATGAATCTGAAAGACGGTGACGAGATGATCGGTATCAAACAGACCTCGGGAACGAGCAATGTCATCATCGTGACGAAGCACGGAAAGAGTATCCGCTTCAGCGAGGAGGATGTACGGCCGATGGGAAGAATCGCGGCCGGCATAAAGGCGATTCAGCTGGAAGATGATGATGAAGTCGTGGCGATGGAGCTGGCGGAGGACGACGAGGAACTTCTCGTGGTAACGCAGGCGGGCTACGGAAAGAGGACGCCCGTAAAAGAATATAAAGTGCAGGCCAGAGGAGGAAAGGGACTCCTCACTTATGACAAAGCGAAGTTTAAAAAGACGGGTGAGCTGATCGGCGCCATGACGGTGACGGAAAATGATGAGGTCATGCTGATAAATTCTGACGGAATCATTATCCGCATCAAAGCGGGAGATGTTTCGCGTCTCGGAAGAGCGACACAGGGCGTCAGAATCATGAAAGTTGCGGAGGATGCGAATATCATCGCCATGGCCAAAGTCGTCAGTGAGGAACATCACGAAAGCGATGATGCGGATCAGGGTCCTGCCGAGGAACAGACCGCTCTGGACGTTTGATTTCGGGCGGGCAGGGTATATGAAATTTAAATCTATCCCGTGCCTGCTGAAAAAGCCTGCGCCCGTATTTTTCTGTACGCCGCTGCCGGACCGCGCTGCGGTCCGGCAGCGGCAGCGGGCGGTTTTTGCATGGGCGAAAATCTTTTTGCGCCTGTTTGAAACCTGAAGAAGGCGAAATTTTCATACAAATACAAAGGAGTGACCTGAAATGGCAGATTTGTTAAGATTTACAGTACCGGGCAAGCCGGAATATGTAGGAGTCGTAAGACTTGCAGTATCTTCTGCCGCAAATACCGCCGGTTTTGATATTGAAGATATCGAGGATATCAAAGTCGCGGTTTCCGAAGTCTGTACCAACGTTTTCTGCAGCTGCAAGAATACGGTGATGTATCAGATCGTATGCGAACTGGGAGAGGACGGAATCGTCATTTCTATCGACGACGGAAATATCTACGGACAGAGCGGGAGGATGCTTCAGAAATGCAGCGAGCTTCCTGAAGCATATGTATCAGACCGCGATATGACAGGACCGGCGACCGGCCTTCTGATGCTGAGAGCCCTCATGGATGAGGTTGACATCTTTTCGGCTGCGCCTGAGAGAAATATGCTGATCCGCATGATCAAGCACTACAGCAGAACCTGATCAAGGTGGTACAGCAGCGAGAGGATAGATTATGAGCAGTTCTGTTGAAATCAACAGGGATCTCTTTGATGCTTATAAAAAAAGCGGAAGCATTGAAGACAGAAATAAAATAGTTGAAAAATATCTGTATATAGTAGATATACTTGTTAAAAGATATTTGAACAGAGGTGTGGATTACGACGATCTATACCAGGTGGGTTCCATGGCTCTCATTCTGGCTGCAGACCGTTATGACCCGGACAGAGGCGTTGATTTTCCGGCATTTGCCACGCCGACGATCCTGGGAGAGATAAAGAGATATTTCCGGGACAAGGGCTGGGCTATCAAAGTTCCGCGGAAGATGAAGGATCTGTCGGTACGGATTCCGTCGGTAAAGCAGCAGCTTGAGACGAAGCTGCAGAGAACGCCGAAAATTTCCGAGATAGCCGGGGAACTCGGCGCTTCGGAAGAGGATGTGCTGCAGGCCATGGAGTCGGGACGCGCCTACAGCGCCTATTCCCTTCAGCAGTCGATGGATGATGAGGAATCGGATAATGGGGAATCCTTTCTCGAACGTTATACCGGTACGGAGGATTCCGGTTTTCAGACGCTGGAAAATGCGGACTTTATCGAGAGGACGATGCAGAATTTCACTCCGGAGGAAAGAGATTTCTGCAATATGAGGTTCGTGGAAGGCAAAACACAGCAACAGATCGCTGAGGAACTGGGCGTTTCTCAGATGACTGTTTCCAGAATAGAAAAGAGAATCAAACAGAAATTCAAGGAGGAATATCAGCGATGAAAAGAGTATTTTCCGGAATTCAGCCGACGGGAAACATACATATAGGCAATTATCTCGGCGCTCTGAAGCAGTTTGTAGAGCTTCAGGAAGAGGATGAATGTGTTTACTGTATCGTAGACCTTCATGCCATCACCGTTCCGAAGGATCCGAAGGAGCTCAGAGAAAATATCAGAAGTGTGGCGGCGCTGTATCTGGCGGTGGGAGTCGATCCGAAAAAATCCATCGTATTTGTACAGTCCGACGTTTCGGGCCATGCGGAGCTTTCCTGGATTCTCACCTGCAGCTCCTATACCGGAGAGCTCTCGCGCATGACACAGTTCAAGCAGAAGAGCAGAGAGAAGGAATCTGCGCCGACCGGTCTTTTCATGTATCCCGTGCTCATGGCTTCTGATATTCTCCTTTACGATACGGATATCGTGCCTGTGGGAGACGATCAGAAACAGCATATCGAGCTGACGCGCGATCTGGCTGTAAGGATCAACGGCAAATACGGAGAAGGCACTCTGGTCGTACCGGAGGGCAAATACATGAAGAGCGGAGCGAGAGTCATGGCTCTGGACGATCCGACCAGCAAGATGAGTAAAAGCGCGGAAAATGAATACAGCCGAATTTCGCTGATGGATTCCCCGAATAAGATAAAAAAAGCAATTATGAGAGCGACGACCGATTCTGACGGTGAAATCCGCTATGATGTGGAAAACAAGCCGGGAATCAGTAATCTGCTTTCAATTTACAGCGCTTTTTCCGGAACTCCTGTGGAAAAGCTGGAGGAGACGTATCGCGGCAGCGGCTACGGAGATTTCAAGAAGGATCTCGTGGAAGTCGTCATGGAGGCTGTGACGCCGATTCAGCAGAGATACCGCGATGTCATGGATTCCGGAGAGCTGGATGCTATACTCAGAGACGGAGCGGAAAGAGCGGAGGTCATCGCTGAAAAGACGCTCGGAAGAGTCAAAGAGAGATTCGGTCTGGGAAGATAAGGAAAAAAGACTTATCCACTTTGTCCACAGAAAATGTGGATAAGGCTGTGGATAATTGTGGATAACTCTGTGTAAAATATGGATAAGTCGTGTGGAAAAGTCGGAATTTTTCTGTGGATAAGTGGATAAATTCTGTGGAAAGGCGGGAAAAATGGCAAAGCTGGTGAAGAAGATCACAGATGCGAATTATGAACAGGAAGTCATACTTTCCGTAAAACCCTATATCATCCTCCTTTCCGCACCGTTCTGCGATCCGGGCGGCCGTCTGGAGAAAATTCTTGAAGAAATCGCGGCCGGGTATGCGGATGTCGTCAATGCCGGAACACTGGATATCCTGCGTGAAAGAGAGCTGACCGAGATGTTCGAGATCAGCGCGGCGCCTACTCTCATCATGATGACGGGCGGGGTTGTGGATATCCGCATGTCCGGCATCCTTTCAAAAGAGGATATCATAAAAGTGATGGAGCTGGATAAGATCAGAGAATACAGACAGAGAGGCTTCAGCTATCATCCGCCGCGCAATTTCATACCTTCCGGTGCGGAAGAGGAAGAGGACAGGGAAGAGGATGGCATATGAGCGGAGATGACCGGGAACGCAGTCTGAATTCCGCGGAAGCGAAGGCGGCTGTGGATAACATGATGAAAGAAAATCCGCATAAGATCGTGGTAAGCAACCGCCGCCGCGGTGCAGCCGCCGGAGAATTGAAGGATATACCGGCAGCGGAGCCGGACGATATCTGCGAAAAGATTGTTCTTTCTCCGAAGCGGATCGGAGGCGTGCTGAAATATCAGGCGGAAAAATTTACGAAGACGCAGGTATTTCATGAAAATCTGGAAAAGAAAGCGGTTTCGGATTTCATCGTTTCCTTTCTCGAAAGAGGATTCCGTCAGGTCAACGCTTTTTCGGCGGAATCGGAATTCAGCATGAGGATTTCCAAGAAGGGAAAGATTCTGGCCGGCAGAACGCCTGCCGGAAACGGAATGAAAAACAGTATACGCAAAAAAATTCCGGATCTGGGCATGGAATACCGCGGCAGACAGGAAAGCGCGCGGATCAGCGCGCAGGGCGGACGGAAAAATGCTGAAGCAGCAGAGTGCGGCTCAGCGCCGTGTATTCCGGGCGCGGAGACGGATACCGCGCTGCGGCATAACAGAAAAAAGAAGAGGCTCATAGAGGAAGGAACAGAGGTGGCTCCTCTGACCGATATGGGTATTTTTACAAAAGAGGGCAGAGTCGTCAGGAGTATGGGAGACAAATTCCGTCAGATCAACCGCTTTCTTGAGATTGTGGATGATGCGGTGGACGCCTGCGGATTTGAAGAGATCCATATCGTAGACTTCGGATGCGGCAAGGCTTATCTCACGTTTATCCTGTATTATTATCTGACATATGTGAAGAAGATAAGAGCATATATGACAGGGCTGGATCTGAAAGCGGACGTTATCAGAAAATGCAGACAGGCGGCGGAAAAATACGGCTACGAAAATCTGAAATTTGAAGTGGGCGATATCAGCGTATATGAGAGCGAGGAGCCCGTGGATATGGTCATCACGCTGCATGCCTGCGATACGGCCACAGATTATGCTCTCCTGCATGCGATGGAATGGAACAGCCGCGTCATTCTCTCCGTTCCGTGCTGCCAGCATGAGATGAATGCTCAGATCGAGGGAGGAGAACTCTCTCTTCTGACGAAATACGGTCTGCTGAAGGAACGGTTTTCCGCGCTCGCTACAGATGCTGTACGGGCTTCTCTGCTGGAGTATATGGGGTATAAGACGCAGGTTCTGGAATTTGTGGATTTTTCTCATACGCCGAAAAATGTTCTGATCCGGGCAGTGAAGACAAATATTCCGAAAGCGAAGAGAGAAAAGTCACTGCGGGAGGTGGAGACGCTGATGGAGGAATTCCGTGTGAATCCGGCTCTTTACAGGCTTCTGGCGGAAAAAGAGGTGATATCATGACAGATGTTTTTATCATAGGAAAGGGTCCCGCCGGCATATCGGCTGCTCTGTACACAGCGAGAGCCGGGATGTCTACGGTGGTTACGGGATTTTCTTCAGGTTCTCTGGGGAAAGCCGGAAAGATAGAAAATTACTACGGATTCGCGGAGCCTGTAAGCGGACAGGAGCTCTTTGAAAGAGGAATCCGCGGAGCCGAAAGGCTGGGAGTTACCGTTCTCGGCGAGGAAGTGTTCAGCGTTTCTTATGACGGAAATTTTCAGATTCTGACGGATCGCGGAGAACATGAGGCGAAAGCTCTGATCATCGCAGCAGGTTCTGTCCGCAGAGCGCCGGATATTCCGGGTCTGAAAGAATTTGAAGGCGCAGGCGTAAGTTACTGTGCGGTATGTGATGCATTTTTCCACAGAGGCAATGATGTGGCTGTCATCGGAAACGGCGCTTATGCGGTGAGCGAAGCGGAACATCTCGCCGGAGTGGTCAATTCGGTGATGATTCTGACGAATGGCAGAGAAATGGAAGCGGAAGTTCCTGAGAAAATTTCTGTAAAAAAAGAGAAAATCGAAAAACTGCAGGGAGATCAGCTGCTCTCTGAGGTATGCTTTGAAGATGGTACATCCGTATCGGTTTCAGGCGTTTTTGTGGCGGAAGGTACAGCCGGAAGCACGGATCTGGGCAGAAAGCTCGGCGTCGTGGATCCGGAAGGAAAATGGATGATCGAAAAAGACGGATCGACGCCTGTTCCGGGTCTCTTTGCGGCAGGTGACTGCACGGGCGGACTGCTTCAGATTTCAAAGGCGGTCTGCGACGGCGCCGAAGCGGGAACGGCAGCTGTCCGCTATCTGCGTCAGAGGAAAAAAGACGAAGAGCGGTAGGAGAGACCGTCGTATACGGCAGACCGTCCGTTCATTGTAAAAACTTTTGTCGATTTCACACAATTCCACTATGAAAAAGAAATGCTATCATGTATAATTAGCTGAATAAGTTGAAATACGCCGCAGATCGCCGGAAGAAAGGAACAGGTGCGTATTTTTTCGTATGTCTTCTGTGCAGAGATTTCCTTTTCCGGCATTTTTGCGGTCGGGTGAACGAAGGACAGGAGTTTTACGGATGCATGAGTAATATACTTCTCGCTGCGGGATCGCAGAAGACGTTGGATTTACTGCAGAAAATGCTCGCGGAAATCCTGGGAGACGTCTGTATCATTACGGTTTCCGAAGGAAGTGACGCCAGGCTGAAGCTGAAGGAAAACAGCACCGATCTGGTCGTCGTAAACACTCCCATGAAGGATGAGCAGGGCATTGAGTTTGCCGTGTATGCGGCGGAGTCGGAAAAAAATCCTGTCATACTCATCACAAATCCGGAATCTTATTCCAGAACAGGAGAAAAGCTGAAGGAGTACGGGATATTCGCCATGAAAAGGCCTGTCGAAAAAAAGTTTTTTTCCTGCGTGCTGCAATGTGCCGCCGTTTTCGGAAATATCTCCGTCCGTCTTAGAGAAGAGAACGGAAAGCTGAAGGAAAGCATCGAAGAAGCGAAGATGGTCAGCCGGGCAAAGGGGATGCTCATGTCTCATCTGAATATGACGGAATCACAGGCACACAGATACATCGAAAAGCAGGCGATGGATCTGCGGGTGCCGAAAAAGACAGTGGCGCAGAGTATTCTGAGGACGTATTACAATAAATAAACCGCAGAATCATGAATCGTACGCAAAGAGACGATTCGGAATAAAAAGATATGACGATAACAGAAGGCGGCGGCCGCGGTTTTCGGCCGGGGCTGCCGCTTTCTGCAGAACTGCTGAAATACAACGGAGGGAGAAATGGACAAGGCAAGATATCTGCTGCTTGAAAACGGTGCTGTTTTTAAGGGCAAAGCATTCGGCGCCGAAGGAGATGTCACCGGAGAAGTGGTGTTTACAACGGCGATGACAGGTTATTTGGAGACACTTACGGATCCGAGCTATTACGGACAGATTGTCGTTCAGACGTTTCCGCTGATCGGAAATTACGGTGTCATTCCGCAGGATTTTGAGAGCAGAAAATCCTTCGTTAAAGGGTATATCGTCAGAGAGTGGTGTCAGGAACCTTCCAATTTCAGAAATCAGGGGGATCTTGACACTTTTTTGCGGGAACAGAATATCCCGGGCATCTACGGTATCGACACCAGGGCGCTGACGAAAATCGTCCGTGAAAACGGTGTGATGAATGCGCTGATTCTTTCGGAGCTTCCTGAGGAAAGATCGGCGAGCATATGGGATATCAAGAAATATACCATCACGGAGGCGGTGGCAAATACCTCCTGCCCGGAAAGGGAAGAGCATCCTCGTCTGAATGAAACGGACAGCCCGCTGAAAGTCGTTCTCATGGATCTGGGAGCGAAGAGAAACATCTGTCGCGAGCTGCAGAAGAGGGGCTGCGACGTGACTGTCGTTCCGTACAATACGACAGCGGAGGAGATCGAGGCGATGAAGCCGGACGGCATCATGCTCTCAAACGGTCCGGGAGATCCGGCGGAAAACGTAAATGTGATCCGCGAAATAAGAAAGCTGATGGACAGTGGAATTCCGATGTTCGGAATCTGTCTCGGTCATCAGCTTACAGCTCTGGCTGCCGGCGGCCGGACCGAAAAGATGAAATACGGACACCGGGGAGCAAATCAGCCGGCCAAGAGACTGTCAGACAACAGGGTTTTCATCACCAGTCAGAATCACGGCTACTGCGTCGTCAGCGAAAGTCTGCCGGATTTTGCCGAAGTGAGTTTTGTAAATGCAAACGACAATACATGTGAGGGCGTAAGATACAGAGGAATTCCCGTTTTCACCGTTCAGTTTCATCCGGAAGCGTCCGCCGGTCCGCTGGATTCCGGGTTCCTGTTCGATGATTTTATAGCACTGATGAAGGAGGTCGGAATAAATGCCGTTAAATAGCAAGCTCAAAAAAGTAATGGTCATCGGTTCCGGTCCGATCGTAATCGGCCAGGCCGCTGAATTCGACTATGCAGGAACACAGGCATGCCGTGCCCTGAAAGAAGAGGGCCTGGAGGTCGTACTCGTAAACTCCAATCCGGCTACCATCATGACGGACAAGCACATGGCCGACAGCATTTACATCGAGCCGCTCTGTCTGGAAACGGTGAAGAGAATCATCGCTAAGGAAAAGCCGGACGGCCTGCTCTCCACACTGGGCGGCCAGACAGGTCTGACGCTTTCCATGCAGCTGGCGAAAGAGGGATTTCTCGAAGAGCAGGGAGTCATGCTTCTGGGAGCAAATCCCGAGACCATCGACCGGGCGGAAGACCGCCAGATGTTCAAGGATACCATGGAGTCCATCGGGCAGCCTGTTATCCCTTCCAAGGTGGTAAATGATATCGAGTCTGCGGTGGAATTTGCAGAGGAGATCGGCTATCCTGTGATTATCCGCCCTGCCTTCACTCTGGGCGGAAGCGGCGGCGGTATCGTCAACGATGAGGCTGAGCTGAGAGAAATTACAGAACACGGCCTGCGCCTCTCTCCGATCACACAGGTTCTGGTGGAAAAGTGCATCGCCGGATGGAAAGAGATCGAATTTGAAGTCATGAGGGACAGCAGCGGAAATGTTATCACGGTATGCTCCATGGAAAATTTCGATCCTGTCGGCGTACACACGGGAGACAGTATCGTCATCGCTCCTGCAGTCACTCTTTCGGATAAGGAATATCAGATGCTTAGAAAAGCGTCTCTCGACATCATATCGGAACTGAAGGTGGAGGGCGGATGTAACTGTCAGTTTGCTCTTCATCCGGAAAGCTTTGAATATGCCGTCATCGAAGTCAACCCGAGAGTATCACGTTCCTCGGCTCTGGCATCGAAGGCGACAGGATATCCGATCGCAAAAGTGGCGGCAAAGATCGCTATCGGTTTTACTCTGGACGAGATCAGAAATGCGGTTACAGGAAATACGTACGCCTGCTTCGAACCGGCGCTCGACTATGTGGTCGTCAAGTTCCCGAAATGGCCGTTCGATAAATTCGTATATGCGAAGCGCACGCTGGGCACGCAGATGAAAGCCACCGGAGAAGTCATGTCCATCGGTCAGTCTTTTGAAGAAGCGCTCATGAAAGCGGTGCGCGGCGCCGAGATTTCACACGATACGCTGGAGGAGGAAGCTCTGGCGGAGCTTTCCGATCAGCAGATCGCCGATAAGCTTTATGAATGTGACGATGAGAGACTGTTCGTCATCTATCAGGCGCTGAAGAGAGGCATCGCAGATGTGGACCGCATCCATGAGATCACGAAGATCGATGAGTGGTTCCTGTACAAGATCTGCAATATCATAGCGATGGAAAAGCGTCTTCAGGAAGAGGAGCTGACAGACGAGCTCTACCTGGAGGCGAAAAAGATGTCTTTCCTGGACAAAGTCATCGAAAAGCTGTCCGGCCAGAAGATCAGAGAGAAAAGATATGCGGCCTACAAAATGGTCGATACCTGTGCTGCGGAATTTGCCGCCGAGACGCCGTACTTCTATTCCACATATGACGAGGAAAACGAAGCGCTTCATTTCATCGAAGAGGAGCGCAGCGCGAAGGAAAATGACAGAGGGACGGTCATCGTCTTCGGCTCCGGCCCGATCCGTATCGGACAGGGGATCGAGTTTGACTATTCCTCGGTACAGTGTGTCTGGTCTCTGAAGAAGGCGGGATATGAAGTCGTCATCGTCAATAACAATCCGGAGACTGTCTCCACGGACTTCGACACGGCGGACAGACTGTATTTCGAGCCGCTGACAAACGAAGACGTCATGAATATCATTCATACGGAGAAACCGGACGCCGTCGTCGTCGCTTTCGGCGGGCAGACAGCGATCAAGCTGACGAAGCATCTGAGCGAACAGGGTGTGCGCATTCTCGGAACACCACCGGACAGCATCGATATGGCGGAGGACAGAGAGCGTTTTGACGAACTTCTGGAGGAACTGAAGATAAAGCGCGCTGCCGGAGTGACGGTCATGACGACGGAAGAGGCGCTTGATGCGGCGAACACCATCGGTTATCCCGTGCTCATGCGCCCGTCCTACGTCCTGGGCGGCCAGAATATGATTATCGCCTTCGATGACAATGATATCAACGAATATATGGAGATTATCCTGCGTCAGGAGATCGAAAATCCGATTCTCATCGACAAATATCTGATGGGAATCGAGCTGGAAATCGATGCGATCTGTGACGGAGAGGAAATCCTGATTCCGGGTATCATGGAACATATCGAGAGGACGGGTATTCATTCCGGAGATTCCATCGCGGTATATCCGGCATGGAATATCGACGATGATATTATCGAAAAGATCATCGATCAGTCGAAGCGTCTGGCTCTCTCCATGAATACGCTGGGTCTGGTCAACATACAGTATCTGATCTATGAGAACGACCTGTACGTGATCGAAGTGAATCCGCGGTCCTCGCGTACAGTGCCGTATATCAGCAAGGTCACCGGCGTTCCGATGGTGGATCTGGCTACGAGAGCCATGCTCGGAGAGAAGCTCGCAGATATGGGATTCGGAACGGGACTTTACCGCAAGTCTCCGTATTATGCGGTCAAGGTTCCGGTCTTCTCTTTCGAAAAGCTCATCAATGTGGATACCCATCTGGGACCGGAGATGAAATCCACGGGCGAGGTTCTGGGTATCGCGGCTTCTCTGGAGGAAGCCCTTTACAAAGGTCTCGTGGCAGCCGGCTACGAGATGAAGAAAAACGGCGGTGTTCTGATCACTGTCCGTGACAGAGATAAAGCCGAGGTCATCGATATCGCAAAAGGATTTGCGGATCTCGGATTTGAAATATATGCGACGAAGGGTACGGCCGATGCGATCGAAAGCGAGGGCATCTTTGTCCGTCACGTGGACAAGATTCACGAGTCTGACAATAACTGTATAACGGTTATGGAAAGCGGCAAAGTGGATTATGTCATTTCGACGTCATCGCGGGGCAGAATTCCGACGAAGGATTCTGTAAAGATCAGGCGTAAAGCGGTGGAAAGAGCCATTCCGTGTCTGACCTCCATGGATACAGCCTCTGCTCTTATCAAGAGTCTCCGTTCGAAGTTTACGAAGGAGTGCACAGAGCTGGTGAATATCAACAGAATGAGAGAGGAGAGGCAGGTGCTCCGCTTCGTAAAGCTCAGCGGCACGCAGAACGACTATATCTATTTCAACTGCTTCGATCAGACTCCGAGCAATCCGGAAGGCCTGGCAGTCATTCTGTCGGACCGTCATCTGGGAATCGGCGGAGACGGTATCGTTCTCATCGGGCCGTCTGACTGTGCGGATGCGAAGATGGAAATCATCAATCAGGACGGCAGCAACGGCGGTGTGTCCGGAAATGCGCTCCGCTGTGTGGCGAAATATCTCCATGACGAAGGGATCGCTCCGGATGCGTCCACTGTTACGGTGGAGACGGAGGCCGGAGTACGCACAGTGAAGCTGATCAAACAGTACGGCGAAGTGACGGCTGCGACTGCCGACATGGGTGATGTAAATCTGGAGCCGGCGGCGATTCCTGTGAATATCGCCGCGGATAAAGTGGTAAACGAGCCGGTGACGATAGGCGGAGAAAATTACAATATCACCTGCGTCAACATCGGAAATCCGCACTGCGTCGTGTTTGTAAATAATGTGGATTCCATCGATATTCAGGATATCGGTCCGAAGTTTGAGCACAGTGATCTGTTCCCTGAACGGACGAATACGGAATTTGTGAAAGTAGTCAATCCAAAGAAACTCAGAATGCGTGTCTGGGAGCGCGGAAACGGCGAGACGCGCGCCTGCGGAACGGGCGCCTGTGCAGCTGTCGTGGCTGCCGTGGAAAACGGTTACTGCGAAAAAGATACGGAGATCACGGTAAAAGTCATCGGTGGGGAACTGAAGGTGAAATATACCGGCACAAACGTCACGATGACGGGAGATGCGGCGAAGATCTTTGAAGGAACGATAGAGGTTTAAGACCGGAGGGCAGAAATGAAAAACGTGAAATACATCTTTGTGACAGGCGGCGTCGTATCAGGTCTCGGAAAAGGGATTACAGCGGCTTCTCTCGGCCGTCTGCTGAAGGCGAAAGGCTATAAGGTCACCTCTCAGAAGCTCGATCCGTACATCAATGTCGATCCGGGAACCATGAGTCCTTATCAGCACGGCGAGGTATTCGTAACAGAAGACGGCGCGGAGACCGATCTTGACCTCGGTCATTACGAGAGATTTATCGACGAGAATCTGAATAAATATTCAAACCTTACCACAGGTAAGGTATACTGGAATGTTCTCAATAAAGAGCGCCGCGGCGATTATCTGGGAGAGACGATTCAGGTGATCCCTCATATCACGAATGAGATCAAGAATTTTATTCATTCTGTCGGAAAGAAAGCGGAAGCCGATATCGTCATCACAGAGATCGGCGGAACGACGGGCGATATCGAGAGCCAGCCGTTTATCGAAGCGATCCGTCAGCTCTCTTTGGAGGTCGGACGGGAAAACTGTCTCTTCATTCACGTGACGTTCATTCCGTATATCGTAGGCTCCGGAGAATATAAATCGAAGCCGACACAGCATTCCGTAAAAGAGCTTTTATCCATGGGCGTGGCGCCGAATATCATCGTGGCCAGATGTGACCAGCCGATTCCGGACAGCATCCGGCAGAAGATTTCCATGTTCTGCAACGTGAGAGAAGACTGCGTCATCAATAACACGACAGTTCCGGTACTCTATGAGGCTCCTCAGATGCTGGAAGAGAGCAATTTTTCGGAAATCGTCTGCCGTGAACTCGGACTGGAAAACATCAAAGGCGATATGAGCGAATGGGAAGCGATGACAGAACGCATCCGCAACAGCGATAAAGAGGTCACCATCGGCCTCGTGGGCAAGTATGTACAGCTTCACGATGCATATCTCTCCGTGGCGGAGGCTCTCCGTCACGGCGGATGGGAAAACGGAGCAAACGTAAATATCGAATGGATCGATTCCGAGGGAGTCAGTCAGGATACGGTCGGTCGGCTGCTGGAGAAGTGTGACGGTCTTCTCGTTCCGGGCGGATTCGGAGACCGCGGTATCGAAGGAAAGATCACGGCGATCCGCTATGCGAGAGAGCATGACATGCCGTTCCTCGGCATCTGTCTCGGCATGCAGATGGCGGTGGTCGAATTTGCCAGAAATGTGCTCGGTCTGAAAAATGCGAATTCGAGTGAATTTGCACCGGAGGGCGAGTCTCCGGTCATTCACTGGATGCCGGATCAGCGCGGAGATATCCAGATGGGAGGAACGATGCGTCTGGGCGCTTATCCATGCGTGATCACACCGGATACAAAGCTGGCAGAGGCGTACGGACAGGAGAAGGTGGCGGAGCGTCACCGTCACAGATACGAATTCAATAATTCTTATCGGGATAAATTCCTGGCGGGAGGAATGGTATTTTCGGGTCTTTCTCCTGACGGAAGACTGGTGGAGGCTGTCGAGCTTCCCGATAAAAAATTCTTTGTCGGTGTCCAGTATCATCCGGAATTCAAGAGCCGTCCGAATCATGCGCATCCGCTCTTCCGCGAGCTGATCCGCGCGGCTCTGAATGATAAGTAAAAAACGGGCGTTTATCGAACAGATCAGAGGGCGTTTCAGCCCGCGGGGCTGCCTGCGGACTGAAACGCCTTTTTTTACCCTGCACCGGCCGGTTTCGGCCGCGCTGCAGCAGAGATCGTCAGGAGGCAGAAATGGAAATTAATACAGAGACAAAAATTATGGCAGTCATCGGAGATCCCATAGATCATTCCATGTCGCCTTTTATGCATAACCGGATTATAAGGGAAAACGGACTGAATGCGGTCTATTTTCCGTTTCATATCCGTACGGAGGATGAGCTGGAAAAATTTGTAGAATCAGCGAAGAACCTGAAATTTGCAGGTTTTAATGTCACGATGCCGCATAAGCAGAGCATCATTTCTCTTCTCGACGGAATCGATGAACAGGCCGGAGATTATCAGTCGGTCAATACGGTGAAGATCCGCGACGGAAAGACATATGGATACAATACAGACGTCCGGGGACTTTTCCGCGCTTTTGAAGAAAACGGCGTCAGACTGGAAGGAAGCCGGATTATGATCATCGGGGCGGGCGGCGTTGCCGCCTCTTTCGTCCGGGGAGCGTCAGAGGCGAAGATCGGATCGCTGACTGTTCTGAACCGGACCTTTGAAAAGGCGGAACATCTCTGCGAAGGTACGGAATATGCGCAGGCGAAAGAACAGACGCCAAAGAATATGAGAGAGACGGCGGCTTCTTCCGATATCATCATCAACTGTACCTCTCTGGGCATGTCGGGAACAGGAAGCGATTTCGGCGATCTGTCTTTTCTTGATGAAACAGAGGCCTTTCTGTGCGATCTCATATATAATCCGTGGGAGACGGCTTTTCTGCATTACGGAAAACAGAGAGGGCTTCGGACGATGAACGGCATGAGCATGCTCATATGTCAGGGACTTCTCTCTTTTGAGATTTTCACCGGCGAAAAACTGAATTTCCGCAGAGAATATGAGAGACTGCTCCCGCTGTGCGAAGTGCGTCTGAACGAAAATACAGAAAAATACTGAATACAGAAAAAAATCCGGAACTGACCCTTTTTTTTCTTTGAAATCAGAATAAAAAAAACATATCAGTGAAGTAGAAAAGGAATAGCAGTATGATCACATATGATCTGAATCTTCACGGAGATCTCGCAAAATATGAATACCTTTACCGCTGTATCCGGGAGGATATCCGCACCGGAGCGCTGAAGGAAGAGGAGCGTCTGCCTTCTAAACGCGCTCTGGCGAGTCATCTTCTCATCAGTGTCTCCACAGTGGAAAGCGCTTATTCTCTGCTGGTCAGCGAGGGATATATCTATCCGAAGCGAGGCTGCGGATATTTCGTCAGTCCCGGGAAATCCTCGGATTTTCGTATTCCGGAAAATGAGGAAGGCGACGCCGCGGAGAAAAAGTACCGTATCGATTTCAAGGCCAATAAATGCAGTCTGAGTCTTTTTCCCATGAATACGTGGACACGCCTGATGCGTCAGGTTCTGTCCGGACAGGATGCGGCTCTGCTGGAGACAGTGCCGTTTAACGGCCTGTACGTTCTGCGCAGAGCGATCTGTGAATATCTCTATGAATACAGGGGAATGCGCGTATCTCCGGATCAGATTGTCATCGGCGCCGGGACGGAATATCTTTACGGTAAGCTGCTGCAGCTGTTCGGAACGCAGTGTGTCATCGCCATAGAAGATCCGGGATACAAGAAATTTTCGGATATCTCCGCCAGCTTCGGCACACTCTGGGACTATATTCCGATGGACGAGTCCGGAATCCGTACGGATATCCTGGCGGAAAGCCGCGCCAGTGTCGTCCATATCTCCCCGGCAAATCATTTTCCGACAGGAATCGTCATGCCGATGAAGAGGCGCAGAGAACTGATCGAATGGGCGGTAGCGTCGCCGTCGCGTTATCTGATCGAGGATGATTATGACAGCGAGCTGCGTTTCTGCGGCCAGGCTCTTCCCACGATCTATTCTATGGACAGTCAGCAGAAGGTGATCTATATGAACACCTTCTCCAAAAGCCTCGTTCCGTCTCTCAGAATTTCCTATATGGTACTGCCGAAGCAGCTGATGGACCTGTACAAGAAGCGTCTCAGCTTTTATTCCTGCTCTGTGTCGAGCTTTGAACAGTATACGCTGGCGAAATTTATCTCGGAAGGCTATTTTGAGCGGCATATAGGAAGGCTCAAGAGGCATTACCGCAGCCGGAAGGAACAGATCGTCAGAGAGATCAGAAATTCACCGCTCATATCGGTCTGCACGATACAGGAGTGCCATGTGGGAACACATCTGATTCTCGTTATCAATACGCGGCTCAGTGAAGAGGAAATTCACCGCTCCGCCGAGTCGAAGGGCATCTATCTCGCCCTGATGTCGGATTACTGCCGCAGTCATTCCATGGCCTATTCTCATCAGATCATTCTCAATTTTGCCAGCATCGATCCGGAGAAAATTTCTCTGGCGGTAAGACTGCTGGAAGAGATTTTCGAGGAAGATATCCGCGCTTTTTCCGGTTCAGGCCCCGCTGAAGAAGACGTGAAAACACGGATGAAAGTGACTTGAAAAAGAATTCATGAATTGACGCTGTGCTTCCTCTTTTTCCTGTGATAAAGTGGCATCATTCAAAACGGAGTGTCATATGCGGACGGCGGACAGCCGGAGAAATCCGGATATGAGATATATGCGATAAGGAAAAAGGAGGTTTCACCATGAAGGGTTTTGCAATGCTGGGAATCGGTAAGACAGGATGGATCGAAAAGGAAGTACCGCAGTGCGGTCCTCTTGACGCGATTGTCCGCCCGATCGCTGTTTCACCTTGTACATCAGATGTACATACCGTATGGGAAGGCGCAATCGGTGAACGGACTGACATGATTCTGGGCCATGAGGCGGTAGGTATCGTGGAGGAGACGGGCTCTCTGGTGAAAGACTTCAAGGTCGGCGACCGTGTCATCGTTTCGGCGATCACACCGGACTGGTCTTCTCTCGAAGCACAGGCGGGCTATGCGATGCATTCCGGCGGAATGCTGGCGGGCTGGAAATTCTCGAATTTCAAAGACGGTGTTTTCGGTGAATTTTTCCACGTAAACGATGCTGACGGAAATCTGGCTCTTCTTCCGGAGGGAATGAGCCTGGAAGCGGCGACAATGGTCTGCGACATGATGCCGACGGGATTCCACGGTGCGGAACTGGCGGATATACAGTACGGAGACGATGTATGCGTCATCGGAATCGGACCGGTGGGTCTTATGGCGGTAGCGGCGTCCGCCCTGAAGGGAGCGGCGAAGCTGATGGCTGTCGGTTCCCGTCCGAACTGCGCCGCTCTGGCTCAGGAGTACGGAGCGACCGATATTATCAATTACAAAAAAGGCGATATCGTGGAACAGGTGCTTGATCTGACACATGGAAAGGGCGTGGACCGTATCGTCATCGCCGGCGGAAATGTGGACACGATGGATCAGGCTATCCGCATGCTCAAGCCGGGCGGCACGATCGGAAATGTAAATTATCTCGGCAGCGGAGATTATGTCCGCGTACCGAGAGAGGAATGGGGCTGCGGGATGAGCCATAAAAAGATCCACTGCGGGCTGATGCCGGGAGGACGCCTGCGTTCGGAAAAGCTGGCTGCAATGGTTATGGCAGGCCGTGTGGATCCGGGCAAGCTGATCACCCATACATTTAACGGATTCGAAAATATGGAGGAGTCTCTCCTTCTGATGAAGGATAAACCTGCAGATCTGATCAAACCGCTGGTTATTCTCTAAATTCCGGGGATCAGAGCGGCAGTACGGCCGCCTGCGGAAAAAATCCGGAAAAATGTATGCATGTTTTCTTGACATCGGCAAAGGAGAACGGTATACTTTTCACATAAAACAGCAAAGGCGCTGTGGACAGAGATACTGTCCGCGGCGTCTTTTTTTGCGGCTGTTCCGAATCGGTGGGCAGCGGCGGACAGGGATGATAAAAAACGGAAAAGGAGAAGGGTATCATGGAAAAAGTAAATAATATTTTCGGCAGCATGGTCTTTAATGACGCGGTCATGAGAGAGCGGCTGCCGAAAGCTACATATAAGGCGCTCAAGGATTCGATCGAAACGGGAGCGGATCTGACGACAGATGTGGCAAATGTCATCGCGGCGGAAATGAAAAACTGGGCTCTTGAAAAAGGCGCCACTCATTTTGCACACTGGTTTCAGCCGCTGACCGGTACGACGGCGGAAAAGCATGACGCTTTTATCAGCCCGAACGGCGACGGAACGGTCATCATGGATTTCTCCGGAAAGGAACTCATCAAAGGTGAACCTGACGGCTCCAGCTTCCCTTCCGGCGGCATCCGCGCCACATTTGAGGCGAGAGGATATACGAACTGGGATCCGACCTCCTATGCGTTCATCAAGGAAAAGACTCTCTGTATTCCTACGGCATTCTGTTCCTATAACGGCGAAGCGCTGGACGAAAAGACGCCTCTGCTCCGTTCCATGGATACGATCAATAAACAGGCGATGAGAATCCTGAAGCTGTTCGGCATGGACGATGTAAAGAAGGTTGTCACCTCGGTGGGTCCTGAGCAGGAGTATTTCCTGATCGACCGCGATGTATATGAGCAGAGACCCGATCTGATATACTGCGGCAGAACACTTTTCGGTTCCAAGCCTCCGAAACGTCAGGAGCTGAACGACCACTATTTCGGAGCGATTCATCCGAGAGTAAAGGCCTTCATGGAGGATCTCAATCAGGAACTCTGGAAAGTGGGCATTCTGTCGAAGACAGAGCACAACGAAGTGGCCCCGGCGCAGCATGAGATGGCTCCGATTTATACGGAGACAAATGTGGCTCTGGATCACAATCAGCTGACGATGGAAATTCTGAAAAAGGTGGCGGAACGTCACGGTATGGCATGCCTGCTTCACGAAAAACCTTTTGCAGGCGTAAACGGTTCGGGAAAACATACAAACTGGTCTATCTCCACCGATACCGGCATAAACTTCCTGACGCCGGGAAAAGAACCTGAGAATAACAAGCTCTTCCTGCTGACACTGGCTGCCATCGTACAGGCTGTGGATGATTATCAGGATCTGCTGCGCGTATCGGTAGCCAGCGCCGGAAACGATCACCGTCTCGGCGGTCACGAGGCTCCTCCGGCGATTATCTCCATGTTTATCGGCGAAGAACTGGAAAATGTGGTAGAATCTATTATTTCAGGAAAAAAACTGAAGAAACATGATTCTCTTAAAATGCAGTTCAATGCCACCGTTCTGCCGTCGTTCCAGAGAGATAATACGGACAGAAACAGAACATCGCCGTTTGCGTTTTCAGAGAATAAATTTGAATTCCGTATGACGGGCTCCGACATGTCCATCGGAGATGCCTGCTTTGTTCTCAATACGATCGTGGCGGAATCTCTGGAACAGTTTGCCGATGAACTGGAAAAGGCGGAGGACTTCGATACAGCCAGAGACGAACTGATCAAGAGAGTCTTCACAAAGCATCAGAGAATCATCTTCAACGGTGACAACTATACGGACGAGTGGGTTACAGAAGCGGAGAGAAGAGGTCTGCTGAATCTCACCAGTACCGTCGAGGCGGCGCAGTATCTGGCAGCCAGAAAGAATCTGGATCTCTTCGAGCATCACGGCATATTCACCGAAGTGGAATCTCTGGCGAGATACCGGATTAAACTGGATGAATATTCGAAGATCATCAATATCGAAGCTCTGACGATGATCGACATGGCCAAGAGAAATATCGCTCCTGCGGTCAGCGCTTACTGCAGCGATCTCGCCGGCGCGGCTCTGTCGAAGAAAGAACTCGGCATCAGTGTAAAGGCGGAAACAGACGTCCTTTCAAAGATTTCCGATCTGGCCGGCGTTCTGAACGACAAGATCTCCGCTCTGGAGAGCGCTGTTCTGGAAGCGGATGAATTTACAGGCTCCGAACAGGCGAAATATTTCCGCGATTCTGTCATCCCTGCCATGAATGAGCTGCGTCTCGTGGCTGACGAACTCGAAACGATGACAGCAGAGGAATACTGGCCGTTCCCGTCCTACGGGGAAATGCTTTTCAGCATAAAGTAATTAAGCTTTTTTCCTATATCATAACCGGTCTCGATACAAGAAGAAGGAGACGCATTCCGGGACGAAGCTCCGGGGTGCGTCTCCTTCCGCCTGCCATCGCTCTGCAGGCGCGGCTCGGGGCTTCTCTGTAAAAATACGTTGACAAAAGGCGAAACCGGTCATAAAATGAAAATAGAAAAGAAAGCAGATATCGGGCTGCGGCGTCCGCCGTCAGCCGTTTCAGAAAATTATATAAACAGCATACACCTAACAACTAAAATAACCTTTACGTTCCCGGATCTGTAATGATCCGGGTCCCAAAACCCTAACCTGCAAAGCCCTGCCCTCCCGGCAGGGTTTTGACTTTTTTGAAACCGGCGCAGACAGCGCGGAAAACGGCGTTTTTGCGGAAAAACACTCCCACCGGATGCCGCGGGGAAAGGCGGAGCGACGTCCGGAAAAGAAACGTTTCTGATTTTCGTGAAATGAGGTATACTGAATATGTCTTTTTGGAACAGGTATGATATCAGAGGGGGAGAAAAATGACGACAATTACAGGACTGCTGCTGACGCTTGCAGTGCCGCTGGCCGGCGTGATCTGGGGAAGGTATCTCCGCGTCAATCCGCCGGCCTTCCGCAGCGGGCGTTTTTCGTTCTGTACGAAAAGAGCGAAAAAGGATGAAGAGGTCTGGGCTTTTTCCAATCATCTCTTCTCCCATATGATCATGATATCAGGCGTCAATATGGGAGTCGCGGCGGTGATCTTTTATTTCGGGACTCTGTTCATCGCGGGAGATGATAAATGGGCGGCGGCTTCTGTCGCTCTTTTTATCGTTCAGGCGCTGTGCATCCTGATCGTATACAGAATTACGGACTTTATGGTTAAAAAAATATACCGGCCGTCAGAGACAGAAGAGAAAGAAGAAAAAAAGACGGCGGGATAGAGAAAATGAATTCCGGTATCTCATTCATCCCGTAAGGATCAGGGTTTGACAGCCGCATGGCCGGGTGTTAAACTGGAACAGTTTGAAAAAAACGAGTTAATTGAAAGCAAAAAGAAACAGTAATTGGTGGTATTATGGTTTTCAGCAGTATCAGTTTTCTGACCTTTTTTCTGCCGTGTCTTCTCGCATGTTACTTTCTGATTCCCTCCCGGTTTCGGAGCGCGAGAAACGGCGTGCTGCTCATCTTCAGTCTCATATTTTATGCCTGCGGGGGACCGAAGTTTCTCCTGCTGATGCTTCTGTCGATCGCGGTCAACTACGTCTGCGGTCTTTTTGCATCTTCTTCTTACGGCAGAAATGTGCGAAGGACGGCGATGTGGGCGTCTGTAGTGATCGGGATCGGTCTTCTGGGATATTTTAAATATGCCGGCTTTTTCGCGGAAATCGTCAATTCTCTGGGTATGGCAGTTCCCGTACCGGAGATCGCTCTGCCTGTCGGTATCTCTTTCTACACATTCCAGGGGCTGAGCTATGTCATCGATGTTTACCGCAATGATGCGGATGTACAGAAGAACCCGTTTAAAATAGCTCTTTATATCTCACTCTTCCCGCAGCTGGTGGCGGGTCCCATCGTCCGCTATACGACGGTAGCGGAGGAGATTTCGTCCCGGAGAGAATCTCTTTCGGAGATTTCCGACGGCATCGTCAGATTTATCTTCGGTCTCGCCAAGAAAATGATTCTCGCAAACAGCATGGGAGAAGTGGCGGACGCCGCTTTCTCACAGAACGCGGATGAGATGTCTGTCGCCTTTGCGTGGGTCGGAGCGCTGGCGTATACGGCTCAGATCTATTTCGACTTTTCGGCGTATTCCGATATGGCGATCGGTCTGGGCAAGATATTCGGTTTTCATTTCCTGGAAAACTTCGATTATCCGTATATTTCAAAATCGGTGACGGAATTCTGGAGAAGATGGCACATCTCTCTGTCCACCTGGTTCCGCGATTATATCTACATACCGCTCGGAGGAAGCTATTGTTCCGGAAAACGCCAGATTTTCAACATGTTTGTCGTCTGGGCATGTACGGGAATGTGGCACGGAGCCGCCTGGAATTTCATCTTCTGGGGTCTGTGGTTTTTCGTACTTCTGGTCGGGGAAAAATATCTCTGGGGAAACGGTCTGAGCCGGACACCGGCGCCGGTGCAGCATATCTATGCGCTGCTGGCCGCGGTCATCAGCTGGGTATTTTTCAGGGCCTCCGATCTGCCGCATGCCTTTTCCTATCTGGCCGCCATGTTCGGATTCGGAGACGGACTGTGGGACGGGCAGGCGGTATACTATCTGCTGGAATATGCTCCGGAATGGATTCTCTGCATTGCCGCATCGATGCCGCTTAAAGTGCTTCTGCAGAAAAAGCTGGAAAACGCGAGAGATAAAAAAGGATCGGGAACCGCTGCGGCTCTGCTCATCTGGTGGCCGAAGCTTGCGGCTCTGTTTCTGCTGATCATATCGTATACAGAACTGGTGACGGGTTCGTTTAATCCGTTTATTTATTTCCGTTTCTGATATACGGGATTCATTTGATGTATGTGTCATCTGGGAAAAGGAGCAACGATTATGAAGCGATTTTCGGAGATACTGCTGACGGGAATCTTCGGCGTGTTTCTCGTCGCCGCGATGGTGATGACGATCGGCAACAGAGATGACGTCTATTCCTATTATGAAAACAGACTGTATGCTGAGATGCCGCAGATCAGTGCGTCGAACGTCATCGAAGGTGATTTTTTCAACGAACTGGAATCTTTTCTGTGCGATCATGCGGCCGGCCGTCAGACGCTCGTAAAAGCGAAGACTGAGACGGATGTCCGCCTTCTGAGACGTCCTGTGGTAAACGACGTGGTCATCGGCGACGATGTTCTTCTGCCTTTCAACGCCTTCGAGCGTGTGGATGAAGACAGCGTCCGCAGGCAGGCGGAATCCATGGCGGCCCGTCATGCGAAGCTGCGCGATGTGGTGGAATCCTACGGCGGTACTTATCTTTATACAGCGGTACCGTGCCAGTATGTATGCTATGAGGACTCTTATCCGTTTTACCTGAACAACAGGGAGGAATTTACAGATATCGAGATTTCATCTCTGACGGAATCCATGAAAAAATACGGCGTTTCCATGATAGATATGCTTCCGGTCTTTGAAGAGGATCAGGCGGCAGGAATCTCACCGGGAACGGACGGCGCATCTGCGGAGGAGAGCGGCGGTGCACCGCTTTACAGTTCAAAGGTTGATAACCATTACAGCCTGCAGGGAGCGTATCTGACGTACGGAGAGATCGTGCGCAGGATCAATGAGACGACATCGTATCATCTCGGATATCCTCAGGGAGAAGAGATTACATTCCGGAAGGTGGAGGAGCCCTACCTGGGTTCGCGCCAGAGAAAGCTCATGGGCACCGTTCCGATGAATGAACATCTTTATGAAGCGGAATTCCGGGAAAAGATTCCTTTTACCAGGACAGACAACGGCATTAAATCGGAAGCATCGGTGTATTCGGGAGCGGCCTTTGAAAACGGCAGCGTGACGTATTCACTGTACATGGGCGGAGATATTGCCGAAACAGTCATAGATACAGACCGTCCGCAGCTTCCGTCGGCTCTGATCTTCGGCGACAGCTTCACCAATGCGGTGGAGGCGATGGCGTATTACAGCTTTGATGAGATGAGATCTGTCGATCTGCGCTATTATACGGAAATGTCCATCGCGCAGTACATCGAAAAGTATCAGCCGGATATTGTCATCTGTATCAGAGATTACGAATCACTTCTTGCGACGGACGGAAACGGCAGACTCTTCTGAAAAGAGTTTTTCCGTCCCCGCAAAAATTGAGGGCGGATGTTGAAATACCGCGGCGGATGTGATACTTTTAAAGCTGACACAGTCGGGCTGAAAGAGGTCCGGCGAAAAAAAGAACTGAAAAAGTGACCGGCGAGGATCGGGAAAAGTAAGCGGAAATGTGCAAAGCAGGGAGCGGCACCGCGACTGAAAGTGCCGTTTGCGTCAGCCGCTGAAGGAACACCCGGGAGCCCGCATTTCGAAATGACAGTAGGGATGCGCGTCTGATGCGCGTTACAGCATCGCAAGAGGATGCGGCATGTCCGCATCAAACACGGGTGGTACCGCGGTTTTCTGTAAAAAAATCGTCCCTGTGATCCGGACAGGATTGCAGGGTTTTTTTGCGTTCCGCCGCCGGGCGGCGGGACGCCACCTGAGCTGAACAGCTAAAAGAAGAAAAGAAGGAAGGAAAGAAATATGCAGATTACAGATGAACTCATCGAATATATCGGAGATCTGTCCCGTCTCTATCTGAGTGAAGAGGAAAAAAAACGGGCGAAAAAGGATCTGTCGGATATCCTGGATTATACAGAAAAGCTCAACGAACTGAATACGGATGATATGCCGGAGATGTCTCATCCCTTCGATGCGGTGAACTGCTTCCGGGAGGACGTGGTGACGAACGGCGATGACAGAGAGAATCTCCTGTCGAATGCGCCGGAACGGAAGGGATCTTATTTCAAAGTCTTCAAGACGGTGGAATAGGACGGATACAAAGATGCGGGAAAGAGAAGAAAAACAGAAAGAGGAGCAGAAAAAATTGGAAATTCGCGAACTGAGCGCTCTTGAACTGGGAAGCGCCATAAAAAAGAAAGAGATCAGCTGCAGAGAAGCTGCCGAGGCATATCTGACGGCGATCGCCGAAAGAGATAAAACGGTCGGAGCATATATCACTGTGCTCGGTGGGAAAGAAATGAAGGACGGAACGTCCGCGGCAGAGGAGACGGCGCACGGCAAGATCGCATCGGCGCTTTCGCGCGCCGATGAAGTGCAGAAAAAAATCGATGCCGGAGAGTTGGATCACTCTCCTCTGGCCGGCGTACCCGCAGCCGTAAAGGACAATATGTGCATGAAGGGAATCCGTACGACGGCGGCTTCCGCCATTCTCGAAACATTCCGTCCGCCGTATGATGCCGGCGCGGTGGAAAAGCTCGAAGCAGCCGGAGGCGTCGTCCTGGGCAAAGTGAATATGGACGAATTTGCGATGGGAGGCTCGACGGAAACATCTCATTACGGCATCACAGCAAATCCGTGGGACACTTCGAGGGTTCCGGGCGGTTCCTCCGGCGGCTCCGCCGCAGCGGTGGCGGCGGGAATGGCTCCTTATTCTCTCGGATCCGATACCGGCGGTTCCATCCGTCAGCCGGCGGCTTTCACCGGACTGACCGGCATCAAGCCGACTTACGGCAGTGTTTCAAGATACGGACTTCTGGCCTATGCCTCGTCACTCGACCAGATCGGCCCTCTGGCTCACGATGTGAAGGATGCGGCTGCTGTTCTGGAAATGATTTCAGGTCCGGACAGAAGAGACAGCACATCCGTTCTGAAAGAAGCCTTTGATTTCTCAGACTGTTTTGACGGTCAGATCCGGGGAATGAAGATCGGAATCCCTTCCAATTACTACGGAGTAGGCCTCGATACGGAAATCAGAGATGCCGTCCTTGCGGCGGCGAAGCTGCTGGAGGAGAGAGGAGCTCTGATCGAAGAGTTTGAGATGCCGATTATCGATTATGCGGTTCCGGCGTATTATATTATCGCCTGTGCGGAAGCGAGCTCAAATCTCTCACGCTATGACGGCATAAAATACGGACACCGCACGAAAAACGCGGACAATCTCATCGAGACGTATTACCGGTCGAGGAGCGAAGGCTTCGGAACGGAAGTGCGGCGCCGCATCATGCTGGGCTCTTTCGTACTGAGCTCCGGTTATTTCGATGCCTATTACAAGAAAGCGCTGAAGGTCAGAGGCATGATCAAGAGAGCTTTTGATGAAGCCTATGAAAAATACGACATGATCCTGAGCCCTGTCAGCCCGACGGCCGCTTATGAGATCGGAGGCCAGATCGCCGATCCGATGGCGATGTATATGGCGGATATCTATACTGTATCTGTCAATCTGGCGGGACTGCCGGCGATTTCCGTTCCGTGCGGATTTACGTCGGGCGGACTGCCGATCGGCATGCAGTTTATCGGAAATTCCTTCAGCGAAAAGAAGATTATAAAAATGGCCGATACATATCAGCAGATGACAGATTATCATAAAAAGAGACCGGAGATTTTCGGAAAAGGAGGCGCAGAATAGAGAATGGAATACGAAATCGTAATGGGTCTGGAGGTTCACGTAGAGCTCTCCACAAAGACAAAGATTTTCTGCGGCTGCTCCACGGAATTCGGCGGTGAGCCGAATTCTCACACGTGTCCGGTGTGTATGGGGATGTCGGGATCACTGCCTGTCCTGAATAAAGGCGTAGTGGACAGAGCGATCAGGGCGGGTCTTGCCTTCCACAGTGACCTGCAGTACACAAACATCTTCGACCGTAAGAATTATTTTTATCCCGATCTTCCGAAGGATTATCAGATTTCTCAGCTGTATCATCCGATCTGCCGCAACGGATACGTGGAGATCGATACGGCGGACGGCGGAAAAAAGAAGATCCGTCTGCATGAGGTTCATATGGAAGAGGATGCGGGCAAGCTGGTGCATGATGCGGCGGGAACGCTGATCGACTACAATCGCTGCGGCGTTCCGCTGATCGAAATCGTATCCGAGCCGGATTTCCGGAGCGCCGATGAAGTCATAGACTATCTGGAAAAGCTCAGAGAAATGCTTGTATATATGGACGTATCCGACTGCAAGATGCAGGAGGGATCCATGCGTGCCGACGTCAATCTGTCCGTCCGTCCGGCGGGCTCCGAAGAGTACGGTACGCGTACGGAGATGAAGAATATCAATTCGCTCAAAGCGATCCGCAGAGCTATCGAATTTGAGAGCCGCCGTCAGATTGAAGTTCTTCAGTCGGGAGGTGCGGTTCATCAGGAAACGCGTCGCTGGGACGATGAAAAGGGCGAAACGTATGCCATGCGTTCGAAGGAAAACGCACAGGATTACCGGTATTTTCCGGATCCTGATCTGATCCCCGTATCCCTGACGGAAGAGTGGATCGAATCTGTCAGAAAAGAGATGCCGGAGCTTCCGCAGGCGAAGAGACAGCGCTATGTCGGAGAACTGAAGCTTTCCGCGGATACGGCAAAGGTTCTTACATCGGAGAAGGCTATCGCATCGTTATTTGACGATACGTATGCGGCCTGCGGAAAAGCGCGTGAAGCGGCCAATACCATAGCCACCGACGTGATGGCGCTGATCAGAGAGGCGGGCATCGAGGCTTCTGATCTGAAGATGAATGCGAAAAAGCTGGCTGATATCGTCACTCTCGTTTCGGAGGAAAAGATCAACCGGAATGTGGGAAAAGAGCTGGTAGCCGAACTGTTCCGCAATGACATCGATCCTGTGAAGTATGTCGAAGAAAAGGGCCTTCTGATCGTAGAGGATACAGACCTCATCTCTTCTGTGATCGAAGCGGTGATGGAGGAATTTCCTCAGTCGGTGGCGGATTATAAAGCCGGTAAGGAAAAAGCCTTCGGATTCATGGTGGGTCAGACGATGCGCCGTCTGAAGGGAAAAGGAAGTCCGCGGACGGTAAACGGACTTCTGAGAGAAAAGCTGGACGGCGTGAAATTCGATGCAGAGGCCGCGAAAAAGCAGGAGGAGGCCGCGAAGGCGGAAAAGGCGAAAAAAGCGGAGGAAGCGGCACAGCGCAGAAAACAGAGCGCTGAGGAAGAACAGAAAAATGTCCGCGAAGCGCGTCCGGAACAGCTGACTGCCGCGGAAAAGGCGCTCAGAAGAGCGAAGGCCGGAGAAAGCGCCGCTCGCAGAGACGGCGAGGGGCAGGATGATCCGGGCACAGATGTGGCGTTCCGTCCGAACCGTTACCGCACTCATACCTGCGGAGAGCTGAGAGAATCGGATATCGGAAAGGATGTGCGGATTTCAGGCTGGATCAGCACGATCCGGAATCACGGCGGAATCGTCTTCGTCGATCTGACCGATTTCTACGGTGTGACGCAGGTAGTCGTGACCGACGAGCAGATCAGAGATTTCGGAAAGGAGACCGTCATTCTCGTTCACGGAAAGGTTCTGAAGAGAGATGAAGAGACGGTCAACCCGAACATAGATACAGGTCTGGTGGAAGTGAAGGCGGAAAAAATCGAGCTTCTCGGTTCCTCTCTGACGAACCTTCCGTTTGAGATCGAACGTTCGAAGGAGACGAGAGAGGATGTCCGTCTGACGTATCGTTATCTCGACCTGAGAAATCCGAAGGTGAGAAATAACATCGTCTTCCGTTCCCAGATTATCCGTTATCTGAGACACAAGATGGAAGATCTCGGTTTCCTCGAGATTCAGACGCCGATTCTGGCAGCCTCCTCTCCGGAAGGCGCCAGGGATTATCTCGTGCCGAGCAGAAAACACAAGGGATGTTTCTATGCTCTGCCGCAGGCTCCGCAGCAGTTTAAGCAGCTGCTCATGACGTCGGGCTTTGACCGCTATTTCCAGATCGCACCGTGCTTCCGGGATGAAGACGCGCGTCTCGACCGTTCGCCGGGCGAATTCTATCAGCTCGACTTCGAGATGGCCTTTGCGACGCAGGAGGATGTCTTCGCGGTAGCGGAAAAGGTTCTGTACGATACCTTCACGCATTTCTCCGATCTTCCGGTGTCAAAACCTCCGTTTACGAGAATTCCGTTTAAGGAGGCGATGCTGAGATACGGAACGGATAAGCCTGATCTGAGAAATCCTCTGATCATTATCGATCTCAGCGATTTCTTCGCTGAAGTGGAATTTCCTGCCTTCCGCGGAAAGATCGTCCGCGCGATCCGCGTGCCGGACGCGGCGAAGCAGTCGAAATCGTGGTTCCGCGATATGGAAAAATATGCGCTCGGCATCGGCATGAAGGGTCTCGGCTATATATCGGTAAAAGACGATATGACTTACAAAGGACCGATCGACAAGTTCATGACAGAAGAGCAGAAAAAGAAGATCGCGGAACTTGCAGGTCTTGAGCCGGGCGATGTCCTGTATTTTATCAGCGATGAGCCGGATACCGTGGCAAAATATGCGGGACAGATCCGTACGGAGGTAGCGAAGCGTCTGGGACTGATCGATGAGGGACGCTTTGAGTTCTGTTACATCGTTGACTTCCCGATGTTTGAAATCAACGAAGAGACAGGAAAGATCGACTTCACCCATAATCCGTTCTCCATGCCTCAGGGAGAGATGGAAGCGCTTGAGACGATGAATCCGCTGGATATCAATGCATATCAGTATGATATCGTCTGCAACGGTTATGAACTGTCCTCCGGCGCCGTCAGAAACCACAGAACAGATGTCATGCTCAAAGCGTTTGAAATTGCCGGTTATGACGAGGAGGTTGTAAAAGCGAAGTTCGGAGCTCTCTACCATGCCTTCCAGTACGGCGCACCGCCTCACGCAGGTATGGCGCCGGGCGTCGACCGTATCGTGATGCTGCTTACGGGTGAGGAAAACATCAGAGAGGTCATCGCCTTCCCTCTCAACTCCGGCGCGCAGGATCTCATGTTCGGCTCGCCGGGTGAGGTGACGGAACAGCAGCTGAGAGAGGTTCATATCAAGATCCGGTAAAAACGGCACTGTCGCTCTGTTACACAGAAAATGCGGAAAAAAGACAGAAACATGAAAATTTTCATTGAAAAAGACAGGAACGGCTGATATAATAGTTTGGCTGCCGCGTTGGGCGGCAGTTATCCTTGCCTCAGAGATGAGGCCGGAAAGTCCATAAGGAGGTGACAAGATGATCAATTACGAAGTAATGGTTATCCTCGATGATTCTTTAGAAGAGGAAGCCAAGAATGCTACGGTACAGACCGTAAAAGACATTATCGCGGCAGAAGGCGGCGAAGTGACGAAAGAAGACATCTGGGGAACGAAAAAGCTCGCGTATCCGATCCAGAAAAAGAATGAAGGATACTATGCAGTGATCGAATTCCAGGCGGGTCCGGATCTTCCGAAAGAGCTGGACAGAAGACTGAGAATCTCCGATGCCTGCATCAGACACATCATCGTAAATAAAGACGAGAAATAGTTCAAGGAGTTTAACATGAACGTAGTCGTATTGATAGGCAGATTGACGAGAGATCCTGAACTCAGATACATCCCGGAGACACAGAACGCAGTGTGTACCTTCACCCTGGCTGTGGACAGACCGATGTCCCGCGAAAAACAGGCTGATTTTATCCGCATCACCGTATTCGGCAGACAGGCGGAAAACTGCGCGAAGTTCATCACGAAGGGAAGACAGGTTGCGGTGGAAGGCCGCATTCAGACAGGTTCCTACCAGAACAGGAACGGAGACACCGTCTATACGACAGATGTCATCGCCAACCGTGTGGAATTCCTCAGCGGAGGCGGAAGCGGCAGCGGCGGATCCGGCTACGGCGGAAATTACGGCGGCGGAAGCTACGGCGGCGGAAGCTACGGCGGAGGAAATTATTCCGGTCAGCCGTCGGGAGCGGAAAATCCGGCTCCGGCAGCACCGTCATCAGATCAGAGTTCCGCACCGTCGGGCATCCCGGAAGGTTTTGAAGCCATCGACGACGACGATATCCCATTCTAAAAGAAAGGAGACGCGCTCTATGGAAAAGAGAAGAGGCGGCATGAGAAGAAGAAAGGTCTGCCAGTTCTGCGTACAGAAGGCACAGAACGGCGCCGCAAATATCGATTACAAAGATGTCGACACGCTTAAGAAATATATTACGGAAAGAGGCAAGATTCTCCCTAAGAGAATCACGGGTACCTGCGCGATTCATCAGAGAGAAGTGACAAAGGCGATCAAGAGAGCCAGAATCGTTGCACTGCTCCCGTATATTCAGGACTAGCTTTTTTTCGGTCTTCGGAAAAACAGAATAAAGCGGAAAATCCGGTACCTGCGGGTGCCGGATTTTTCTTTTTCCGCGCCTTTCCGCGCCGTTTTTCCGCCGTGCCGCCGCCGGAGGAAGGGTGAATGCAAAAGAGTGCAAAATAATTGTCAGAATGCGGAAAACCGTTGAAAAACAGGCGTTTTCGGCGGTTTTGCGAATATTGAATTATGATATCGGGTATGGTATAATTACTTCCTAATGGGTTCGGTATCAACGGGCCTGGAGGTGAAAGGTGAAATCATGGACAGAAAATCAGGCAGGAAGCTCTTCCTGTCAGTAAATTCAAAGCCCGATATCATCGTGATGCTCGTCATCACGCTGCTTCTGGCGCTGGCGGAGCCTCTGCTGGGCGTAGTCGGGCTGATACTCGTGTTTATTGCGATGCTCATCAATCTCAAGACATCGACAAACAACTCGCGGGCGTTCAGCAAGTTTCTGGACAATATCGCTTCCGATATGGATGAGACCATTTCATGTTCCGTTATTTACAATCCGCTGCCTCTGTGCATCATCGACGGAAGCGGTACCATAATGTGGTACAACGGAAAATTCAGAGAACTTTTCGATGGTCTGAAAGCCGGCGAATCGAATATTTACGACATTACGGGCGTAAAGATTCACGAGCTGAGCAATGATGCGCTGAAAGACAAGACGATCACGATAAAGTCAAAACAGTCGCGGCAGAGAAATTTCAGAATTACCTCCTCGGAGGCGTACAACAACTGCGGCAACAGCCGGATGCTTCACTGGTTTGAGACGACTGTGATGGATCAGATCAAGGAGAAGTACCGGGATGAGCGGACCTGTCTCGCTTATATCAACGTGGATAATTATGACGATATTATCGCGTCCGCTCCGGACGAGAGAAAAGCGAGCATCGGCGCCGACATCGAAAAAGAAATACGCATGTGGGCCACGAAGTGTCAGGCGGGCTTTCTGCATATGGGCAAGGCGAAATATGCGATGATCTTTGACTTCAGAACGCTGGAAAATATCGAGACAAATAAATTCCCCATTCTCGACGAGATTCACGAAGTGGAGACGGGGGGAGACATTCCTGCTTCTCTGAGTATCGGAGTGGGAGCCGCAGGCAAGACACCGGCTCAGGTCGAAGAATATGCCACCGCCGCACTGGAGCTTTCTCTGGGAAGAGGCGGCGACCAGGCTGTCGTAAAGAAGGGTTCCAATTTTGAATACTACGGCGGAAAGCTGCAGACGGTGGAAAAGCGGAATAAGGGAAAATCCAGAATCGTGGCGCTGGCGCTCAGACAGCTGATCGATCAGGCTCCGAATATCTTTGTCATGGGTCATGCCATGCCGGATATGGATGCATTCGGAGCGTCTCTCGGCGTCGCCCGGATGGCAAAAAACCGGGGCAAGACGGTCAACATCGTCATCGACAGAAGCGACGCTATCGCCATGCCTTATGAGATGGCGGAAAAGGAAAACAGTTATAATTTCATCAACGAAGAATATGCAAAAAGTATCGCTGCAAAAGAAGATCTTCTGATTGTCGTCGACACACACAAACCGAGTCTGACGGCGTGTCCGGAGCTGATCAGCATCATCGAAAAAGTCGTCGTCATCGATCATCACCGGCGCGGAGAGGAAATCATACAGAATCCGATTCTCATACATCTGGAACCGTATGCATCTTCCGCTTCGGAGCTCGTGACGGAGATGTTTCAGTATGTCGCGACGGAAAAGAAAAGCATCGGCAAACTGGAGGCGGAGGTTCTGCTGGCGGGAATCGCCGTGGACACCAAGAATTTCTCCGTAAAGACGGGAGTGCGTACTTTTGATGCGGCTTCATGGCTGCGCCGCCAGGGTGCCGATACGGCCGAGGTGAGACAGTTCTTCCAGATTGATATCGCTACATTCCAGAAAGAGGCCGAGATCATCTCGCAGGCGGTGGTTCTGCCCGGAAATGTCGCTCTTTCCTTCCTGAAAGAACCGCGGCACAATATTTCCGTTCTGATCTCCATGGCGGCGGATTCTCTCCTGAATATCCGCGATATGCGCGCCAGCATCGTGCTGGGAGAAGATATGGATCACCGTATCCGCGTCAGCGCGAGATCTCTCGGAGATATCAATGTCCAGCGCATCATGGAGGAGCTGGGCGGCGGAGGTCATCTGACGATGGCCGGCACGCAGCTCGACATGCCGATGGAAGAAGCGATGGAACGTGTCAGAGAGGTCACGACCGCTTTTCTGGAAGAAGAGGAGCGCAAAAAGATACAGGCCAGACAGACACAGGAGAGAAAAAGCGAGACAAAACGGCTGCAGATGCAGGCGGAAAAAGAAAACAGAGGCGAATGACACATTTGCGAAGGAACAGGGAGGTTGTGCAGAAATGAAGGTTATATTGCTGGAAGATGTAAGAGGCAAGGGAAAAGCCGGAGATATCGTAAAGGTAAATGACGGATATGCCAGAAATATGCTTTTCCCGAATAAGCTCGCCAAAGAGGCTACGCCCGGAAATATCAAGGCTCTGGAAACAAAGAAGGCGAATGACGCCGCGCGCTGGGCAGAGCAGAAAAAAGAGGCGGAGGAACTGAAGACAGTCCTCGAAAAAGAAGTTATCAGGCTGAAATCCAAAGGCGGAGAGGGCGGACGTCTGTTCGGCTCCGTGACGAATGCGGATGTGGCGGAAGCGATCAGGGCTCAGATGAATATCGACATCGACAAGAAAAAAATCAGCATCCCGGCTCCGATCAAAATGGAAGGCAGCCACGCGGTGGACATCAAGCTGTTTACCGATGTAAATGCCAGAATCAGTGTCGAAGTAACGGCCGGATAGATGATCCGGAACGGATATAAGGAACGGAAAAATGGAAGAAAGGATACCACCCCACAGTGATGACGCCGAGCGTTCCGTGCTGGGTTCCGTCATGCTGCGCAAAGAGGCGCTGTTTGACGTTCTGGAAATCCTGTCGCCGGAGGATTTCTACAGCGAAGTTCACCGGGAGATCTTTTCCGCGATCCGCGATCTGAATAAGAGCTCTTCTCCGGTGGACGTTCTGACAGTCAGCGAAGAGCTGAAAAGAAGGAAGACGCTGGAGATGGCGGGCGGCAGAGCTTATCTCGCCGGCCTGGCGTCCGTGGTTCCGTCGACAGCCAACGCGTCGGCTTATGCAAAAATCATCCGTGAGAATGCGATACTGCGGAAACTGATCGAGGTTTCCTCCGATATCGTAGACAGAAGTTACCGCCAGAAGACGGAAGCGGCTCAGGTCCTGGACTATGCGGAACAGGGAATTTTCGATATCGCCCGGATGAATCAGAAAAAAGATTTTACACCGCTGAAGGATATTCTGTGGGAAAATATGGACGAAATCGACCGTCTGGCCAGTCTGGACGGCAGCCTGACGGGGCTGACCACCGGTTTTGCGGATCTGGATGCGAGGACTTCGGGTCTGCAGAAATCCGATCTGATCATTCTGGCGGCCCGTCCCAGCATGGGAAAGACGGCTTTCGTTCTCAATATCGCGCAGAATGCCGCGATGAAAGCGTCGGCAAAAGTACTCATCTTTTCTCTGGAAATGTCGAAGGAACAGCTGGGACAGCGGCTTCTCAGCATCGATTCCTGCGTGGAGCTTTCAAAGCTGAAATCGGGAGACCTTTCGCGGGGCGACTGGGAGGATCTGAATATCGCGATAGACCGGCTTTCAAAGGCCGAAATTTACATAGATGATACGCCGGGTATTTCCGTCATGGAGATGAAAAACAAATGCAGGCGTCTCAAGGCTGAAAGAGGCCTGGATCTGATCATCGTGGATTATCTTCAGCTCATGAGCCTGGAAGGCCGTTCGGAAGGCCGTCAGCAGGAGGTAAGTACTCTTTCGAGAATGCTCAAACAGCTGGCGAGAGAAATGGAGTGTCCTGTCATCGTTCTCTCGCAGCTTTCGCGCGCGGTGGAACAGAGAATGGATCACCGCCCGCAGCTGTCGGATCTGAGAGAATCGGGAGCGATCGAACAGGATGCGGATATCGTCATGTTTCTGTACCGGGACGAATACTACAATCCGGAGACGACGGAGAAGCCGAATATCTGTGAGGTGATCATCGCCAAGCAGAGAAACGGCCCGACCGGCAGCGTGGATCTCGCCTGGCTCGGAAAATACACGAAATTTGCAGACAGAAGTCCCATTCATATCTGAGCGGCGGGGCAGATTCCGGAGACGGGGCGTCCCGGCGGGAAGAGGACGGGAACGGTACAGAATGAAAGGAACAATATTATGTCAACAATAGCAGTAGTCGGAACGCAGTGGGGAGACGAGGGCAAAGGCAAAGCCATCGATTATCTCGCTACGAGAGCGGATATGGTCGTCAGAGCACAGGGAGGCAACAATGCCGGTCATTCCGTCGTGATCGGAGGAAAGAAGTATGCTCTGCACCTCATTCCGTCAGGCGTTCTGAACGCATCAGCCGTCAATATCATAGGAAACGGCGTCGTATTCGATCCGGAAGGATTCTTTGAGGAAATTGCGGGACTGGAAAAAGACGGAATCGATACATCAAATATCTATATCAGTGACCGCGCTCATATCGTCTTTCCGTATCACAAACTTCTGGATGCGATCAGCGACGAGGCAAAAGGCAAAAATAAAGTCGGAACGACTCATAAAGGAATCGGTCCGTGTTACATGGATAAAGTCGAACGTACAGGCCTGCGCATGTGCGATATGATGGACGACGACGTCTTTACGGCAAAGCTGTCCGCACAGATCGACCGCAAAAATGAGATCATCACCAAAGTATACGGCAAAGAAGCGATCGATAAGGAAGAAATGATCTCACGCTATCTGGAGTATGCAAAAAGGCTGAGACCGTATATCCGCGATACGGGCGTCATGGTATATGAAGCGGTAAAAGCGGGAAAGAAAGTCCTCTTTGAAGGCGCGCAGGGTACGATGCTCGACATCGATTTGGGAACCTATCCGTATGTAACCAGCTCGCATCCGGTTTCCGGCGGCTTTACCACAGGCGCCGCCGTCGGACCTCAGATGATTCAGGAAGTCATAGGAATCGTCAAGGCATACACCACACGTGTCGGCGCAGGTCCTTTCGTTACAGAAGAGGATAATGAGATCGGCGATGCGATCCGAGAAGTGGGACATGAATACGGAGTGACGACAGGAAGACCGAGACGCTGCGGCTGGCTGGATCTGGTCGTGATCCGGTATGCGGCAAGAGTCAGCGGACTGACGGGAATTTCCCTGATGCTGCTCGACGTTCTCGATCAGTTTGAGACGGTCAATGTCTGCGTCGGCTATGAAAAGCCGGACGGTGAAGTGATCACCGATTTTCCGGCCAGCCTCGATCTGCTGGAAGAGTGCAGACCGGTGTATAAGGAACTGAAGGGATGGCACGTTCCGACGACAGGCTGCAGAAGCTATGATGAGCTTCCGCAGGAGGCGAAGGATTATATCCGCGAGATAGAGGAATTTACAGGAGTACCTGTCAGAATCATCTCCGTGGGACCGGACAGAGAACAGACGATGGTCCGGGGCGAGCTGTTTTAAATGCATCAGCCGCCTGAAAATAATCCGGAATTTCCGGATGGAAACAGCACGATCCGCCGGCAGAAGCCGGCGGATCGTTTTTCCGGCCGGAATTTTCACACAATCATCACAAACGGTATGTTATAATGAATTTCGTATGAGGACAGACAGATGAACTTCAAGCGTGAAAAAATAAAAAATCTTTACCTTGGAGACACACAGGTGGAGAATATTTTTCTGATGGAATACATGGCGGCGGCCGAAGGGGATTTTGTAAAGGTTTATCTCACGGCACTCATGTATACCGGGGATGAAAATATGTCCAACCGTCTGATCGCAAAGCATCTCGGCATGGCCGAAGAGGATGTTATGCGGGCGTGGAATTACTGGGAGAGCTGCGGCGTGATCAGAAAACGCTACAGCAGCCCCGAGGACAAATTCCACTACACGGTCGAATTTACCTGTCTGAAGGAAAAACTGTTTTCCGTACCGGGAGACAGCGCTGATCCGGCCGTGGAGGGCACGGTTCCCGATGAAATGCGTATTCTCATGGATGACGATGTGCTGCGCGATACCTTTGAAGAGGTGGAGCAGATCACAAACCGCATGCTTGAGAGCAGGGAATCTTCCGCTATCGTGTCCTGGATCTGCGAAGACGGGCTGGAGCCCGCTCTCATATGCTTCGCATACAGGTATTGCGTGGAAAGCAGAGGAAACAATAGATTTCCTTATATTTCCAGCGTGATCAGGGAATGGGAAAAAGAAAATATCAGGACTCTGGGGGATGCGGAAAAGTATCTCGAAGATACCGATCTGCGCCATAATCAATACAGACGAGTGATGAAGGCACTGGGATTTCACCGTAATCCGACGGAAAACGAACAGAAAATCATCGATTCCTGGCTGGACGGGATGGGCTTTGACATGAACCGGATTCTGGAGGCATGTGCAAAGACGAGCGGAATCTCAAATCCGAACATCAACTATGTAAACAGCATTCTGCTGGCATGGAGCGGAAAGACGAAAAAGAGCAGAACCTCCTCCGACGGCACGGAGAAGGGCGGAAATCCGGCTCTGAAAGTCAGGAAGCTGTACGAGGAACTGAGGAGAAAAAACGAAGCGCAGCTGGAAGAACGCCGGCGCTCTGTCTATGCCTCCGTTCCGCGCATAAAAGAAATCGACACGCAGCTGCGCAGGACGAATCTCATGATCTCGCGTCTGGCTCTCAACGGAGGGCCGAATGTGCGTGAAGAGCGGGAAAGCCTGAACAGAAAGATTACGGAGCTGAGCGCGGAGAAAGCTTATCTGCTTACAGAGCAGAATCTGCCGTATGATTATCTTGAAATGCAGTACGAATGCAAAGAATGCAGAGACACGGGAGTGTTGAACAACGGAGAGCGCTGCAGGTGCTACTCTGAAAAACTGAAGCAGTTTATCTAAGGAGGAAAGATCGAAGAAGAAGCACGAGTAAGAACGCGCATTTCCGGGCGCGATCCTGAAAGGTGGTTGAAATGAGTAAAAAGAATATCAGGAAACACGGAAGGCAGACGGAATTCGAAAGAGAATTATCGTCGCCTGACGATGTACCGAGTACAGACACTTCGCGGAATGACGCCGCGGCCGGTATCGGAAGCGTCGGAATGAAAAGAGCGGAAGAGACAGCATGGGCGGAGCCCGGCGAAGTGAAAAAGACGGCCGGAAAAGCAGACTCAGATGATGAGCTGCGTAAAACGGCAGGCAGTTGTATCGAACAGACCGTATCCCGTGCGGAACCGGAGAAGAAAAAGAAGATCCGGAGCCGGAGAGGAGCAGGGCCGGCGGGGCAGACTTTCGCGGGAAAGCTGAGAAGGCTGGCAGAAAGCTGTGACGATCAACTGGAGTATTTCAGAGAGTCCGTGTCTGAAATGCTGGATTCAGTGTATGCTTTATCCAAAAAAACAGCCGCACGCTTATCCACGCGTATGCGCGCGGCGCACAGAGCGCACGAAAGATTCAGACGAAATCACTGGATGCAGAGAAACCTTATCATAAAAGGAAAGGCGATGGAAAAGGTCAGAGAAAGCCAGTTTGCGGAAGTGGCGGAGACTCTCACATCGCTGGAACGGAATGCGGTATCGCGTTTTGACCGCATGAGAATGAAAGGACATGAGCTCGTCAGAAAATATGAACTTTTCATAGATTCTGTCTCCCGGTATTTCGCGGAACACAGAAAGAAATGTACGGTTGCAGCAGGTACAGCCATGATGTTGATGGTCGCCTTCGCGGTTACGATCAACGCGGGTACCGTTTACAATTATTCCTACCACGGAACACAGCTCGGCACTGTGAAGGACAAGACGGAGATCGAAGAAGCCGTCGATCAGATTCCGGAATCCGTGGAGACCGGTGTGAACGTATCCGTAGATCCTGAAGTGGATGTGACATATACAAAACAGCTGGACTTCTCGGCGAATACGGACACGGCTGAGACTGTTGTAGATAAAATAGCAAATGCGGATAATCTGACAGGCGACGGATGCGCCATCATCATCGACGGAAAGACGGCCGCTCTTGTAGACTCAGAAGAGACAGCGAAGCAGATTCTCGACAGAGTGAAGCTCTATTACTGCACAGAGGACAATGAAGGCAACAAAGTGATCGACGGCAGGATTGCGGATGCCGAATCTCTGGCGGCTGCGGGAACGAGCGTGACGTCTACGGAGGCGGATCTGTCCGCGGATCAGAGCAGGCTGGATGCGCTGCATGACATCATTCTCTCCACATCCGTATCCGGCTATGCGGGTGCGGAGGAAGAGGCACAGGGCGTGAAGACGGAAGCTCTGGCCGGAGAAGGTACGGTAACGGCAGAGGCTGCGAAAGGGACGATGGAATTTGCATCCGCATCCGCTTCCGCCGCGGATACCGCGGCAGCGGCTGACGGCGCGCAGACAGCGGCGTCAGCCGCCGATGCTTCCGTTTCCGCAGAAGCGGCTGCTGTAACGGCGGAAACAGCGCAGGACGCTTCAGAGGCGGAAGAAGAGGATGCTCCGACAGCGGAGGAAATCGCCATCGATGCGGCGGCGGCCGTTCTGACAGCGGGACAGGAGCTGGGTGACAGCTCGCATCCTCTCGTCTTTTCCACAGAACTCGCTCCGGATGATCTCATCTTTGAAGAAGATGTCCGGATTGAGCCTGTGGCAGCAAATGTCGGTGCTTTTGCCGATTACGATGAAGCCAGCAGGATCTTCCTCAATGAAGACGGTTCCAGCAGGATTCTGACGGTGTCCACAAGCGAAATACAGATTTTTTCCAGAGTGGCTCCGTTTAAGACGGTATACGAAGAAGACAGCTCTATGTATGAAGGCGAGACAAAAGTAAAGACAGAGGGCGTCGACGGAGTATCACGTGTAACGGCAAAGATTTACAGAGTAAACGGCGAGGAGATCGGAAGAGATATTCTCTCCGAGATAGAAACGACGCCTCCTGTCGATCAGGTGATCCTGAAGGGCACAAAGAAAAAACCTTCTTCCGCTCCTACGGGAGACTTCATCATGCCTGCCAGCGGACGTCTGAGCTCGAACTACGGCGCGCGCTGGGGAAGAACGCATAAGGGTATCGATATCGCCGGATCCTACGGTTCCAATATCGTCGCGGCAGACGGCGGAACTGTGGTATATGCCGGCTATAACTCAGGCGGGTACGGCTATCTGATCAAGATAGACCACGGAAACGGCTATCAGACGTATTACGGACATAACAGCCGTCTTCTCGTCTCTGTCGGCGACAAGGTCGCTCAGGGTACGGTCATCGCCAAGATGGGCAGTACCGGAAGAAGCACGGGCAATCACTGCCATTTTGAAATACGCAAAAACGGCACGGCGGTAAATCCGCTCAGTTATCTGAAATAAAGATTTCCGGACGGCATCCGGGATATCCGTAAGAGAAAAAGTCTCCGGCGGATACGGCGCCCGGCGGGGAAAAAATAAAAAAGAGTCAGTCAGAGTTGAAACTTGAAAAACGGCACAGTCCCGATGTGATTTCTCGCATCGGGATTTTGTCGTGAAACCGGCCGGTCATCATGGACTCATGGGGTTTCACGGTAAATATATCTGTGGTAAACTTAATAAAGACAGGAAAACAGGGCGGAATACTGAGACGGAGTATGATATTATGGATGATTCTAAGAAAAAGATTTTAGTGGTGGAAGATGAAAAATCGATCTCGGATATTATTAAATTCAATCTGGAAAAAGAAGGGTTTATGGTATATACCTCTTATGACGGTGAGGATGCACTCGTAAAGCAGGTATCACACGATCCGGATCTGATTCTTCTGGATGTCATGCTGCCGAAGCTTGACGGCTTCACAGTGTGCAAGAAAGTGAGAGAAAAGAGTAATGTTCCCATCATCATGCTCACGGCCAAAGAGGAGGAAGTGGACAAGGTTCTGGGACTGGAGCTCGGTGCGGACGATTACATGACAAAGCCTTTCGGCATGCGTGAGCTTCTGGCCAGGATCAAGGCGAATATCCGCAGAGCCTCGCTCACGCTGGGACCCGATATCGATCAGGCTCAGTCGAATATCAGAGATTTCGGCAATCTGACGATCGATCTGAACAGGTACGAAATCCGCAAGAACGGAGAAATTCTGGAGCTGACACTGCGGGAATTTGAACTGCTGCGCTATCTGGCGGAGCATGAAAACAAAGTATTTTCGAGAGAGCAGCTTCTGGAGGAAGTCTGGGGATATGAATATTACGGAGATATCCGTACCGTCGATGTGACGGTCAGAAGACTGAGAGAAAAACTGGAGGACGATTCCAGTAATCCCCGCTATATCATGACAAAGCGGGGGATTGGCTATTATTTCAGGAGGCCGTAAAAATTGTGGAAAAAAACGATGCACAGCGTGACGAACAGCATAAAATGGAGAATCCTGGCCATCTTCATCATCATCGTCTTCATCGCGATGACAGTGTCGGGCGTATTCGTGACGAACAAGCTGGAATCCTATGAGATCGATTCCATCCGGACGAAGTGTTTCAGCACGCTGGATATCGTCATGCTGTCCATTCCTTTTGACTCCTATACCTCTCTGCAGGAAAATCAGAAGACGATACAGGCCATCGTCAACGAATGGCAGACGGGAACGGACTATGAGCTCTACGTGGTGGACGCCAATTTCAGGATCATCGCGGCCAATAACACCTCGGTAGTCGGTCATTCCGCCATCAATACGCTGAATGAGAGCGTCATCATCAGCGCTCTGGAGGGAGAGGACGCCGACGGACAGGACACTCTTCCGGGCTCCATCCCCGTTCTGAACGCGGCAAAGCCGGTTACCGGCAGCGACGGCAGCACGATCGGTGTTCTGTATCTCAGCGCCAATCTGAGCAGCGTATATGACACGACGAACGAATCAAAGGTCATCTTCCTGCAGGCGATGTTCATCGCGCTGCTGATCACGGCGATTCTCTCCTTTTTCATAACCAGCAGCATCACAGCGCCGATCAACGATCTCACGGAGAAAGCGGAAAAAATGGCATTCGGTGATTTTTCTCAGGAGATAAAGGGAAAATCGAATGACGAAATCGGCCGCCTGGCAGATATGTTCAACATTCTGAGGCGCGAGCTGGATTACAATATCAATGAGATCTCAAATGAAAAGAGCAAGCTGGAGACGATTCTGAAATATATGGCGGACGGCCTGATCGCAGCCGGCGTTTCCGGCGAGATCATTCATATCAATGAAGCCGCAAGGACACTGCTCGACCTTTCGGACGAGGAACTCGAAACGCTGGACTTTTCCGGCATCCTCCGTCGCCTCGGAAAGAAAGACATCGCGGACGGAATCCGTCATATCACCTCCAGTGAGACGATGAATGAAGTGGTCAGCTACCATTCGCTCATTCTCTCCGTGCGCTATGCGCGGTTTATGGCGGAAGATGAAAACGATATCGGTGTGATCATGCTGATTCAGGACATCACGGAGAGACAGAAGCTGGAAAAGATGCAGACGGATTTTGTGGCAAACGTGTCACATGAGCTGCGCACGCCTCTGACGACGATACGCAGTTATACGGAGACGCTGCTCGACGGCGGCGTCGAGGATGAAGAGACGAGAAAGAATTTCCTGACCGTCATCGATGACGAGACGGAGCGCATGACACGCCTCGTAAAGGAACTCCTTCAGCTGTCCAGACTCGACAATGAGACCGAAAAAATGAACATGAAAGAGACTGAGGTGGGAGAGCTTCTCAACGACTGTGTGCGGAAGGTTCTGCTGACGGCCGAAGGAAAGCATCAGAGCGTGGAATGTCCTTTCCGCAGGCAGAGACCTCTGTATATCCTGGCGGATCGTGATAAAATGCAGCAGGTGATCCTGAATATCCTGACGAATGCCATAAAATATACACAGGACGGCGGGCGGATACGGATCGATTCTTTTATCCGCGGAGATACGGTCAATATTTCAGTGGCGGACAACGGCATCGGTATCAGCGAATCGGAAATTTCCCGCATCTTCGAGCGTTTTTACCGGGTGGACAAAGCCCGTTCGCGTTCCATGGGGGGTACGGGACTGGGGCTTTCCATCGCCAGACAGATCGCCGAAGTGCATAACGGAAAAATCTCGGTCAGAAGCACAGAAGGCGAAGGAACGACGATGACAGTCACACTGCCGCTGCTGCAGGACGGAGATTGTCAGAATGACAGAGATACTGACGCGGAGGAGATATCATCCGGCCGGGAAAACAGAGCGGATGAGAGACAGGAAGGACAGAATCTTGAATGAAAAAAAATCAGGAGCGGTGCAAAGAGCGGTAAGACGGATACTGATCACCGCGGTATTGCTGATCGCGCTGCTGTTTGCGGGAAGCTTTATCATATTCCGCAATTTCGGCATTATGCCGGCGAAATTTGTGACAGTTCACAGTGAAGAAGAACTGGTCGAAGAAATGATGGACGGGTTTTCGACGGGATATGAGTCCGTTTCAGTGCGCACGGACGGATTCCGTCTCGATGAGAGCCGCATCGCCTCCTATATTTCGGCGGAAATTTCAAACGATGCCGAGGACATGTGCATTTTTCCGGAGCGCTATACCGCCTCGGGCATGGATCTGTTCGGTCTGTGGCAGTTCAGGCTCTTCTTTGCGGAGGGAGATACGCTGACAGGTCTGTCTGAAGAATCTGAAGAGGAGGAAGCTTCAGGCGGCGCACAGGGACAGCCTTCCTCCGGCGGAGAGATCTCCGGCGAAGGTTATATTATCGGCGAGCAGGAGGAAGCGGGAAAAGAGATCATGCAGGCGCAGCAGGAGGAGGCTGAAGACGGCCGTAGACACATGCTTCAGGCTCAGTCACAGGTGAGCGAGACTCTTGACCGCGTCAGTATGCAGATCGCGGAGGAGACTGCCGCATCGGGCGGCGGAGAGACGGAGCTGCATCATGCCATTTTTGTATATTTATGCAATAACGTGGAATACGATTATGAGCTTTCGGAAGCCATTTTAAGCGGCGACTACAGCAGTCCTCTGAGAAAAAACAGAGGAAGCTACGGAGCGCTGGTCGAAGGCAGGACGGTATGCTCCGGCTATGCAGCGGCGTACAAAGCGATCTGTGACCGTCTGGGCCTGGAGTGCTGGGTGGCTTCCAGCCTGGATCACGCCTGGAATCTGATCCGGGTGGACGGAAAAGTATACTGTGTCGACGCCACGAGCGGTGATCAGGCGACGTGGATCGCCGAGCAGTTCTTCATGGTCGATCCGGCGTCCTACGAATCGGAATACGGATACCGTCCGGATGAGTCGTGTTATATTCCGGAGCAGTTTCTCGCATGACGGAAAAAAAGCGGAAACCTCCGGGAGAAATCCGGGGAAAAAAGTGATATGAAGGAAACTGCGAGCGGGCGGAGGAAAGATTTTTTTCCTCCGCCCGCTCTGTTTTTCTGCGTATACCGGACAGGATTTTCCCATATTCTTTGACAGGGGGAGATCTGATATGACAGAACATACACTGATTTCGGAAAACAGAGAAACGCTGGAAGTGACGGCTGTGACAGATGTGAGCAGCTTCGATGAAAACACAGTGATGATACTTCTTGAAGAGGGAGCTCTGTCCGTAAGAGGACGCGCGCTCAAGATTACACAGCTCGATCTGGATACAGGCAGAGCGTCGCTGTCCGGAGAGATTATAAGTCTGACTTATATGAAAGAAAGCGGCGGGACAGGAAGCGGACTCCTGAAGAAGCTGATGAAATAGACTGATGAGATGGAAAAATGGATCTGGAAAAATTCAGTCTGATCACAGACAGAGTCCGGGATTTTCTTCTGTCAGGAGCGGGAGGATTTCTGCAGGAGGCGCCGTCGGAGCCTCTGTACGGCTATGAAGGCATTCTTCTGCAGCTGAGAGAGATTTTTATCATGGCTGTATGCGGCGCCTGTATCGCGTTTTTTTTCGAGGTGTATGAAAGCATGATGCCGCCGGGCGCGCCGGACGGCCGGAGCAGAGGGAGGCAGCGGATAAAGGCTGTCTTCGATCTGTTATTTTGTCTGACGGCGGCTGTGATGGCGGCGCGCTTCTGGTATATCAGCAGCTACGGCAGAATCAGCTTTCACGAGACGGCTGCGCTGGCAGCCGGCATTCTGCTCGGACGTTACGTTTTCTTTTTCAAAAATTCCGAACGCATCCGTGCGGCGGCGGCCGTTTATGTTATAATGCTGATAACAGCATATATTCTGATTTCATAGCCGGACCGGCGCCGGTGAAACGCCGGACCGGCCGGCTGATCCGGAGTTTTCCGGCAGGTACGGGGTAAGGTGTTATGGGGAAAAAAAAGATCAGGAAAAAGAAGAAACGCGCGCTGACAGAAGATGAGACTGTCATCGATCTGGAGGCACAGCGCGAGGCGAGGAGACGTCAGCTGCGCGAGGCTGCGGCGGAATCGAGACGCAGACGGGGGCTTCCGGAGGAGGAATACGACTATTACGGATACCGGCCGCAGGAAGCGCAGGCCGCAGCCATGGAGGAAGCGGACGTTTCGGCGGGGGAAGCGGCACAGCCGCAGGAAAGCCGCAGAAAATCCGCAAAGAAGAAAAAGAAAATGACGCCTGTGAGAATCGTCGTTCTCATACTGGCGCTTCTCGTTCTTCTCGGAGTTCTCAGCTCTCTGTGGAAGATCGTTTCGCTGACGATAGAAGAAAAAGAAGCGCAGGATAAGATCGCGGCGCTGAAAGAGGAAAAAGAGCGTCTCGAACAGGAAGCGGATCAGATCGGCACACCGGCATATATCGAGGAACAGGCGCGGACATGGCTCAAAATGGCAAAATCCGGTGAAATCATCTATCTCTTTGAAGATGAAGAATCCGACGGAGAGCCGGAACCTCTGCCCTGACGGAGAAAACGGCACGGACCGGGAAGATGCGGGGAAAAGTAAAGGAAAAGGCAGAAGCTGACAGACAGCGGCACGGAAAGAGCGGCAGAGGCAAGACAGGAAAATGAAAGATTTTATAAAAGAAGTTATCGTCGTCGAGGGCAGAGATGATATCGATGCCGTACAGAAAGCGGTCAGCGCGGACGTCATCGCCACGCACGGATACGGAATCAGCAGAGAGACCGTGGCGCGTATCCGCAATGCGTATCAGACGCGCGGCATCATCATTCTGACAGATCCCGATTATGCGGGAAAAGAGATCCGCAGGAGACTGACAGAGCTGTTTCCCGATGCGGGACAGGCTTACATATCGAAAAACGAAGCGCTGCGCGGAGACGATATCGGTATCGAGAACGCGGCTCCGGATGTCATCTGCAGGGCGATTGAGGCGGCGGGCCGTACGCTCACAGAACAGAGATCGGAATTTGACGAGTCGGACATGATCTTTTACGGACTGGCGGCGGATCCGAATGCGAAAGCCCGCCGGGATTTTGCGGGCAGAAAGCTTGGGATCGGCTACGGCAACGCAAAGGCCTTTCTGAAGAGGCTGAACCATTACGGAATTACCAGACAGGAGCTGGAGGCGAGCCTGCCGGAAGACGACGGACCGCAGAAATGACAGCGGCGGATCGTCTCCGCCGGACATCGGCTCCGGATCCGACCGGTCTTCGGAAAAATGTAAATAACGGTTGGCCCCGGATTTTATGCATTCTATGCGGAAAAATCCGGTTTCTCATAAGTCAAGAGAGGAGTAAATATGATTAAAGTCATCGAACAGGGCGCTTACATGAATCGTATCGACAAAACGCCTGAAGGGAAAATCACGGCAGAATGTTCCTTCCTCGGCACCCGTTATGAATGCAGCGCTGTCATCTATGCCGATGCGCGCGGAATGAAGACAGACAAAGTTCTGTATGCCGTTCACCGGACGCCGCAGAATGACAACCTCGTTCAGGGTGAGATCGAAGAAATGGCCGGTGAGACCTGCACCTTCGCTGCAAACAAAATCATCAAGACACTTCCGGACTATGACGGAAACGGTCTGATCAAAGAGCTTCTGCTGGAAAATCTCAGAGGAATCAACCAGGCGGAAATTTACATGCTGGAAGAAATCGGCGTGGCAAACCCGATCGAATATGAAAAGATCTGGCTGAATGAAAAGGTAAATTACTGCCGTCCGTATACCGGAAGAATGCCGGGGCTCTATGAATGGCCGAATTACGTCAACAGCCTGAATCACTACAGGACGGCAAATCTTTATAATAAGTACAAGCAGTATACGATCATCACACAGGGCGGTGATGAGGCCGTCGTCAACGGCGCATATCAGGACAGCTTCCATGAGATGCATGCGCAGATCACATACTCGATGACCGGAAGACAGATCATCGACTTTGATATGACGATGCAGCGCTGGCCTTTTGCAGCCTGTTTTGAGATGGATCACACCGCTGCCGGTCTCTTTGTCGGAAAGAATATCGATGATCTGACAAAAAAGGAGGTCGGAAAGCTGATCGGCGGATCAAACGGCTGCTTCCATCTGGTGGACATCGTGGCCGATATGGCAAAGGCTGTCCGCGACCGGCGGGAGCTGGATGAGATCCGCACGATAGTGAAATAAGGAGAAGAAAAAGGTTCATGGATAAGCTCTATTCTCCCTCAAAAATGGCTCAGCTGCGCGACAAATATGATTTTCGCCACTCAAAGAGCCTGGGACAGAATTTTTTATCGGATAAGAATATCATAGACAGTATCATCGAAGGCTCCGGAATCGGAGAGGAGGATCTGGTGATCGAGATCGGACCCGGTATGGGTGTTCTCACAGCGGCGGCGGCGGAGTGCGCCGCTCACGTGACAGCGGTTGAAATCGACAGACATCTGATACCGATTCTTTCAGAGACACTGCAGGAATATGATAACGTGGACATTCTTCACGGCGATATCATGAAAACCGATCTGAAAGAGCTGATCGGACGGAAGCGTTCCGAAGGAGTGACGGGCAAAGTCAGGATCATCGGAAATCTTCCGTACTATATTACGACGCCGATTGTGATGAAGCTTCTGGAGGAAGAGGTTCCGGCCGACAGCATCACCGTAATGATGCAGAAGGAGGTAGCGGAACGGATTCAGGCTTCGCCGGGATCAAAGCGGTACGGAGCGCTGACCGTAGCGGTGGGATTCTACTGTACCGTCAGCCACGTCACCGATGCGCCCAAGGAGGTATTTGTGCCGCGGCCGAAGGTGGATTCCACCGTCATCCGGCTCGATCTGCGCAAAGAGCAGCCTGTGAACCTGACAGACAGAAAACTGTTTTTTGAGACGGTCAGAAACGGATTCAGCCAGAGAAGAAAAACTCTGCTGAATTCGCTCACCGGTATACGCGGCCTGAAAAAAGAGGAAATCGCCTCTGTTCTTCAGGCCGCAGGCATCGATCCGGTCAGAAGGGCGGAGACGCTGAGCCTCACCGAATTTGCCGGTGTGGCGAATGAAATCGCCGGCAGACTGCCGGGCCAGTAAGCCGGAATATGCATGCAGACGCATGCGGAGAGAAAATTTTTATATTACGGAAAGGAACGGAAAATGGAAAGAGTAATATCACAGCTGCTGGACTGGAAACTCCAGTTTAAGGATTTCAAAACGCTTCTACTGACCGGAAGCACGGAGGAGGACCGCACGAAGGTTATCAAGGATTTCGCGATGAATTATTTTAACAATATGATTCATATCAATCTGAAAAATAACGCGGAGGTCAGAGAATATATCAATACCATGCCTACCGGGCGGGATGCCTATTATTTCATCGAAAAAGCAGTGCACGACATGATCGTGCCTCTTGATACGATCCTCATCTTCAACAATGCGGACTCCTGTGAAGGCAGCGGCATCTGGGACTATGCACAGAATTTCTTTACGGAGGAGGACATGAGTTTTCTCGCCGTCGTGGGAGATTTTACCGAAGAGGAAATCGCGGCGGCTTCGGAATACTGTATCGTCGTCCGCCTGCCGGAGAAAGAAGATAATCCCGCCGGCTGAAGATAAAGGGTAATTCAGGGATATCCGGTTCGGAAATATGCAGTCATATGCCGGAAAATCCGGCCGGAAAAGTCTCTGAAAGGATCAGAGGAGAATGTATGAAAGAAGGGAGGACCAGAAGAAATGAAAATACAGAGGATCCGCAGGAGCGGCGCCCGGTGCGCTGCTCTTCTGCTGGCTGCCGCCATGGCCGTCACGACGGCCTGGTATGCAGAATCCGACAGTTCCCGGGAAGTGTATGCGGCTTCATTTGACGACATTTCCGGACACTGGGCGGAATCCTATATCGAAAAAGCCATAGATTACGGCTTTGTAAACGGTTATGAAGACGGTACCTTCAAACCGGATGCGCCGATTACAAGAGCCGAGTTCACCACGATGTTTAACGGAGCCCTGGAAAACAAAGCGGAGGCGGATATCGACTTTACGGATGTCACAGAGGATGACTGGTTTTACGAAGACATAAGCCGCGGTGTGGCGGCTTCCTTCATTACCGGATACAGCGATACGGAATTTGCACCCGGCAGAAATATCACACGCCAGGAAGCTGCCGTCATGATTTCGCGTATCGTTCCTTCGGCCGGAGAAAACGCGACGCTGAAGGTATTCGGCGATTACGGAGATGTCGCTGTCTGGGCGGAGGACGCTTTCAGCAGAATCGTAGCCAAGGGATATATCGGAGGATATGATGACGGAAATCTTCATCCGGGAGACAACCTGACGCGTGCGCAGGCTGCGAAGCTGATGACGGACATCATCGAAAGTGAAAATATCATCAGCAGAAACCAGACCGTCGTGCTGCCCGGCGTGACGCTGCGTGATACGATCTATACAAACCAGATTTCCGTCGGCGAAGACGTGGAAGACGGAGATGTTCTGATCAGCAACTGCGTCATTCTCGGAACTCTCAATGTAGAGGGCGGAGGAACCGAGGATAACGGCGGCGGTGTGACGATACGCGACAGCCGCGTATCGAAGGCTGTGGTTCACAGAAATTCACAGCCGGTATCCGTCCGCGCCGAAGGTGAGACGACCGTGCTCGATACCGAACTGACAGAAGAGCCGTATCTGAGCGAGGGAAATCTCGAGCTCAGCGGAGACTTCGGCCGGGGATTTGTCAGTGTATCCGCGGGAAGAGCGGCGTATGCGTCTCTGGCGGGAGACTTCAGCTCTGTCATCATTTCCGGTTCAAAGGTGGATCTCGCCCTGGAATCCGGAACGATAGACAACCTGTCGGCGGAATCCTATGCGACAAAGACAAATATCTTTCTTCTGAGCGGTACGACCGTCAATACGGCGGATATCCGCGCGGAGGGCTTTGTTTTCGAGGGAGAGGGAGCGATCCGTCAGCTCAACGCAAATGCGGACGGCATCACCTATGAGACAGCGCCGGAGAATATCACCGTCGCTTCCGGCGTGACAGAGATGCCGAAGCAGGTGATCATCGAAAGAATCACGCCGCTTCTGAAATCTCTCGCTGTCCGCTTCTTTGACGGCAGCGGAGAGGCATCCTATACGAATCTGCCTGTTTCCGCATCCGCCTTCAACTACTACATTCCTGCGGATTCGACGGAGCTGACATTACATTTCCGCGCCGTGGACGATGCCGCTGCGTCAGGCTATGTGGATAATCCTGTCTATACCGTAAGATATAACGGCATTTCACAGGCAGTGGATATGCAGAACGGTACGGCAGTCTGCGAGATTCCTATCCGCGCCGGCACAGATTCTCAGACAGTCACAGTCTCAGTGGGAAGCGACAACAGAGACTACGGCACGAAAAATTATACGATCACGCTTCACAGAATCAGCGGGGAAATAGCGGGTATCCGCTGCGGAGCAGACGATATTTCGGGATATCTGGCAGACAGCCGTACAGAAGCGGAAGCCTGGCCTTATGTGACGAACAGCACTTCCGCGGCGGTCACTGTCAGTCTGAGCGAGCTGCAGAACGCAGACTTTGTATCGTACAGCATCTACCGGATGGCGGAGTCCGGAGAGCAGCTCGTCGCCGAGGGAATCTCCGGCGGAAATACCGTCACGCTGGACAGCGGATATACGTACAGAATTGTGACATCATGCCGCTGTTACAGCGATTCCTATGCAGGCTGCAGAACGATCGAAGGCGAGACAGCGTGGCTTTCTCTGCATTGACACCGGCGGCATGATCCGCAGGGAACAGGCTGCGCCGGAGACGATCCGGGACTCTTATGATAGACCCTGAAATTTCCTGTTTTTCCTTATGTACGGAAAAACAGGAAAACAGAGGGTGGAAAAGCGTTTGTTTCAGAAAAAAAACAATATGCGGAAAAAAGAAGCCACGGATCGCCGAAACCCAACAAAATCAATATGTTTTGAGCCTGCGGCAGTCCTTCTGAAAAAAATTTTCAGCAGTTATGTAACATGACTGTAATGGACAAATAATGTAAAGTTGATATACTATTAACATGATGAAGGCCGCAGTAACAGCGGGCCCGGCGGAACAGCGCCCCGCTTTTCCGACCGGAGGTTTCCGTGTTACAGCTCTGTTACATTTCAAAGTTGCGGTTGACGTGATGAACTTTGGAATGTATAATTCTTCTATGATAGGATTTGTATGGTTTATCTGCCTGCAATTCTATATATTATGTCAAATTATCTTGCTGAAGGGAGGATAATTTGTTCTATATCAAGAAAAAGAACTCCCTTCAAGAATTAAAAAAGGAGGAAAAAAAGATGAAGATCAAAAAAGGCTTAGCGCTGATCCTTGCGCTGGCTATGATCATCACGCTGATGCCTACTATGGCATTTGCGACGACGGCAAATAGTGCTGTAGATTCTTACGTACCCGTAAAAGCCGATAGCTTGATGCCGTCTACAACGATTGATCTGAGAGCGGAACAGAATTTAAAAGATACAAAAATTCATTTCACTCTCGAATTAAACAATGCAGAATGGAATATAATTCCAGCTAGAGTAGGTGGTGCCACAGGAAATACTAATGCTTTTTTCCCTAGTGTCGAAAGTGGTAAAACTGCTAGATTATTAGAAGTTAATATTATTAGTGAAAAGGCAG
>CALXIZ010000116.1 GCA_944388495.1 uncultured Clostridia bacterium | reverse complement strand
GCGTCCCGTAACCGCCCCATCGGCGGTAAACCGACTGATTCAGCTGATCTGTACGCATCTGCCTGTCCCGGCAGCTCGAATCCTCCGGATCGATATAGATAATAGAATAGAAGAGATTCTGTATATTATCATATCCCGGATTTCCGATATCCCATAATTCTTTGATCTTATCAGAAAGATAATCATTTCTCAGCAGAAAAACGGTAAACATCCGGTCATCCGTCCGCGGTGCAGTATTTCCCCGGAAAAAACCGTCGTTCCTCTCCGGACCGAAAGATTCCAGAGAGGAATCCAAAAGATCATACAGAAAGTCCGCCGTGCGGGCGGCCATACGCGCGGCGTCTCCGGCTGTGTCTGTTTCTCCTGTTCTGTTCCTTTCCGTATCCATATCATAATATTTCCGGGCGATCCGACGAAAATCCGTCACAGAAGCATCGATGGTATAATCAGAAATCTGTTCACGGGAATTTTCCTCCTGTGATATTCCCAGCATCCGATTGATCCATGACGCATCATCAGAAGCCCTGTAATTGACACAATGCCTGCACGCATTTCCGCTCCACTTCTTAAGATCAAACAGTTTTATTCCGATCCGGTCCGGACAGAGCATAAATCCGTCGGCACTTTTCTCCGCCATCGCAGGTATGGCGATTCTTCGCCCTTTGTCATTAATCAGTTTCATATCGTCAACAGAACCGTAGCTGTAATTCGCCGCCTGAATCAGCAGAATCCCTGCGCCGTGGCGGTAAAGATGCAGTTCGATGTCCGCAATGGGAAGGTAAAATTCTTTCTTCCCGTCTTTTCCATCGCCGCCCTCTTTTTTTCCGCAGCAGATATAATAGAGATATTTGAATCTCTCCGTATCCATCTTATACTGATAGACCCTGCACAACGGAGAATCTCCCTTGCCTGACGCGCTTTTCATGAAAATATTTCTCGCCGACATACTCAGATACTGTCTCAGCCGGAAAACATCTCTCTCCGTCTGGCTGACCTGTATCTGTTCTCCTTTTTCGGTCCGGCTCTTCTGCCGTTTTTCGGCATAATCCGTATATTCCATCGATTTCTCAGACCATCTGCTGTCCGCGCCGCTCCCGCTTTTCAGCAGATGAGATGTTACCTCATCCCACCGGTGTTCATCAAATTTAAAAGGCCAGCAGAAAATATGATTGCTTTTTGCGTTTAAGACATTATCCTGTGTATCCATCGTTACTTCTTTTCTCCGTTCATCAGTTCATGAAAAATTTTCGCCGCCATGGCCGCATCGGAAAGAGCATTGTGACGCTTTGCCTTTTCTTCTGCTTCTGACAGAGATACACGGTCTGTCAGAGGATCGATTCCCTTTGCGAAAAGAATGCTTCCCAGATCCAGCAGAGGAAACGGAGCCTGAAATCTTCGCTCCTTCGGATTCTTCAGGACGCATCTCTGAAACAGACGCGCCTCCACAGGGAACGCCACGTCCGCCACGACATATGCGTTTTCCGCGTACCTCCTCCACAAAGCCCATACTCTCTCCAGCAGTTCCTCCTCATCCTCACACGGCTCATACTCTCCCAGAACCGGCAGGACATGTTCCGCCACCCACGGATCCTTTACACGAAGATTTTCTCTGCGGATTCCATAGCAGATGCGTTCCAGTTCTCTTCCCGCAAAGTCCGTCACGACGATCCCGACCGTGAGAAAACCGCCGTACAGCCCGTCCGTCTCCGCATCGAGAAAGATGAAATTTTTTTCAGAAAACTCCATAGTATTTCCTCTTATTGTAAGTACAGCTATGCTTTTAAGTCTTATACTTTTTGAACTGTTTCATACATCGCTTCCATACATCGATCACAGTATTTATTCCAAGTTCCCTCTGATTCATTCCAGGAAACGGTATTCGGACATCTTCCGTTCTGACATTTCGGCTGATTTCCTCTACCGTTTCTTTTCTGCTGCTCACTTTTCTTTTCCTCCTCCGCAAAGCGGCTGAATCCCACATTCGTCTTTGCACCGACGCCCATATCGAGAATCAGCTGCCGAAAGAGCGCCGCTTTCTTTTCCGCGTGAAGCAGGACTCTTTTCGGTTTCGCTTCAGAGTTCTCCACTGCGGAACGATCCATTTCAGACTGCTGCGCTTCAGAACATTCTGCTTCAGAGTTTCCGGTCTCTGACGGTTCTGTTTCCGAAGGCTTTCCGGTATAATCTCTCAGCAGAAAACAGAATTCGAAGACGACATCCGGTCTGACTTTGATCAGGCTGATCGGCTGCGGATTTTTAAAACGCCCTTTGTTGTGCGGTGTGATGAATTCCGTGTCCAGAAGCCTGCGGCTGTCATCTTTCTCTGTAAAGACAGGAAAAGCGCCCAGAAAGACATCTCCGTTTTCAAAGATATGGTTCTTCAGATCCTGCAGCACGATCGTATACGTGCCGGCTGTTTCCTCACATGTTTCCTCATGTGTCCCGTTTTCCTCCGGCAGCTTCAGAAAATCCGGAGAATCTGACACTTCGGAGCCGGGTATGAGAGCGGACAGACAGGAAAGTATATATTTTCCGTATTCCGCAGATTCCTCCTCCGGTTTCTCGTCTCCCGGAAAAAAGGAACGCAGCATTCCTTTCAGAGAAGAACCCGGAATATACGGCAGACCGGTCACATAGTCGAAGGAAAAACCGCATTTGACCGCTCCGTCTATTTTCATATCGTGTTCCAGACCGGTACCCATGAGAAGACCGGGATATGTCGTCTTCAGCCGGAAGCTGAAAAAACGCAGAGAATGCGGAAGATATCTTTCTCCTGCCGGATTTTTCAGTATATTTTCCCATTTCTCCGTCGGAGACAGGACGGGAAAACAGAATTCCGTGATCTCTTTGGTGCGCTGCGTCATCACCTCTGACAGTCTGTCCTTCTCCGGATCCTCTTTTTCCCATTTATCTCCTTTATAAGGTATCAGCCTCAGCGGTTTATCCGGATTCTCCGGTTTCTCAGAAGATTTTTGTTTTTTCCGAGATTTCACGGATCCGGAGGATGATTCAGGTTTCGGGAATTCCGCAGATTCCGCATCGAAATACTCGACAAAAAAACGATAATTCATGTTTTTCGATTTCATACTCATCTGTCTGCACCTGTCTTTTTTTCCTGATCCGGATCCTTCTTTTTCTGATCGACGAGGTCGTAGAGATTCATGGCCAGCTTCAGAGCGACCGCCGCGTTGAGAATGTTTTCCCGGATTTCATCTGCGCCGCATCCTTCCACGATTTTCTCTGTTTCCTCGCCGTCTTCTCCTCTTTCTTTTTCTATATGTCTGACACCTTTTTCAGCATAATCATAAAGCCGTTCGCAGTCATCC
>CALXIZ010000115.1 GCA_944388495.1 uncultured Clostridia bacterium | reverse complement strand
AACCGCTTGCGCCCTCAACTCACAATGATATGTTACGCAATAGGTAGTGAGAAAGTCTTGTATAATACGGCTTTGTAGGCGTGAAACAAAGAAAATGGGGACTTTATATTTTTCTGTCAAAAATGGCTGTCTACTGCGTAACATTTTGCTATACCAGCGTGGATATTTAGGCGGGCAAAAAGCCTTGATTTATGCGGCTTGCAGAGGGCGGAAACAGAGCAAGTAATATCATATCCCTCGAAAGTGCAAAAATGCCTTTCTATCGTTCCACACGATATAGAAAAAGCAGGCAAGAAGTCTTTGAACTCTTCCCCGCTTTTCGTTGCAACCTGTCTGCCAGCCGTTAAGTTACTTTGTTTTCAAACCTTCCTTATCGGGGGTTGGCTTACAGAGGCCCGATGATTTTTTATTGGATTTCTCTGCGGAACATGTTAAGGTATTCGAAAAGAAGAAAACGGAGGAGGAGAGAAAAGAAAAGAGAGGAGACGAATATGATCATAAATACGGGTGCGCGGACGGATACCGTGCAGTTTTATACGCCGTGGCTTCTGAAGCGCTTTGAAGAGGGATACGTTTTTTCCCGGAATCCTCTGTTTCCGAACAAGGTGACGCGCTATGAGCTGACGCCGGAGACGGTGGACTGCGTGGAATTCTGTTCGAAAAATTACCGGCCGATTCTGAAGGATCTTCACCGGATTACGGATCGTTTTTCCACTCATTTTCAGTATACGATCACAGCCTACGGAAAAGATATCGAGCCGGGCGTTCCGTCCATCGATGAGAGCATCGACACCCTGCTCGGGCTGGAAAAACAGGTCGGCGCCGGGCGGATCTGCTGGCGTTACGATCCCGTGCTTCTGACGGAAAAATATACGATCGACGTTCACAAAAAGACGTTCGAATATCTGGCCGAACGGCTGACCGGGCATGTAGACCGCTGCATTTTCAGCTTTGTGGAGATGTATAAAAAGCTCAAGACCAATATGCCCGAGCTGATTCCGCTGACAGAGGAGGATCGGGAGACACTGGCGGAAAATCTGGGCTCCACAGCGAAAAAATACGGCCTTTTTCTTCAGACCTGCGGAACCGACGGCGACTACAGCAGGTATGGAATTCATCCGTCCGGCTGCATGACGCTTGAAATGCTCGGTCAGGCGAACGGAATCACCTTCCGCGGCCGGAAACACAAAGGCAGCAGAGCGGGATGTCACTGCATCGAAAGCCGGGACATCGGGGCCTATGATACCTGCCTGAACGGATGCAGGTATTGTTATGCGAATAAAAGCCCGCAGAAAGCCGCAGAGAATCATAAGCTTCATGATCCGGATTCCCCGATTCTGCTCGGACATCTGAAAAAAACGGATATCGTTTCGCAGGGCGTACAGAAAAGCTGGCTGGAAAAAAATTCTGTACCGGGACAGCAGAAAATGGATATCTGAAAAAGAAAGGAAAAAACGCTGTGGAGACAGTCATCAGAGAAATCGAAGCCAAAAGTATCCTGACGAAGTCAAATCTGCCCGTCGGCGATTATTCCGTCAATCCCTATGTGGGATGTACGCACGGCTGCAAGTACTGTTATGCGAGCTTTATGAAACGGTTCACAAATCATCCCGAGTCCTGGGGTAATTTTCTGGACGTGAAATACTGGCCGGCGATCAGACGGCCGGAGAAGTATGCCGGAAAAGAACTGTTTTTCGGATCTGTGACTGATCCGTATCTCCCGGAGGAAGCTGTTTTCGGACGCACGGAGGAATTGCTGAGACAGCTGCAGGGAAGCGGCGTATATCTGAGCATTCAGACGAAGTCGGATCTGGTGCTGAAGGATATCGATCTGATCCGGACCTTTGAGGATGCGAGAGTGGGATTCAGCATCAATACGCTGGACGAATCATTCCGGGCGGATATGGACCGCGCCGTCAGCATTGAGCGCAGGCTGGCCGCGATGAAGAAACTGTACGACGCGGGCATCCGCACGACCTGTTTTATCTCTCCGATCTTTCCGGGCATTACAGATGTGGAAGCGATCATAGAGCGGGTGAAGGGACAGTGCAATCTCATCTGGCTGGAAAATCTGAATCTGCGCGGCAGTTATAAAGCAGTGATCCTGGACTATATCCGCCAGAAACGCCCGGAGCTGATACCGCTGTATGACGAAATCTACCGGCACGGGATCCGTCTGTACTGGGAGGAACTCGACGCATCGCTGCGCGAATATGCGAAGAAAAGCGGACTGGAATATGTGCGCAACGATGACAGCATGAAAAATCCCTTTGAAGCGCCGCCGGTGATCGTGAACTATTTTTATCATGAGGAAGTGAAAAAGTCGTCTGCCGGAAAAACCGGCCGCAGAAGGGAAATGAGATGATTCAGGTAAAGGGAAAATATAATGAAGCGAAGATTTTTACAGATCCGGCGGACAGCGCTTCTATCGCACCGGTTCCGAATCTGGTCGGTATGGATATCGGATGCGGTATGGAGACGGTCCGCCTGCGGGAATCTCATATCGAAATGCAGAAGCCGGATCATCTGATACGCGAGAAAATTCCTTCGTCATCTGGGTCTGGAGGTGGCAAAGTATTATCAGGAAGAAGGCTGCAGAGTTCTCAACGGCTCTGATGATGCCTCTGTAGAGGAGATGGCCGCCCGGATGAAAGCGGAAGGCAGACACAGAGACATAGTATTCCTCAAAGCTGTCTTTGTCGATGTAGGAGGAATTTACATCATACTGGTCTATGGCTACCCACAAGCCGTTTCTGTTGGTCCCCTCGAGCCGCAGTTTCCCGGCTTTTTGAAGTTCTCTCATAGTGCGCCTTACCGTTCTCAAGGGAATACCGGTTTTTGCGCAAATATCTTTCTGCGTTATCTTCGGATTGTCTTGGATTATTTGCATAATTGCCTTGTCGTTGACATCAGACTTCTGTTCGGTATCGGTGTCATTGGTGCCAACTTTGGTACCAATGGTGCCGGATGCTTTAGGATCAATGACACCATTCTGATCGATAGCTGCGTCTTTTCGATAAAGATTGAAAAAAACTTTTCTTGTATCCGGAAATTTTTCGTGATATGCTTAAAACGATATAAACGAAAGGGAGGTGGCTTGATGTCGTCTATTTGCTAATGAAGGGACAGTAAAATAAAATTTTGCCCTCGTCATGATCTTGTGACGGGTTATTTTGTTGTACTCATTTTGCAGATAGATACATCAGGCTGTCTCCGTCCTGCGGATGTCCGGGTCGTCGGATATCCGCAGACACGGTCTTTTCTTTGCGCGCATTCCGGCCGGGTCCGGAGCAACGGCAGAGGCTGTTCTCTACGGCGTGCGGAGATTCCGGGCAGCAGAGAAGGAGTATGCGGATAATCCCGTCGGAGGGGGTTATCCGTTTTTTTATGGAAAATTCCCGCTCCGCACATTTATGGATGCAGCGGATGCGGATCAGAGGGCAAAGCGGAAAGCAAAACATTTTATTGTCCTGAAGAAAACAGAAAAAGTATGAATCGAGAAAGATCGGCCCGGTTTTCAGGAAAAACCGCGTCAGGTCTTATGGAAAAATGCCGTGCCGGATGGTGTGGCATGTTCTGAAGGAAAGGATAGTAAAATGTCAGAAGAAAAAAACTGGAAGGCGAGCTTCATTCTCGTCGCTCTGGGTCAGGCTGTTTCCATGCTGGGAAGCCACGGCGTCCAGTTTGCACTGATATGGTGGCTGGCGGAGCAGACATCTTCACCGCTGATGATGGGAATGGCGGGGCTGGTCGCCTATCTTCCGATGGCTCTTTTGAGTCCTCTGGCGGGTATCGCGTCAGACCGGTTTAACAGAAAATTTATTTCCATTTTGTCCGATATGTCGATGGGCGTGATCGCTGTGATTTATTCCGCGCTGATGCTCATCTCCGAACTGCCGGTGTGGACCGTCCTGATTATGCTCTGTGCGAGGGGCGTCGGCAGCACATTTCAGCAGCCGGCGATTCAGTCTGTCATTCCTCAGCTGGTACCACGAGATCAGCTCGTAAGGACAAATGGCATTCTGCAGCTGATGAATGCCGGTTCATTTCTTTTCGGTCCGGTGATCGGAGCAGCTCTTTATGCCGCATTTCCGCTGTCTGTCGTTCTGCTCAGCGACGTCGTCGGGGCGATCCTGGCCAGTATTGCTCTGGGCATTGTAAAAGTTCCGGAACTGCCGGAGCAGAATGCCGGAAAAAGGAATATGATTGCGGAATTCCGGGAAGGGCTGCATGTCTTTCAGCAGGACAGGGGCCTTTTCCGGCTGGTTGTCGCGGAAGCACTCTGTATGTTCTTTTACGCGCCTCTTTCTTCTTTTTATCCGCTGATGACGAGCGATTATTTCGGACTTTCTGCCGGATACGGCAGCGCGGTGGAACTCGCCTTTGCGGTGGGAATGATCACATCTTCACTGCTCTTTTCCGGTGTCATAAAGGCGGAGCGAAAGATCCGGATCTCTTTTACCGGACTGGCGGGAACAGGTGTCCTGTCGGCAGCATGCGGAATGGTTCCGGCGGTGTACGCGGGATGGTTTGTCTTTGCTTTTCTGTGCGCGGGACTCGGAGCCTTCAGTAATGTGCATACGATCCCGCTGAACGCCTATATTCAGGAAACGGTAGATCCGGGAAAAATGGGACGGGCCTTTTCGGTGCTGACTCTCATATCCTCTGTGTCGATGCCGGCAGGTCTGCTGGTGAGCAGTCCTGTCGCCGAGAAGGTCGGAGTGGACGTCTGGTTTTTTATCTCGGGAATTGCTATGCTGCTCATTACGGTCACGATTCTGCTGCGAAGCTGCGCAGACGGGAAAAAGACGGAACATAAAGAGAGCCGGTAAAGGCGCAAAACCCCTCTGCCTTTGGATATGAGGAATATAAGCCGCTCCCGTCTTTTTCTTGCGTTAAGATATCTCTTTGTGATATAACGTACACATGGACTATAAGAGTAATGGCAATGAGGTACATCGAGAACCAAAAGACGGTTTGTCGATGAAAGCAGGGTACGGGAGATGATGTGATATGCGATATTCTGCACACGATGCTGCAGAACAAAAGAGCAGATAACGAAGGCAGAGGAAAATCAGAACAGAAAAGGAAGAGAAGGATATGCAGCTGGAAACGGAACGTCTGATCCTGCGTCCCTGGGAGGATGAGGATGCGGAGGAATTATACCGATATGCCGGGGATGAGAGAGTGGGGCCCGCTGCGGGCTGGCCTCCTCATACCTGTGTGGAGGAAAGTCTGGAAATCATACGGACTGTTTTTTCGGGACCGGAAACATATGCCATGGTTCTGAAGAGTACGAAAAAACCGGTGGGCTGCGTGGGAGCCATGTTTTTTCCGGCGGGAAATCTTTCGCTGAGAGAACGGGAGGCGGAAATAGGCTACTGGATCGGTGTGCCGCACTGGGGTCAGGGACTGACGACGGAGGCTGTGCAGAGAGTCGTGAGGCGCTGCTTTGAGGATCTCGGATGTGAAATTCTGTGGTGCGGTCATTACGACGGAAATGAGCGCTCGAGAGGTGTGCAGGAAGCCTGCGGATTCCGGTATCATCATACCGAACTGGCGGAGGTGAGCACGCTCGGCGAGATCCGCGCGGAGCATTTTTACTGCCTGACCAGAGGGGAATTTCTGAGAAACAAAAGATCTGACAACGGCAGATGAGAGCGGAGAAGAAACGAAAAGAGCGCCGGTTTTTTTATTATTTTTATGACGGAGGTTCGGATAAAAACACGTCTCCGGTCATATAGCGGAAAAGGGGAAAGGGAAAATGAGACAATACATAGCAGATGCGTTTACAGACCGTCTTTTTTCAGGTAATCCTGCAGCGGTCTGCATCATGGACGAATGGATTTCTGATGAACAGATGCTTTCCATCGCGAAAGAAAACAATCTTTCGGATACGGCTTTTGCCGTAAAAGAGGGAGACGGCTACCGCCTGAGATGGTTCACTCCCGAAGCGGAAATCGATCTGTGCGGCCATGCGACGCTGGCGGCCGGATTCATCATCATGAATTATTATGAACCGGATCTTTCGGAAGTCCGGTTTCACACGATGAAAGCCATCCTCACCGTAAAAAAAACAGAGGAAACATCTGAAACAAATGCCGCAGAAGGAGAAGAGAAAGCGCCGGGAAATCCGGCGGCGGAGAAGGACGGAAAAAAGACGGAAAACGTTATTTATGAGATGGATTTTCCGGCTTACAGCCTGAAGCCGGCAGAGGTTACGCCCGATATAACAGAGGCTGTCGGAGCAGAACCGCTGGAAGTATACATAGGAAGAGATCTTCTGTGCGTCTTTTCCGACGAGGAAATCGTCAGAAATCTGCAGCCGGATCCGGAAAAGCTGAAAAAACTGGACGGGCTTCTGCTTCACGCTACGGCGAAGGGGCGGGAATACGACTGCGTATCCAGAAGCTTTGCACCGAAGCTCGGCACAGCGGAGGATCCTGTGTGCGGTTCCGGGCACTGTCATATCATACCATACTGGGCGGAAAAATCAGGAAAAGACCGGCTCATCGCTTATCAGGCGTCAGAGCGGGGCGGCACGCTGTACTGCCGCATGGAAGGCAGCCGTGTAAAACTGGCAGGAAAAGCGGTACTCTATTCGACGGCTGAAATTCAGACAGAACCGAGCGATATCTGAAGGAAGGTATGAAACGCCGTTTCGGAGAATCGGTACCGAAGCCAGGCTTCGGATTTGTCGTGCGCAGGGAAATGTAAAAGATAAGGGTCAGGATACAGAAAGGGAAATGTAAAAGATAAGGGTCAGGATACAGAAAGGAATGAAAATCATGCAGAGACAGACGATCGCAGTCATGGCAGGGACACCGACCGATACGGCTTTCGGTGTGAAACTGGCGGAGAGCGCAGCGGAAAATGTGCTGGCACTGCCTGTTTCCGCGTCTCCGGAGGAACAGACGGTATTTCAGACGATGGATCCGGAGTCGAGATTCCGCCGCATCCGGTCGATACTGGAGAGTCACAGGGAAATCTCTGCTCTGCTGGTTTACTGTAATTCGCTGAGCGGGACAGTCGATTTCGACAGAATGGCGCGGCTGTGCGGAATCGACATAGTAACACCGCTTCAGTTTTACCGTGACATCGCCGGGCAGTACAGATCCTTCGGCGTCATCAGCGCAAACGCGCAGGGAGGAGCCGGAATCGAAAGGGAAATCGTCAGCGTCAGCCCGGAAGCGAAAATTCATTCCGTCTCAAGCCTCGCATGGGTCAATGCAGTCGAAGCGGAAGTTCCGCCGGAAGAGATTTTTTCACGTCTGGGGATGCGGGAAATTCTGCAGTTTTTCGAGCAGATGGAAACAGACTGCATTCTTTTCGGATGTACACATTTTCCGTATTTTATGGAAGAAGTGCAGAAAAAAACAGATATTCCCTGTCTCAGTCCCGACGGATATATGGCGGAAAAAATACGAAGCTGTCTGAGCTGCAAATCCGGCAAAGAAAAATAACCGGCGCGGCAGGGAGGAGAAAGATCTGTCCGTAACCCGTATGACAGCGCAGCGGGAGATCCGGAATCCTTACGGCCGTTCTGTGAGGATGGATATTCTGGCGGAGGATGCCGCCGGACGGCGGTTTGATTTGGAGGTACAGCGGGAAAAGCGGGGAGCCGTTCCGCAGAGAGCGCGCTTTCACAGCGGGATGCTGGACAGCCGCCTGCTGAAAGCCGGAGAGCAGGATTTTACAAAACTGCCGGATGTTTATGTCATTTTTATCACGGAGGACGATGTGATCGGACAGGGACGCCCGGTCTATCGCATGGAGCGGCAGATCGAGGCAAAAGGCGGCAGATTCAGCGACGGCTCCTGCATCCTGTATGTCAACGGAGCTTACCGGGGTGAGGATCCGATCGGAAAACTGATGCATGATTTTCACTGTACCCGTGCGGATGACATGTATTATCCGGTGTTGGCGGAGCGGGTAAGGTACCTGAAGGAGCACAGAGAAGGGAGAAGTGTGATGGGCGGAGTATTAGAAGAATGGAGAAAAGAGATTATAGAGGAAGAGCGAAAAGCGGCGGAGCAGGCCGTGAAGGAGGCAAGAAAGGAAGGAGAGAGGGCAGTCAGGGAAAATTCCAAAGAGATCGCTCGCAGGATGCTGGAAGAGAAGGAACTGACAGAAGAAAAAATAGCGAAATATTTTGGCCTGACACTGGAGGAGGTAAGGAAACTGTCAGGGCAGAAGACGGCATAGGGGTGTAAGGAAATAAGGAAAGGTGTAGGAATACCCGGTCTTTTTATGTAAACCGCATGAAAAGACCGGGTTTTATCGTAATGCGCCCGATCATCAATCGAAAAAACGGATAAAACGTCGTTGTATTTTCCGTATTCTTTTGATAAACTGAAAAAACATGTGCCGGAACGGCAGCAAACGAAAGAGTGGATGACAGGATCAGAATTTTCTGTCTGCCTGTGCCGCACTCCCGGATGCGGCGCTCTGCAAGATAATTCCGCTGTTATTCCGGAAATATCGGCGAATCGATATTTCCCGCACAATAAAAAACGGAGGAGATAACGATGGATGAACTGCAACGATATAAGGAACGGCTGCATATCGCTCTGAATGCTGCAAAAATCTGTATTTTTGAAGTGGATCTGACGAGGCAGCTTTATACTTTCTTCGAAAATGCGGAAGTCATATTCGGTGTGTCCGGCGATAAAATTTTAAAGGATGTGCGTTCATTTCAGACGCTGGATCCCGAAGCCTACCGGCGGGCATGCAGTGAGTATTTCTCTCATCCGGATGATGAGGACGTGATTCAGGAGGCCTTTTCCGCTGTCCTGAGGGGAGAGACTGTCACTTACGAAGCGCGTATGAGAGCCGGCGGATCGGCATTTGTCTGGTGCAGGATCGATGCTGTTCCCATTATCAGAGACGGAGTTCCGTCGAGAATGATCGGCGTGATCACGGATATTGCAGAACAGAGAGAAAAGACAGAACAGCTTCAGCAGGCTGCATGGATGGACGATTTTACCGGCCTCTGTAAAAAGGGACATGCGATTCAGCAGATTGAAAGCATTCTTCAGCGCAGAAAAAAAGAAACATATGCGCTGATCATTCTGGACATCGACAATTTCAAAGTCTTCAACGATACATACGGACATGACAGAGGAGACCGGATTATCAGAGAAGTGGCCCGGATCATGAAACGCGAATTTCAGGATACAGATATTCTGAGCCGTTTCGGCGGCGACGAATTTCTGATATTTTTGCCCTTCAGACAGGAACGGCCGCAGCTTCCTGCGGGACTGGAAAAGCTGATCCGTTTTGAAGCGGATGGTCTGATCTGTACAAACAGCATCGGCGTCGCTCTCTACCCTCAGGACGGTTCTGATTTTGGCGAGCTGTTTCACCGGGCGGATCAGGCGCTGTACCGGGCCAAGGAATCCAAAGCCTGTGTCGTCTTCAGCAGTCAAACCGGCGGAGACGAATGATTCTTCTGCCGGAAAGCCGCCGGATTTTTCCGGATACTCTTCATCCGCGGAGCGGAGAGCCGGCACGCAGAATCATATGCAGAATCATATATATTATAGCGGAAAAAATTTTTTCAAAAATATTCCGGACCCTGTACATTCTTTCCTGACAGAAGGAAATGTTTTTCAGGGTTTTTTCTGTTTTTCGTCTGCTTTTCGGAAAGTATACTTTTCGGGAGGGAGAGGTTCATGATATAATAAATATGGAATTTTATGGAATGCATCCGGAAAAAATACCGCTGTCAGATCAGAAGAAGGTGACGGAATGAACGAACAGCTGACAATATTTGAACAGAAACAGACTCAGCCTCTGGCCGCCAGGATGCGGCCGAAGACGATCGATGAAATTGTCGGTCAGCAGCATCTGCTGGGAAACGGTAAAGTACTGCGCAGGATCATCGAACGCGATGCGGTGTCGTCCATGATTTTCTGGGGACCGCCGGGAGTGGGAAAGACGACGCTGGCGGGCGTGATTGCCGGTCAGACCAGGGCGAGGTTTATCAATTTTTCCGCCGTCACCAGCGGAATAAAAGAAATCCGTTCCGTGATGAAGGAAGCGGAGGACAATCGCCGTTTCGGAGAAAAGACGATCGTCTTTGTGGATGAGATTCACCGTTTCAACAAAGCGCAGCAGGATGCTTTTCTGCCTTTCGTGGAGAAGGGCAGCATCATCCTCATCGGCGCGACGACGGAGAATCCTTCTTTTGAAGTCAACGGCGCGCTTCTGTCGCGCTGCCGTGTTTTCGTGCTGAAAGCGCTGGCACAGGAAGATATCG
>CALXIZ010000114.1 GCA_944388495.1 uncultured Clostridia bacterium | reverse complement strand
GATCTCTTCAAGTGCGGTGCAGCCCATGAAAGCGCAGGATTCTATTTCTGTCGCATTGTTCAGCCCCGTTACTTTTTTCAGTTTTTCACAGCCTGCAAAGATTCCTGACTTGACGACATATTTTTCTTTTGGAATAAAGGCTGCGGATTCCAGTGAGATACAATTATAGAAGATATCCGGAGAAAGTCTCTTAAGACCGGCCGGAAATACCATCTCACCGGAAAGGGAGAAGCAGTTTTTAAAAGCGCTTCCGCCGATATATGTCAGACTGGCAGGCAGAACAAAGGAGGTGAGGGAAGTGCAGTTTTCAAATGCGCGGTCACCGATCGAAGTGAGTTCTGTCAGAGCGGTCTGATTGACGAGTGTCAGCTTCGGACAGTCGGAAAATGCTCCGGAGCTGATCTCCTTTAATCTGGCGCCGTCTTCAAATTCCACGCTTTCCAGGCTGGCACAGTTGGAAAAGGCCAGTCCGTCGATCGTCTCCGTTCCGGCAGGAATTTTCAGAGAGCGCAGACTCTTGCAGTTGATAAAGGCGCTGACATAGATACAGTTGAGGTTTTTCGGAAGGATGACCTCTTCCAGACTCGTGCAGTAGGAAAACGCCTCATCATCGATCAGTGTAACGCTGTCCGGAATGCGGACTTTTTTCAGATTTCCGCAGAAAGTAAAGGCCGAAATACTGATCGTCTCCAGGCCTTCCGGAAGATTGATTTCCTCAAGCTTTTCACACCAGGCGAAAGAGAAGGCTCCGATTTTTTCCACACTCGGAGACATATGTATCTTTTCAAGATTTTTGCACATCTTGAAGGCGTTGGAGGAAATCGTCTTTACCGCGTCTCCGATGAAAACCTCCCGAAGATCTGTCTTCTGTCTGCCGTATCTCGCTGTAAAGTTATCATCTATCATATTCAGCATAATTTCATCTGATGTGTCATCTGTCCAGATGAATTTCGTATTATCCGACATCTCATGTTCTCCTTTCCGTCATGGGATCTGTAATGTGTCAGTCGTATAAATATTTTTCAAGAACCTTTGCGAGTTTCTTTGCCAGGTGATCGATATCGGTGGCAAAAGACTCGGGATAAAGCGCTCTCAGGTTGTAATTCAGGAGATTTGCCAGCTCCATCGTAGGAGCCAGTGCAATCCCGATAGGATGTATTTCTCTGCTGCGGATCACCGATTTGATATCGGCAGCAGAATAGTTTGAATATTCGCGGAAAAATTCCTTCGCGTCGGTCGGCCGCAGTCTGGCGGCTTTCGCAATCTGTAAAAGCTCCGGCGTGATTTCAAGATCACAGGTATGCCAGGGTTCACCGTCCGAGATGGCGATGACAATTTTCTGCGCCTCTTTGCGGAATTTCAGATATTCTGCTGCACAGGAGAGCGCCACTCCGTCGCGCGTTCCGCCTCTCGGTTCGAATCCCTCGATTCCGTTGTTTTCTCCGCTGCGCATATTGGCGTCGACGAGAGTCTGAATCGTGACCACATTGGCATTTGCCGTATGCGCCACAATCGTGATGGGAACGTTCATTTTTTTGCAGACCTCGTAAAACATGGTCAGAGCATCTTTTACGTAATCTGAAACAACGCCCATGGAACCGGAGGAGTCGACCATCACATAGAGAAACAGATCCGCCTCATCTGACAGAGCCTTGCGGTGGGCGCAGCATTTTTTATCCGCGCGGAAAGGCTGTATATATTTGTTTCCGGAGTACAGATTCCGTATCGTATCATCCTGTTCTCTCTGAACGACAGAGAGAAGACCCTTCAGCAGAAGCTTGATCTTCGGCGTCAGCCGGATGACGCGCCGGGTATAGGCTTCGCGGTAAGTAGCGAAGAGCGGAAGATTTGCCTGTACATATTCGATCTCTATCGTATTGTGAAACGGGCCGAGCCCGTCGTCCTGCAGATTGGAGATACTCATGACCAGCTGATCGGAATATCTGCGGTCGATCTTCCTGTCATATTCATCCTTTGCCGCCGCCTCGGTGAGTTTATCCATGTCAAGCTTCAGATCGTACTGATCCAGACGTGCCCGGCGGAAGCTGGCGAAATTCTGCATTTCGCGGTTGAAATGATTGTGTGTGGAAGGCTGAACCGGCTGAAAGACCGGACATTTTTCACCGTCCTCCATACACTTGTCGATGACAGGGCGGATAATCTCAAACACATCATTTGCGATCTTGCAGCGATCCGCCGTCTTCTGAGCGATACGGGCCGCCGTCAGCAGAGGACGGCATTCATCAAACAGCGTCTTCATTGCGGCGTACTCCGGAGGAAATTCAGGAACGATGTCCATCACTCCGAAGATGACGAATGCACGGAACAGAATTTCTATCGGTCTGGCGCCTTCCTCCGCCATATCTTTCAGATCCGGCCCGATGTTATAGCTGATGATATCCGCAAATTCCAGGCTCTTTTTCAGAGTTCCCGGATATTCGCGTTTCCCCCAGAATTCGACAGCACAGTCCTCCATCACGTCAGACAGAAGTTTGCGGTAGAGATAATATTCGCCGCTGCTGTACAAAACTTTTTTTCCGTTGATGTAGCCGATGTGATATTTGTGGCATACCTCGAGGTCTGTATGTATTACGTGCAGTGTCTCATGGAACGCGTTTCCGAGAAGCATGAGCAGCGCGTCAAAATTACTTCTGGTATGCTCGGCTGCAAAATAGGGGTTCAGATGTATTTCCCTGCCATCCGTATAATTTGAAGTATCATAGACGACTTCAATTCTGATATTGGAAGTGACACGAAGCATGCGTGACTGCACATACTTCCGCACGGATTCCGTCGATACAAAATCTGCGGGTGTCATATGTTCCTGAACGGATTTCAGAATCGACGGAATGTAAACCAGGTGTCGTTTTTCACTCATAGCTTTTTTCCTTTTCACGGCCGTAAAGGCCCGACGTCGATTTTACCAGTAATTGTTCAGGATACTGTCCATGATTTCCTTCTGAATCTCCAGGTTCTTGGACGCTGCCGGCAGAATCGTGGCACGTGCCGCTGTGATAATATCCTTGTACTTTCTGTGCTGCGCCCATCTCATGATCGCAGAAGGATAAATCGTCTGCCAGTCACCGGTCTCTTCGGCACTCTTATTCATATCTTTCATGACTTTGATCATCATCAGGATCTCGTCCGTATCATCATATCCGGATTTTCTGCGGATCATATCTGCAAAGACATCTTCCTTGAAGAAATCCAGATATTCCTTGAATCCCTCAAAACGCCGGTCGAAGGAAACATCCTGTTCTCTTACGGCGCGGTATTCGTTTTCATTTTCTCCGGCGTTCATCGTTGCCACGATGAAGCAGGCCGGATGACGGTGGATGATCTTTCCGTTAGGCAGAGTGATCTGTGCCGTCTCATCCAGTGCGGTGTTCAGGTCGCCGCAGGCGCCGGGCTTTACATAGTAGCATTCGACAAACTCCACGACGGAAGGAGACTGATAAGCCTGTACAAACATACTTTCTACGAAGTGAATTTTGCCGTCCTCTGTAGGCTGCCAGGAACCGAGCAGATCGTCCATGGAGATGTTGCTGTTGAAGGTGACCGGGACATACGGCAGCTCCAGCATCTTTGCCATCAGCATGACAGCGGTGGACTTTCCGGAAGCCGGAGGCCCGTAGAGCATTCCTGTATTGATAGGGAAGTGGGTATCCTTTTCAAGGACGATCAGATCGACGATCGCCTTGATCTTCGGATCGATATAGTAGTCATCCAGATTGATATCCGGTACGAGTCTGCCGAGCTCGGAATCTTTATCTACTTCTCCGGAGAAGACCTGTCCGAGCTGTTCATAGCTGATATCACCGAAGGTCATATTGAATCTGGAATTATAGAGATCCTTGAAGTCCCATCCGATGAGATTTTCAAGATATTTCGATATGAAAAGCTGAACTTCCTCTTCATCCAGTGCGGTAACATCATTCATATGGCTGTAAAATTCCGAACGCGTGGAGAAGAAGTGGAGACAGAGCCAGTAGAGATTCGGATTTTCCGCATACTTGTTTTCCGGCAGATGACCCATATTGACAATTCGTTTTTCCAGTTCGGAGTTCAGCGCGCAGGATGCGATGATAACCGGGATAAAAGAAATGACCGGCGCGTATTCCATTTCCGACACTTCCTCCTGTGTCCAGGCAGGAGAAAACTCGTATGTTTTTGCATCATAGCGCAGAACCTCGGCAGAGTCGATCCTGGAATAAGTGTAATTGATCCCTTCTGTTTCCCTGACTGTGATTTTCATGAGATAGACGGATGTTTTTTTACCATCTACCTTTTCCGGTGTGTATTCCGCCCAGATGATTTTTTCCTTGTCACTGTTGAGCGCTTCATTCAGCGTATAGTGGTAGCTGCCGCGTACCAGAGCCAGAGTACTGGCTACTACGAGACCGTTCATGGAAACGAATCCGCTGTTTCTGCCGCTGATGTCATACGGAAACTTGGCAAGATCCACTTTTGATTCCGTGACGCCGTGCAGCGCCGGATCTTCTTTCTGAAAATATCCGTGTGTCGCTTTTATCCACAGATTTTCATTCGCTAACATCTTTTTTTATCCCTCCCTGTTTTTTTTCAGAGCTGCAGGCCGGATACGCCTGCTTTTTTCTCTCTGCATACCACGTTTTTCCGATGGGTAATTGACAGAAAGAATTCTCTTCGGTACTATGAATATATAGAGAGTATATAATATTATTTGTATAGAAAGTATAATGTTATTTTCAGATAATAAGAGGATATTTCCAAAATGGAATTTCAGCGCCCGACATTTTTGATGACAGACAGCGACGGAATGGTGATTCTGGAACGGAATACGCTGGATCTGCCGATTTTTTTTATTCATAACGAAATAGAAAAATATGATCTGGGATATATCAAATGGCACTGTCATCCGGAGATGGAATTCGCCGTCGTCATAGATCATCCGGCGGAATTTTTTATCGGTGACCGGCGCATTATCCTGAGAAAAGGGGAGGGCATCTGGATCAATGCAAACGAAATGCATATGATCCGCTGTCCGGATGGAATCACGTCTTCCACTGTCTATACTATTCTCATGATGCCGGAATTCATCGCACCGCGGACAAATGTGATCTACCGGAAGTATATCAGGCCATGGATTGAGGATCCGGAGCTGTCCCATGTTCTTTTTCTGGAACCGATCAGCTGGCACAGGGAGGTGGTCAGCACACTGATCAGCCTCTTTTCCATACAGGAAAAGAAGGAGTTCGGATATGAGCTGTCCATACAGAATACAGTCGCCGATATCTGGCTTACGATGATGCAGCATCAGAAGGAAGTTCCGAAGCAGATCGTTTCGCGGACGGTTCTTCATTCTCAGAAGCGTATCCGGACGATGATGGCATATGTGCAGAGCAATTTTCAGCAGAAAATCTCACTTCAGGATATTGCTGACTCAGCTCACGTCAGTAAAAGTGAGTGTATCCGCTGCTTTAAAAAAAATCTGGACGTTACACCGATCCGGTATCTGACAGAATACCGGCTGGAAACTGCAGCGCGGCGTCTGATTCTCTCGGCGGATCCGGTCAACAGTATCGCTGTGTCATGCGGATTTGATGATCTGAGCTATTTTGACAGACTGTTCCGCAGCACTTACGGTATGCCGCCGTCTCAGTACCGCAGAAAAAACGGAAAGAATCCGGATATACGGTTTGCCGAAAAGAAGAAAAAATAAAGAACAGACCGGTATCCGACAGAGAGAAAGAGATAAAAAGGAATATCTTGTCCGGAAATCACCGGCTTTCAGATCACCGCTTCAGAAGTATGTGATCATGCGTTATAATGCATTCAGGGAAATATAAAATCATAAAATGACAAAAGGAGGGATTACGAATTTGAATAATATGGAAAAAGAAAAGAAGATACATAATTCTTTTGCAGATTCTGTCATATTTCTGGATCATCCGCTGCTGAAACATAAAATTTCCATCCTGCGTGACCGCAGAACGGGAACGAATGAATTTCGGACGATCGTCAGCGAGATTGCGATGCTCATGGGATATGAGGCGCTGCGCGATCTTCCTCTGGAACAGATCGAGGTGGAAACGCCGGTTGAAGCGTGTCTGACGCCGATGATATCAGGAAAGAAACTGGCCGTCGTTCCGATCCTCCGCGCCGGGCTGGGAATGGTAGAGGGCATTCTCAGTCTGGTGCCTTCTGCCAAGGTGGGACATGTCGGTCTGTATCGCGATGAGATTACTCACGAACCTCATGAATATTACTGCAAGCTTCCTCCGAATATCGATGAGAGACTGATTCTTGTCGTGGATCCGATGCTGGCCACCGGAGGTTCTGCGGTAGATGCTGTCAGGCTGATCCGGCAGAGGGGAGGGGAGAGGATACGTTTTCTCTCCATTCTCGCCGCTCCGGAAGGCGTTGCGCGTTTCACCTCTGCTTATCCTGACGTTCCCCTTTATATCGGCCAGCTCGACCGGTGTCTGAACGAAAATGCCTATATCTGTCCCGGACTTGGCGATGCGGGAGACCGGATCTTCGGAACGAAATAAAAAGGAAGGATGCTCTGAAGAAACAGATGAGGACGGTGAAACCGGAGCTTTCAATCTTCAGATAAATACAGTCTGACTGACAGAGATGAAAAAAAGCACGTACTTCATACGGTGCGTGCTTTTTTCATCTCGTCGCCTTCGTCGGCGGAAAAACGGATCAGAACGTGATGCTGACAGGAGCTTCTGTAAAAGAGGAAAAGACGGCAGTTCCGTTTTTCAGCCAGAGTACCTGTGTATTATCATCTTCCGCGTCATACATCGACTTAAGGTCAGGATACTGATCCAGCATATGTCTCTTTGCTTCAACACGATCATCATTGACAGCTTCTGCAGCAATCCGGAGCCACTTCTTTCCGTCGAAACAGCAGATTTCTATTTTCGGATTTTCAGCAATCTGCCTGGAAACATCTTTTGATTTTCCGGTCTGGATATAGAGCCGGCCCTCAAACAGGTCTACTGTTCCGAACGGACGGACTCTCGGCCGATCGCCGTCTGTCGTGGCAAGATAATACAGGCCGCATTTTTTCATAAAATTATAGATTTCTTCCATGGAATACAGTCTCCTTTCTTAATATCCTGATAACTGAATTTATTTTACATCAGAACAGGAACAGGGAACAAGCGGAGAAAATAAAAAAAACATATGTTTTGATTTTTGATAAAAAAGTATTCTG
>CALXIZ010000113.1 GCA_944388495.1 uncultured Clostridia bacterium | reverse complement strand
TTATCATTCCGCTTATGATCAGAAAAAGTCCCACAGGCCACAGGCCGACGAGGAAAAATACCACGACGATAAGCCAGTAAAGCCCCGGACTCTCTCTTCGAAATCTGTCTAAACGCTGCATCTCTTTTCCTTCTGCTTTCTTGTGTTTTTCTTCCGTGGTCCACTCTCATCCGCTGCACTTCGAAGAACATTCCTCATTGTCTCATACGCAATTACACGGTGTTTCCCGCAGGAAATACCGCCGCAGGAATTTTTTCAGAACAGCGGTCTGTCGGAAAATATCTTACCATAACCTTTTCTCAACTGCAAACAGCGCTGCCGCAAAACAGAGTCTGCAGCAGCGCCCGTACGCTGAATATTTTTCCTGTTTTTTGTGATTTCTCAGTTTTTTCCGACTTACCCGTCACTTCAGATTTCAGACAAGCTGTGCGGCGACAGCGCACCAGCCTTCCTCCTCCGACAGTCCCAGCACGCGGAATCCGCTCTTCTCCAGTGCCTCAGTCACAGCTTCTTTCTTTTCCGAGAGAATGCCGGACGAGATAAAGATCTTTTTTCCTGTAAGATGGCGTGCGATATCATCTGACAGCCGTATGATCAGGTCTGCGATCAGATTTGCCACGATGATATCAGCCTGAAATCCCAGTCCTTCTGTCACATCACCCTGCAGGATTTCAATTTTATCTCCGAGACCGTTTTTCTGCACATTTTCTCCGGAAGCTCCGACCGCATCCGCATCGATATCCACGCCCCGGACATGATCAGAACCGCAGAGCGCCGCTGCGATCGAAAGAATTCCCGATCCGCATCCGAGGTCGAGCACTGTATCTTCTCCGCTCTCTATATAATGTTCCAGAAAACGGATGCACATCTTTGTCGTCGGATGTGTTCCCGTGCCGAAAGCCATGCCGGGGTCAAGCTCGATGACCGCTTCATCCTCCCCGGGCTCATACGTCTCCCAGGAAGGTTTTACCACAATATGTTCCGTAATCTTTGACGGCTTGAAATACTGTTTCCACAGATCCTTCCAGTCCTCGTCGGATACCAGCCGGCTCTCCACCTCCAGACGTCCGTATCTGCTTTCCGTATCATTCTTTTTCAGATCTGCCACCGAGGAACGTATCTGATCGATGGCGTGCATCGAATCCTCTGTCACATCCATATAAAGTGTGATATTTGATTCCCGGTCTCCGATCCCAAGAACATCTTCATCCACATAATCCCAGTCAAAGGTATTTTTCTTTTCCAGAAATTCGTCCAGTACGGATTTGTCCTCTGTCACAAAGGTGTCCTGACCCAGCATGATCAGAGTCGCAGACAGCGGCTCGATTCCTTCGCTCGTCGTATAGATTTTCACTTCATAATAGTTCATTCATTCTCTCCCCGGCCGTCATGTTCTGATGAATAAAAGGATGGACCGCTTCCGCGTTTCCGCAGGATCTCTGTCACTCTGTCAGTTATGCTGCGGATCTCCTTCTTTATCTGTCCGATGCTACTTTTTTTTCTTCTTTTTCCGTTCCGAGGGTGCTTTTGTCTTTCCCTCTCCGGAAAATAATTCCTTTACTGTCTCCGCAAACGACTTTTTCTTCTGATAAGCTTCCTCTGAATCCATACTGTCATCCATCTGCTTGATCAGGCGCTTCTGTTCAGCCGTCAGCTTTGTCGGAACCTCCAGACATACTTTTACATAAAGATCTCCGACCATCGAAGAATTCGGAGCCTTTACACCTTTGCCCTTCAGACGGAATGTAGTATCCGGCTGCGTCCCCGCAGGAATCTTGTATGTTACTTTTTCTTCCATCGTAGGAATCGTAACATCCGCACCCAGTGCAGCCTGTGCAAAGGTGATCGGAATCTCCAGTTCAAGATCAAGGCCGTACCTCGTAAACAGCTTATGCGGCAGTACATTGAGTACAACATAAAAGTCACCGTCCGGGCCGCCGTTTTCACCCGGCGCACCCTGTCCGCGTATGCTGACTACCGATTCATTATCGACTCCGGCAGGAATATTCACCTCTATGATGACATCCTTGCGGACTTTTCCTGTACCGCTGCAGGTCGGGCACGGATCCTCCACAATTTCTCCGGTTCCGCCGCAGCGGTTACAGGTCGTCACGTTGGCCATGGTTCCGAACGGAGTCTGACGCTGCGATCTGATCTGTCCCGTGCCGTTGCAGACCGGACAGGTTTTCTTGCCGGTGCCTTTTTTTGCTCCGCTGCCGTCGCAGTCAGTACACTTTACATATTTATTAAGTTTAATCTTCTTCTTTGTCCCGAAATAAGCCTCTTCAAACGTGATCGTCAGTCTTTTCTGAATGTCCTGGCCCTTCCTCGGCGCATTTCTCCTTCTCGCCTGTCCTCCGAATCCGCCTCCGAATCCGCCTCCGAACATACCGCCGAAAAGATCGCCGAAAATATCTTCAAAGCCGCCTGCGAAACCGCCGCCTGCACCCGAAAATCCGGCATTCGGATCTACTCCCGCAAACCCGAACTGATCATACTTCGCCTTTTTTTCGGGATCCGACAGAACCCCGTAGGCTTCATTTATCTCTTTAAACTTTTCCTCCGCCTCTTTATCACCCGGATTTCTATCCGGATGATATTTCAGAGCCATCTTTCTGAATGCACTTTTGATATCCGATTCAGAGGCGCCTTTACTGAGTCCAAGGACTTCATAGTAATCTCTCTTATCTGCCATCTGCCTCAATCCTCCGAACTAACAAGACGACACTCCTCTTGCGAGGAGTGTCTTTCTGATACTGCCGATTGCCGCCGCATTCCGCCGTTCTCAGACCGATCCGCGGATTCTACGGCTGCCGGCATAACTGCCGGCCGGTCATTTTATTTATCGTCTTACTTATCGTCGTCCACAACTTCAAAGTCAGCATCGACAACGTTGTCATGAGCAGGGCCGGAAGACTGCTGCGCTCCGCTGTTATCGCCATAAGGATTGTCACCATATGCCGAACCGGCTCCGCCTGCAGCATTCGGATCTGCACCAGCAGACTGTGTATTCTGATAGAGAATCTGAGACAGCTGCTGGAATTCATTCGTCAGAGCCTGTGTCTTTGCTTTGATATCCTCTACGTCGTTGCCCTGCAGAGCCTGACTGAGCGCATCCTTTGCCGCATTGACCTTTGCGGTCATGTCTGCCGGCACCTTATCACCCAGCTCCTGCAGAGTCTTTTCCGTCTCATAGACCAGAGACTCACCCTGATTTCTGACTTCGATGGATTCTTTCTTTTTCTTATCCTCTTCCGCATACATCTCAGCTTCTTTTACTTTCTGATTGATTTCCGCCTCAGAAAGCTTATTGGAAGAAGTGATCGTGATCTTCTGCTCTTTGCCTGTTCCCAGATCCTTTGCGCTGACGTTTACGATACCGTTTACGTCGATATCGAAAGTAACCTCGATCTGAGGCACACCTCTTCTTGCAGGCGGAATGCCGGACAGCTGGAATCTTCCCAGTGTGACATTATCCGCAGCCATCTCTCTTTCACCCTGTACGACGTGGATGTCTACCGCAGTCTGGTTATCCGCAGCCGTGGAGAAGATCTGACTCTTTCTCGTAGGAATTGTCGTATTTCTTTCAATCAGTCTCGTCGCTACGCCGCCCAGTGTTTCGATGGACAGGGAGAGCGGAGTGACATCGAGAAGCAGAACGTCGTTTACTTCACCCGTCAGTACGCCCGCCTGGATCGATGCACCGATCGCTACGCACTCATCCGGATTGATTCCCTTGAACGGCTCCTTGCCCGTAACTTTCTTTACAGCTTCCTGTACCGCAGGGATACGTGTCGAACCTCCGACGAGAATGACTTTTTCGATATCACTTACCGTAACGCCGGCATCTGCCATCGCTTTCTTCATCGGATCGATCGTGCGCTGTACAAGGCCGGAAGTCAGCTGGTCAAACTTCGCTCTGGTAATATCCATATCCAGATGGAGCGGACCGTCAGCATTTACTGTGATAAACGGCAGATTTACATTTACTGTCTGAGAAGAGGAGAGCTCCTTCTTCGCTTTTTCCGCAGCTTCCTTCAGTCTCTGCAGAGCCATCTTATCCTGGCGGAGATCCACGCCGTGTTCATTTTTAAAGCTGTCGGCGATGAAGTTCATGAGCGCTTCATCGAAATCATCGCCGCCCAGGTGAGTATCACCATTGGTAGCCAGTACTTCGAAGACGCCGTCGCCCAGTTCGAGGATGGATACATCGAACGTACCGCCGCCCAGGTCGTAGACGAGAATTTTATGCTGCTTGCTGTCCTCTTTATCGAGGCCATAAGCCAGTGCCGCCGCCGTCGGCTCATTGATGATTCTCTTTACATCCAGACCAGCAATCTTGCCGGCATCCTTTGTAGCCTGCTTCTGACTGTCTGAGAAATATGCCGGAACGGTAATGACCGCTTCTGTCACTTTTTCTCCCAGATAGGATTCCGCATCGTTCTTCAGTTTTGTCAGAATCATGGCGGAGATATCCTGAGGCGTATACGCCTTTCCGTCGATCTCTACTTTATGATCTGTTCCCATATATCTCTTGATCGATGCGATCGTGCGGTCAGGATTTGTAATAGCCTGTCTCTTCGCCGTCTCACCGACCAGTCTCTCGCCGTTCTTTGTAAATCCGACTACCGACGGAGTGGTTCTGTTTCCCTCGGCATTCGCGATAACTACAGGTTCACCGCCCTCCAAGACGGCAACGCAGGAATTTGTCGTACCTAAATCAATGCCTATGATCTTTCCCATTATATATACCTCCCGAGATAATTCTCTTCTGTCATGTTATATACTGTTTTATTTATTTTACCGTGAAGCCCTTTCGAAGTTCCGCGGCGTTCTTTACTGAGCTACGCGAACCATGGAAGGTCTTATCACTTTGTCGTTCAAAGTATACCCCTTCTGCAGAGCCTGAATCACTTTTCCGCTCTCAAAATCAGGATTTTCTTCCGCGGTCACCGCATTATGGAAGTTCGGATCGAAATCCTCTCCTTCCGCTTTGATCTCCAGAATATTGTTCTTATCGAGCACGTTTTTCAGCTGCTTGTAAATCATCGCGACTCCCTCGGCAAACTGTTTATCCGCACATTCTTCGCTGTGCTCCAGTGCTCTTTCGAAATTGTCCATCACTTCTATGATATCGAGTGCGATCTTCTCATTGGCATAAGCGTAGATCTCCGATTTCTCCCGTTCCACTCTTTTCTTATAGTTCTGAAAATCGGCCGCCAGCCTGAGATATCTGGCATCGCCCTCTTCTTTTTCTTCTTTATCGTCTCCGCTTTCGGCAGCGACAGCATGATCCTTTCCGCCGCTCTCCTTCTGCTCCTCTTTTTCCGCAGCCTTCCCCGCTTCGGATGCTTCCGATTTTTCTTCTTCAGCTTCGCAGGTCTGTGCGCTTTCCTCCGGGGAAAGACCGGATTCTTCTTTTATATCTTCCCGTTCCATCTCCGGTGATTCGTTTCTGCTCATCATCAGTATTATTCTCCTTCTGTCATTTTAAACGCTTCGTTCAGATTATCTGTCAGATATTCCACAACAGATGAAACTTCATCGTATTTCATCCGCGTCGGTCCGACGACTCCGAGTTTTCCTACGCACTGCCCGTTCACACAGTAAGTCGCGGTAATCAGGCTGCAGTTTTTCATCTGTTCCTCTTCGTGTTCGCCTCCGATCGTGATGATGACTCCGCTGTCTCTGTTCAGAAGCATATTTTCCAGCTCCGCCTTGTGACTGACCATTTCCATAAATGTCTTGGCCCGGTTCATATCGCTGTATTCCGGAATATAAAATATCTTATCCAGACCTTCGATATAAAGATCCACATTGAGGATATTTTCGAGCGTCCTCATGAAAGACGGAACGACATCCTCTGCAATTCTTCCGAGCGCGGCAACATCTTTCTCCACATCATCGATAATGTCGAGCGTCAGAAGGCTGGTAAGAAGCTTTCCTTTATAATTATGGGTCATGACTTTCGAAAGCAGTTCCAGCTGCGCCGGATCGTACTCCTGCCGCAGCTTTATCACCGTATTGGTAACCTTTCCGCTCTCTGTCACCGTCATCAGCACGACGCTCTTCTGATCGACCGGAAGGACACGGACGTACTTCAGACGGTTATCCTCCTGAGTCGGCGTCATGGCAAAGGCTGTCAGCTTAGTGAGTTCGGAAAGAAGATGAGATGCCTTTCTGAGAGTGCGGTCGAGTTCTGTAATATTTGATGATATCTGATCCTCGATCACTTTCTTTTCTTCTTCCGGCAGCTCATATTTTCTCATCAGAGAATTCACATACAGACGATATGCTTTATCAGACGGCACCCTGCCGGCTGAAGTATGAGGATGTGTCAGCAGTCCCATCTCTTCCAGATCCGACATCTCATTGCGGATCGTCGCTGCGCTGATTCCCATATCATACTTTTTTGACAGGGTTCTTGAGCCCACAGGCTCGGCAGACCGGATATAGTCGCCTACGATCGCCTGCAGTATCTTCAATTTTCTTTCACTGAGATCCATAACATCACCTTCTCTGTTTGTTAGCACTCTTTATTGTCGAGTGCTAACCTATGACTAATATACTATCATTGATCCCTTCTGTCAACAATATTCTTTCAAAAAAATACGCGGTGCCTATGAATCTCTCTCATAGACACCGCTCTTTTCGTTATCTGCTCTTTTCTTTTGTTCGAGACAGCTTCCGCTCTTTTTATATATCCTGCAGAATATCCTCTGCTGCCGGTTTTTTCCGTTCCTTTGAGAAACGCCTTTCTGAATGATGCAGCACTCTCAGTGCTCTTTCCGAAACCATCAGCTTAAAAATCGTCCGCTCATCTTTCAGATCGAGTTCTGTCATGGCGATGATCCTGTTGATTCGGTATTTCAGAGTGTTGTAATGCAGCCCCATGATTCTCGCCGCATCAGACAGATTCTGGCCACAGGAGATATAGGTAAACAGCGTTTCCGTATAGTCACTGTCATTTTCCCTGTCAGCCTTCAGGAGCGCCTGAACGGAACGGTGAACCAGCGTCCTGAGCCCCGCAGCTTTTCCGAACGAAAAGATCATATGATAGTCGATGACATCA
>CALXIZ010000112.1 GCA_944388495.1 uncultured Clostridia bacterium | reverse complement strand
GATTGTCAGAGAGCCCAGAGAGGAAAGTTTATCAAGAACAGCGATGGCAAGCGCCGCCCCCTCTGTCGGATCTGTACCTGCTCCAAGCTCGTCCAGCAGCACCAGTGTATTTTCATCCGCCTGCGCGACGATCTCCACGATATTTTTCATATGAGAGGAGAAAGTCCTCAGGCTCTGCTCGATACTCTGCTCATCTCCGATATCCGCAAAAATTTTCTGCATCACAGGCAGCACGGTTCCCTCTGCCGCCGGAATGTGAAGACCCGCCTGCGTCATGAGCAGCATGAGTCCCACCGTTTTTAGCGTAACGGTTTTTCCTCCGGTATTCGGTCCGGTGACCACCAGCGTCTGAAAATCTTTTCCCGCTCTGATATCGACAGGGACCGCTTTTTCCTGATCGATCAGAGGATGACGCCCTTTTTTTATGTCGAGAATACCGTCGGTATTTATCTTTGCCGAACAGCCGCGATACTTCACGGACAGCTTTCCCTTCGCGAAAATGACATCGAGCTTCATCAGATATTTCTGATTGTTGATGATCCGGCGAACCGATTTTCCGGCTTCCGCGGAGAGCTCCGTCAGAATCCTGCGGATTTCATCCTGTTCCTTCATCTCAAGTTCGCGGATCTCATTGTTCATATTCACGATCGCCTGCGGTTCGATAAACAGCGTCGCACCGGTCGAAGACCGGTCATGCACGATTCCGGGAAAATGCGCTCTGTGCTCCTGCTTGACGGGGATCACAAATCTGCCGTCGCGCATTGTGACGATATCATCCTGCAGCATTCCCCGGTTGGACGAAGAGGCAATCATCCCGTGAATACGGGCTCTCGCCGCCTCCTGCTGCTGTGAAATTTTTCTGCGGATATCGCGCAGCAGAGGACTTGCTCCGTCGGCCATCTCGTCTTCCGAAATGATGCAGCGGTCGATATGATCACACAGAGGGCGCTCTTCATTCAGCATCTCTGCAAGCCCCGTTATTACGGGAATTTCCAGATTTCTCATCGGTCCGGAAACTCCCTTTTCAAAGAAATTCCTGACCTCTGCCGCTGTTCTCAGACTGGACAGAATGTCGAGCAGCTCTTTCATCGAAAGAACGCCGCCCTTTTCCGCATAGCGTACACTCCGCTTTACATCGCGGACTCCTCCGAACGGAGGTACGCCGGCGGCAGAAATTACGGCGGCAGCTTCGTCTGTCTCTTTCAGCAGATCCCGGATCAGAAAATCATCCGTCAGAGGAACGATTTCTCCGACAGCTTTTTTCGCCATCGGAGAAACCGCTTCCTGCTCCAGTAAATTTTTGATTTTATCAAATTCTAATACTTTTTCCGCTTTTTCGTTCATAAATCACTTCTGATACTGTCTGCAGTCTCTTCGAAAAACCGTGCCGGAACAGTACCCGTCAACATTTATGTTCACTGCGCAAAGCATCGCTGAACGATCATTCGCGCACCATCGGAAAGTCCGGATGCCGTTTTCCCGTGCGGCATCTCTTCCGTATTTTCCGTCCGGTATCAGATTTCCTTTTTCAGTTCATCGAGATCATTCTTCAGCTGCAGATTTTCCATCTGGATGTCGAAGAAACTGCTCTCCAATTCTTTATACTTATCTCTGAGTTCCTTTGCGCCGGCCGATTCTGCCGATTTGGACTCCTCCGATCTCGCAAGCTGCTCTTTCGCCTCCGCCAGATCCGCTTTCAGTTCCTCACAGCGTTCCTTCATATCTTCCAGCGCTTCGTTCGCTTTGTTCAATTCCACATTCTTCATATTGTAGATGCGCTGAAGCTCCTGCAGCTGTTCGATGCTGTTCTGCGCATCTTCCTTGTACTGTTTGAAACTGGCTTTTGCATCCTCCCACATCTGGATATAATGATTCGCATCTTTCTTCAGATCAGAGATCGTGGATTCCAGCTCTTCACTGCGTTCCCGCTCATCAAAATAATCGTTTGCGATATTGACCGCAGTAAGGACTGCCAGAGAGGAGGCCGGCAGCGTCGGCGCTCCTTCCGCCAGTTCCTGCATCATTTTATCCACGTGATTTGCCACTAATAAAATCTGCTCTCCCGTACTGCCTCCGGCAATCGTATATTCCTGACCGTAAATTCTTACTGTGACTCTGCTGCTTTCTCCCATCCGGCTGGTCCTCCCGTCTGCTGCAATACCCCGCGGATGCCGCTTTTCCCGGGCAAAATACGCAGGGTATCACTTATTTTTCACTTTCTCCGTCAAATATCTCTCTGAACTGCTCCCAGCTGATCATTCAGAGCATTCAGAATGCGGGAATGCACACTGTTTACTTCTTCGTCTGTCAGAGTTTTTTCAGCGTCGCGATAGGTGAGGGCGAAAGCTACGCTCTTTTTTCCCTCGCCTACCTGTTTTCCGCGGTATACGTCAAACAGGCTGACATTTTCCAGAATACGGCCTCCGTTTTCTCTGATCACATCCTCCAGAGCACCTACTGTCACGTTTTCATCCGTCGTCAGTGAAATGTCTCTCGTCACGGCAGGATACTTCGGCAGAGGCCGGTAGATGATCTGAGATTTTGCATGAAGCATCACCGCCGAGAAGAGAAGTTCACAGGTGTATACGCGCACTCCGATTCCATAGCGCTCCGCAACATCCGGGTGAATTTCTCCGACCGTTCCCAGAAGCTCTCCGTTATAGATGATATTGGCACAGCGTCCCGGATGATACATCGGAAGATTCCGCTCCGCCTCATAGACGGAGCCTTCCATCCCCATCCGCGAGAGCATCTCGTCGATGACCCCCTTCAGTGCGAAGAAATCCGCCTCTTCTCCGTACATGCCTATGCAGAGATCCTCCGCTTCAGCCGGCTGTCCGTCGCAGTTAATCGGAACATTATTGAAGATACGGCCTATCTCAAACAGTTCCGCCTGCTTATTTCCCTTTGCGTAATTTTTCGCCAGGACATCCATCATATTCGGCGTCAGCATCGTCCTCATGACACTGCTGTCATCACCGAGAGGATTCATGATTCTGACAAAATTTCTCCTGGACAGATCTGTCTGCGTGACGTTCACTTTGTCCAGGCTCTTCGGATTGACGAAGGAATATGTCAGGATCTCATCCAGACCCAGTGCCGTCAGGATATTTCTCGTCCTGGTACGCACTTCTTCCTGATGAGTCAGACGTGCTACACTGCTTCCCTGCGGAATGGAAGTCGGCAGTCTGTCGTAACCGAACATGCGCGCAACCTCTTCGATATAATCCACCTCGGACTCCAGATCCTGTCTGACGGTAGGAGGTGTAACGGTGATCACATCTCCCTCTGTCACGCATGTCATCTCCAGGCTTTTAAAAATTTCCTCCATCTCTTCTCCGGAAATGTCCGTTCCGAGAACGTGATTGACGCGGGATACTCTGACGTTTGTCGGAACAGCCTTCTGTTCCTGAGGATAAACGTCCGCCCTGCCTCCGACGATTTTTCCGCATCCCAGTGCCTCGATCAGATGGCAGACACGTTCTGCCGCCTCTTCGCAGAGATTGGCGTCGATACCCTTCTCATAGCGTGACGAAGCTTCTGTGCGCAGCCCCAGCTTCTTGGAGGAGCTGCGGATAGAATCCCCGTTAAAATTTGCCACTTCCAGGATAACCGTCTTCGTATCTTCGGTGATTTCAGAGTTCAGCCCGCCCATGATACCGGCAATACCGATCTGCTTTTCCGCATCATTGATCATGAGAGTGCCCTCCGGCATCACGCGTTCCGTTCCGTCCAGAGTGACAAATTTATCGCCTTCCTTCGCCGCATCGACGATGATTTTCTTTCCCGACACACTTGTCGCATCAAAGGCATGGATCGGCTGACCGTATTCCATCATGACAAAGTTTGTAATATCGACAATGTTGTTGATCGGACGCATGCCTGCATGCATGAGGCATCTCTGCAGCCACCACGGAGACTGTTCCACTCTGATGTCCGTGATGACATGCGCTGTATATCTCGGACAGAGATCCGGGCGTCTGATTTCCACTTCGACATAATCCTTCACGTCGCCATGTGTCTCTTTTACGGAAGTATCCGGATAATGCAGTTCTTTCCCGAATACTGCGGCGGCTTCTCTTGCCATGCCTATCATGGAGAGACAGTCCGGTCTGTTCGGTGTGATTTCAAAATCCACCACATGATCTCTGAGCTGCAGCGCTTCACTGATATCGGTCCCCGGTACGAAAGAATCGTCGAGAATCCAGATGCCGTCCCGGATGAGAACATTGATCACTTTGTCCTCATATCCCATCTCTGCCGCGGAACAAAGCATTCCGTCAGAAAGAACGCCTCTGAGCTTTCCTTTTTTTATGACAGTGCCGTCTGCAAGATGTCCGCCGCTGCGGATAACAGGAACAGTCGCTCCTTCAAAGACATTCTTTGCTCCTGTCACAATCTGTATCGGTTCCTCTTCTCCGACATCGACGGAACACACGACCAGTCTGTCCGCGTCAGGATGTTTTTCTATCCTGAGAATTTTTCCCACGACAATTCCGGAAAATTTCGTTCCGTACGGTTCCACCGTTTCGATATTAGAACCTGAAAGAATCATTCTGTCACAGAATTCCTCCACCGGTACGTCGATCTCTGCATAATCTCTGAGCCAATTTATGGAAACTAACATGTGCTACTACCTCTCTCGTATTGTAAAATCTATTTGAACTGCTTCAGAAAACGTTCGTCGTTTTCATAAAACAGACGGATATCATCCACTTCATATTTGAGCATGGCGATACGCTCCACACCGATTCCGAATGCGAATCCCGTATATTTTTCCGTATCGACGCCTCCCACTTTAAGGACATTCGGATGTACCATGCCGCAGCCCAGAATTTCAATCCATCCGCTTCCCTTGCAGACCTTGCAGCCCTTACCGCCGCATTTGAAACAGGATACATCCACTTCGGCGCTCGGTTCGGTGAACGGGAAATGATGAGGACGGAATTTCGTCTTCGTTCCGCTTCCGAACATCTGTCTGGCAAATTCACTCAGCGTTCCTTTCAGATCGGCCATCGTGATTCCCTCGCCGACTACCAGTCCCTCTACCTGATGGAAAACCGGAGAATGTGTGGCATCCGGCGTGTCACAGCGGAATACGCGCCCCGGAGAAATGACTTTCAGCGGAGGTTCCTTTGAAAGAAGCGTTCTCACCTGAACAGGAGATGTCTGCGTACGAAGCAGCGTTTTATCTGTAATATAGAATGTGTCTGTCAGATCTCTGGAAGGATGATTCGGTCCCGCATTGAGAGCGTCGAAATTCATGAAGACCGTCTCAACCTCCGGTCCCTCCACCACTTCAAAGCCCATATTCATAAAGACCTTTGACATTTCATCGATCGTCTGTGTAACCGGGTGCTTTACTCCCAGCCCTCTCACTCTGCCGGGTTCTGTCACGTCGATAACTTCTGCTGCCAGCTGCGCCTGCTTTTTCAGAAGGTTCAGTTCTTTTCTTCTGGCCTCCAGCAGAGATTCTATTTCCGCACGGACTTCATTCGCCTTTTTTCCGACCGTTTTTCTCTCTTCAGCCGCAAGGCCTCCCATCGAACGCAGTATTTCCGTCAGACGTCCTTTTTTCCCGAGGACGCGGACACGGATCTCTTCCACCGCTTCAGGGGAATCCGCTTCACTGAGCTGATTTTTTGTCTCCTCCAGAATTGTGATAAGCTGCTTCTGCATTTATTTTCCTCCATTAGTTCCTTTAAATATTCTGTATCAGACGCTGACGCACGGATTCATACATCAGAATCGAAGCGGCAGCCGATGCATTCAGAGATTCCACCGTTCCCTCCATTGGGATAGATACCAGAAGATCCGATCCCCTGAGAAATGTCTCACACGCGCCCCTGGCCTCATTGCCGATGATCAGAGCAGTGGAAGCCGCAATATCCGCATCAAAACAGACCGTCCCCGCTTTCGGCGAAGTGCACACCGTCTTTTTTCCGTTTTTCTTCAGTAATTCCAGCGCCTGCTGCGGACTGTCGGCATAAGCGAAACGCACGCGGTACAGCGACCCCGCCGCTGCGCGCACGGTCTTCGGAGCAAAGATGTCCGCCGTTCCCTTCATAACCAGAATATGACGGAAGCCGGCTGCATCCGCCGTTCTGATAATCGTTCCCAGATTCCCCGGATCCTGCAGGCGATCCAGAACGACGACATTTCCGTCGGACATACCTTCAAAGAAATGCCCGACTTCACAGTCGGGCTGACTCGACACCGCCGCAATTCCCTGAGGTGTTTCGGTCGTTACGATCCGGTCGAACAGAGGTGCGGGAAGTACGAAAAGGTCTGTCCCTCCGTTTTCCAGCCGCTTCAGCAGTTTCTTCTCTTCTTCCCGTCTGCCGAAATCTCCGCGCAGAAACGCGCTGATCAGCTGGGCATCGTTTTTCAGTGCTTCATCGACCAGATGAATGCCTTCAATAATATACTGACCTGTTCTCTCTCTGTATTTCCGCCGGTACAGCTTTGAAAACTCTTTCAGCTTTTCATTCTGAGCCGACGTGATTTCACGTACCATATATTCCTCCGCCGCAGGTTTTTCTCTTTTGCCGCAATTCAGGAATAAACCTCCGCAGCACATCATTTTTTCTCCGCTGCACACGGCATCTCTTCTGTCGTTATACTTTTTTCCTCTATCAACAAAAAGCCGGTTTGAAACCGGCTTTTCCGTCTCGCATCAGAATCTGTTGTTCATCGCCTTGATAGCGCCCTGCAGGAAATCCGGCACTTCGATATCATCATCCGAAGAAGTATCCTCTTCCTGCGGCTGCGTTTCCTGTGCTGTCTCTCTGTGCTCCTCCGCACGTGTCTGAGCCGCTCCTGCTCTGGTTTCCGTACCTGCAGCAGCAATTCTCACAGGATCATCTCCTTTTTCATCGTCATCATCGAATCCCGTAGCGATTACTGTGATTCTGATTTCGTCCTCCATATCTTCCTTGATGGAGGCGCCGAAGATGATATTCGCATCCCGTGCAGCAGCCTTCTCGATGAGATCTGCGGCTTCGTTTGCCTCCAGCATACCCAGATCGTATCCGCCCATGATGTTGAGCAGGATCGCCTTTGCTCCGTCGATCGATGTCTCCAGCAGAGGACTTCCGATCGCCTCTTTTACCGCATCGATCACACGGTTTTCGCCGCTTCCCACGCCGACACCCATGTGTGCGATTCCGCGGTCGCTCATGACCGTCTTCACATCCGCAAAGTCAAGATTGATCACGCCGGATTCCGTGATCAGATCTGTGATTCCCTGAATGCCTTGCCGCAGAACATCATCCGCCATGCTGAAAGCTTCTTTCATCGTCGTATTTTTCTCCGAAATCTGAAGAAGCTTGTCGTTCGGAACGACCACCAGCGAATCCACATATTTTTTCAGATATTCTATGCCGAGCTCCGCATTATCTCTTCTGCGCTTGCCCTCAAATGTAAAAGGCTTCGTCACAACGCCCACGGTCAGGATGCCCTGCTCTTTCGCCGCTCTCGCGATGACAGGAGCCGCACCGGTTCCCGTGCCGCCGCCCATACCGGCTGTGATGAAGACCATATCCACTCCGTCAAAATACTTTGTAATCTCATCGAGATTTTCTTCCGCAGCCTTCATACCGTTTTCAGGATTTCCACCTGCTCCCAGACCCCGGGTGAGTTTTTCTCCTATCTGAACCTTCGTCTCGGCGACTGAACTGTTCAGCGCCTGTTTGTCCGTATTTACAACAATATAGGAAACTCCCTTCAGTCCGGCTTCGATCATGCGGTTGACTGCATTTCCGCCGCCGCCGCCGACACCTACCACCTTGATCTGGGCATTATCTTCAACATTCACTTCAAACTGCAACATTATGTAGTAACCTCCTGTTACTCAGATATCAGATATTTTATCATAACACTATATTTATCGCAACAGCTTACCACCAAAATAGGATGCCCGATTTTCGTCTGTTTCCGACGTTTTCCGACAATTTTATATTATCTTTCCACCGTCTTTTCTCCGCCGGAGAGGCGAAGAGGACAGACAGGACAACGGTCGGCGACGGTACGCTGTCCGTGTCAGATTACAGGATTGAAAGCTGCATAACCGTCTCCGCTGACGTAGATCACGCCCCGGCTGACGCCGCGCTGTCCCAGATCATATACCGCTGCCTTTATCGATTCGACATTTTCAGCGATATCGACGCAGTCTCCCTGGCACAGAAGAGTATCCGTAATGCTCGCCCTGACAGACGTCGATGTTACCATTTCCACACGTTTAAAATAAAATCCTGCATCGTTCACTTTTTCCAGCATGGAAAGCAGAGCGGAAAGATCACATCCGTCCGACAGCCCCGGCACACTGCCTGTCTCATATTCCGTTATACTGATTCCGTTCAGAATCGTAGCGGTTCTGGAGTCCTCAGCAGAATCGATTACGGTCCCTTTTTCATCCAGAATAACATAATTGCCTCTGTATTTGATGGCCAGAGTCGGTTTTTTCTCTTTTATATTGATGACATAGGTATCCGGAATACGCCTGTCTATGTCAGCGGAATCGACATAGGCGTTTCCTTCCAGAATTTTTACGGTCTTCCGGCTGCTGACGGAGAACATATTATCGCCTTCCGTCACGCCGGCCATTTCTATGATTTCCTCATCACTCAGAAGGCTGTTGCCCTCCACCTGTATATAGGAAATTTCAAACAGCGGGGAACGCAAAAGCAGAAAGACGGCTGCCGCCGCGATCAGAATCAGCAACAGCCGCAGCATATAATGTTTTTTTCTTCGTTTTTTCTTTCGGCGCTTCTTCCCGGGCGCCTCCGCTTCCGTCTCTTCCGAAGGATTCTCCGCAGAAGCGGACTCCTGCGTTTCCCCGGCTTCCGCAGGAAAATACGTCTCATAGTCCGCATCCACTCCTCCGTAAATATCAGTAGATGTCCGGAAGCTGTCGCGTTCTCTTTCCTTGTTCATCTCGGCCCTCTTTTATACGTATCATTTCGGCTCCCAGCTTACTCAGCGTTTTCTCCAGTTTTTCATAGCCCCGGTCGATCAAAGTGACATTTTCGATCACGGTTCTGCCCTCTGCAGCCAGCGCCGCAAGTACGAGAGCTGCTCCGCCCCGCAGATCCTCCGCGCAAACACGTGCTCCGTGCAGCCCCGGCACTCCGTTCACACAGGCGCTTCTTCCCTGCAGAGAAATATCCGCCCCCATCAGACGCAGAGGTTTCAGTACCTTAAAACGGTCTTCAAAGATATTTTCCTCTATCATGCTGACGCCGTCAGCAGTCGTCATGACCGCAAGAAGCTGAGACTGCAGATCCGTCGGAAAGCCCGGATAAGGGCCTGTCGGCACCTTTCCGGCAGCCTTCAGTCTGTGCGGAGCCGCGGCTTCGATTCCGTCCTGCCGAACATCGATTCTCATTCCGCACGCCTCCATACAGGAGAGAAAAGCCTCCATATATTCCGCACGGACATTTTTTACGAAAATCCGCCCGCCTGTGACGGCTGCGGCGAGGATCAGCGTGCCCGCTTCGATGCGGTCGGACATCACATTCCATTCCGCGCCGGAAAGCCGCTTTTTTCCGGCGATAATGATGACAGACGTCCCGGCTCCGCAGATTTCCGCTCCCATTTTATTCATGAAATTCTGAAGTTCTTCGATCTCCGGCTCTCTGGCCGCGTTTCTGATGACAGTGATTCCGTCCGCCAGAGCTGCCGCCATCATAATGTTTTCCGTCGCGCCTACGCTGGGAAACGGCAGGCGGATTACGGCTCCGCGCAGTCTTTCACACCGGCAGATGATCGTTTCCTCTCTTTTTTCGATGTCAGCTCCCATTTTTCTCAGAGCCGACAGATGGATATCGACCGGCCTTCTGCCGATCGCACACCCTCCCGGAAATCCCATGCAGACTGATCCTTTCAATGCGAGAACGGGCCCCAGAAGAAAGACAGACGAACGCATCTGTTTCACCAGGTCGCCGTGGAGAAACGTCTCCTTCATCCCGTCCGGACAGATACGGATATTTCCGTCTGAAAATTCCGTCCGGCATCCTGCCGCTTCAAGAATTCCCAGCATCGCATAGACGTCTGACAGCGCAGGGCAGTTATGCAGCACGCTTTCTCCTTTTCCGAGAACAGACGCTGCAAGCAGCGGCAGCAGAGCGTTTTTTGCTCCGGCAGCACAGACTGTTCCGTCGATTCTGCCGCCTCCCGAGATTTGATAGGTATCCAAGAAAGCACCTCCTCCTGATGTTCAGTATATGCAGGAAGAAGGACTCCGGTTCCGGAAAAAGCGGATTTTATCAGATTCCCATGATATCGCACATAACGTCAGCCGCATCGGTACGTCCGATTTCAGCTGCATTTTTCTCCATACGCTTTACGCGTCCGCGGTCATCCATCAGTCTCGAAATCAGCTCCGCGATCGTCGCCGGTTTCAGATCCTTTTCCTCGATCAGAATGGATGCCGCCCGGTCCGCCGCCACTTTGGCGTTGAAATACTGATGATTATTCGTCACATACGGAGAAGGAATCATGATGGAAGCACGGCCGCAGGCCATGATCTCCGAAACAGTCAGCGCTCCCGACCGGGTAATAGCCAGATCGCATGCTCCGAGATATTTCGGCATATCATCGATGTAGCGCAGATAAGTCACTCTGGCATTATCTTCATCTGCCGAACCTGTAATTTCATCGTAATAACGTCTGCCGGTGACGAAGAAAATTTTCAGGCCTGTCCTGTCGCGCAGCCGTTCGACGGCGATTTTCATTTCATCATTTATCCTGCGCGCTCCGAGGCTCCCGCCGAAACTCAGAACCACAAAATCACTGTCGCTGATTCCCAGAGATCTGCGCGCCGCTTCACGCGATACTCTGAGGAAGGATTTTCTGACCGGATTTCCCACGACGACAGGTTTTTCCTTCGTGTGAAAATAATCGGCCGCCTCCTCAAAAGCGATAAAGACGCGGTTTACCCTGCGGCACAGCAGCTTATTTGTCAGCCCCGGAAATGCGTTCTGTTCGTGAATATACGTTCTGACCCCCAGCGACGACGCTGCTCTCACTACGGGACCGCAGACATAACCTCCCGTTCCGATGACGATATCCGGACGGAATTGTCTGACGATCGCTTTCGCCTCATCCATGCCTTTTTTCAGATCGCGGACAGTTTTTATGTTTTTCCACGGCTGTTTTCTGTTCAGACCGCTCACCGTAATAAATTTCAGTTCGTATCCGTACTTCGGAATGATATCCTTCTCCATGCCGTGGTCGGTTCCGACAAACAGAATTTCCGCTTCAGGATTTCTTCTCCTTATTTCCTCTGCAACGGCGATGGCAGGATAAATATGTCCTCCCGTACCGCCGCCTGTCATGATCACTTTCATATCGATTTCTCCGTTATCGGACGGAATGTCTGGAAATGTTCAGCATTACGCCCATACTTCCCATAAATACCAGCAGCGAATTGCCTCCCCAGCTCACAAAAGGAAGGGAGATTCCCGTCGGAGGCAGCAGCGATGTTACGATCATCACGTTAAAGATGACCTGTACTCCGAGCATGATTGTGATTCCGGACGCCATCAGAAGCCCGAACCGGTCCGGCGCATTAAGAGCGATGTGAATACATCTCCATATCAGAAGCAGATATACCGCCAGAAGTACCAGCAGACCGATATATCCGAGCTCTTCCCCTATGATCGCCAGAATGAAGTCGTTCTGCGGTTCCGGAAGATAGAGTGTCTTCTGCATGCTCTTTCCCAGCCCCACGCCGGTAAGGCCTCCGGAGCCTAACGCCAGAAGTGACTGAACCACCTGATATCCGTCTCCTCTCGGATCCGCAAACGGATCAAGAAAGCTCACGATTCTCTCCAGTCTGTACGCGTGACCCGACAGGATCAGTCCTCCGAAGGCGGCGACCGCAGCCAGCAGCAGCAGACCGATATATCTCCACTGAAGTCCTGCGATAAACATGATGCCGATCGCTATGATGACGACCGTAATCGCTGTCGTCGTACTCGGCTGCAGAGCGATCAGCACCGCCGCCAGACCCGCCGCCGCAATACACGGAATAATTCCCCATAAAATACTTCTTATGGAATGCCTCGGATGGCTCAGCCATGCAGCCACAAAGAGAATGCATGCCGGTTTTGCCAGTTCCCCCGGCATGATGGTAATACCCAGATTCAGCCATCTCGTCGCATTATTGAGGGTAACGCCCAGAGGGGAAAAGATCAGCAGCAGCAGAATGATAATAACACCGTAAATCGGCAGGGCCGCTTTC
>CALXIZ010000111.1 GCA_944388495.1 uncultured Clostridia bacterium | reverse complement strand
ATCGGCGGAGAACCGGCGGCGATCAGGACGCTGACAAGAGACAGCGGAAATGTTGTGATCGAAGGAAGTGTTTTTCGCACAGATTCCCGTTCGATCAAAAATAACCGCTGTATCGCATCGATCTATATGACAGACAATACGGATTCTGTCTGTGTGAAGATGTTTATCTCTCCTCAGAAACAGGCGGATTTTGACGAATACATCAGGACGGGCAGTTATATCCGTGTTCAGGGAAACTGTGAATTCGACAATTTTGAAAAAATGGTCGTCGTCATGGGGCAGAGTATCGAAATGGCGGAGAAAAAGGTGCGTACGGACAACGCTCCGAGAAAACGCGTCGAACTGCACGCTCACACGAAGATGAGTCAGATCGACGGCGTAATGGATGTGGCGGATCTCATCTCAGCGGCAAAGGCGTGGGGGCATCCGGCGGTCGCCATCACAGATCACGGTGTGGTCCAGGCGTTTCCGGATGCCGTGGCAAAAGCGGAGGGGATCAAAATCATTTACGGGGTCGAGGGGTATCTGGTGGAGGATCTCCCTCTTGCCGACGGCAGAATCGATTACCGTACAAATCCGGCGCGTCATATCATTCTTCTGGCAAAAGATCAGACGGGACTGAAAAATCTCTATAAGCTGGTATCCTATTCCTATATCGATTATCATTACAAGAGACCGCGCATGCCGCGTTCGGAAATCATCCGCCACAGAGAGGGACTGATCATCGGCTCGGCCTGCGAAGCGGGAGAGTTTTTCCGCGCTGTCACAGAGGGCAGACCGGATGAGGAGCTGATGAAAATTGCGGAATTTTACGATTATCTTGAGATTCAGCCGCGCGGAAACAATCGCTTTATGCTGCGCAAGGGAATGGTTCAGAGTGAAGAGGAACTTCTGAATTTTAACCGCAAAGTCGTCGAAATCGGGAAAAAGACGGGAAAGCCTGTCGTGGCTACCTGCGACGCGCATTATCTGAATCAGGAGGATTATATCTACCGCAATATCATCATGGCAGGCCACGGCTTCAGGGAACTGGACGAAGAAGGAACTCTCTATCTGAAGACGACGGAGGAGATGCTCGAGGAATTCGCCTATCTCGGTAAAGAGGAAGCGGAGCGGGTCGTGATCGACAATCCTCTCAGAATCGCGGATATGATCGGCGATGTCCATCCGATCTCCGATGAAAAATGTCCTCCGAAGATCGAAGGATCAGAGGAGCGGCTGCGGACAAGATGCTATGAAAAGGCTCATGAGATCTACGGAGACCCTCTGCCTGAAATCGTAGAGCAGCGTCTGGAAAGAGAGCTGACGTCCATCATCGGCAACGGTTATGCGGTCATGTATGTGGCGGCGGAGATGCTGGTGCAGAAATCACTGTCCGACGGCTATCTGGTGGGATCGAGAGGATCGGTCGGCTCTTCTTTTGCTGCGACGATGGACGGCATTACGGAGGTCAATCCGCTTCCTCCTCATTATATCTGTCCGAATCCGGACTGTAAGCACAGTGAATTTCCGGAGAAGTACGATTCGGACTGCGGCGTGGATCTTCCCGATAAGAACTGTCCGCTGTGCGGCACTCCTTACCGCAAGGACGGTCACAATATCCCGTTTGAAGTCTTTCTCGGCTTCAAGGGAGATAAGGAGCCCGATATCGACCTCAACTTTGCGGGAGAATACCAGCCGGTGGCACATAAATACGTGGAAGAGATCTTCGGAGCGGAAAACGTCTACCGTGCGGGTACGATCGGTACGATCAAGGATAAGATGGCGCTGGGATATGTACACCGTTATTTTGAGGAACGCGGCAGAGTCGTAAACAGATGTGAGGCGGAGAGACTGGCTCTCGGCTGCACGGGAGTGCGAAAGACGACCGGGCAGCATCCGGGAGGCATGGTCGTCGTTCCGAAGGGCAGAGAAATTTACGAATTCTGTCCCGTCATGCATCCTGCCGAAGGCATGATAAAGGATACGGTGACCACGCATTTTGATTATCATAAGATCGAAAAGAATCTTCTCAAGCTGGATATTCTCGGTCACGATGTTCCGTCGATGATCCGTATGCTTCAGGATATGACGGGCGTATCCCCGGAGGATATTCCGCTGCGCGACGAAAAAGTCAACGCCATCTTTCTCGGAGTCGATACGCTGGATATTAAGATCGACGATTACAGACAGCGGCACGGCACTTTCGGCATTCCGGAATTCGGCACAGGCTTTACCAGACAGATGCTCGACGACACGCAGCCGAAAAAATTTGCGGATCTCGTCCGTATAGCGGGATTTTCCCACGGAACGGACGTATGGCTGAACAACGCTCAGGAGTTCATACGCAGCGGTCAGGCGACGATGGATGATGCCATCGCCACCAGAGACGATATCATGAACTATCTGATCTCCAAAAATGTGCCGAAGCAGGATTCTTTCACGATCATGGAGCGTGTCAGAAAGGGAAAGGGCATCACGGAGGAACAGGAGGCGCTGATGATCGAAAACAGTGTTCCGGACTGGTACATCGAATCCTGCAAGCGCATCAAGTATATGTTCCCGAAGGCACATGCTGTCGCCTACGTCATGATGTCCTACCGGATCGCCTATTTCAAGGTGTATTATCCGCAGGCCTTCTATGCGGTTCACTATACGATCAAAGTGGATTTCTTCAATGCGGAGGTCTGTCTGAGAGGGATGGAGGCTGTCCTGGACCGGATGGACCAGATCAGAAAGATGGGAACGGAAGCCAGCAATAAAGAAAAGGACGAGTATCTCGTCTATGAGGTAGTCTATGAGATGTATGCCAGAGGAATCGGTTTTCTGCCGGCGCGTCTCGGAAAATCGAAGGCCGCACGCTTTACCGTGGAGGACGGAAAAATAAGAATACCTTTCCGGGCTCTGGAAGGAATGGGAGAAGCGGCGGCTCTCAGCCTGGAGCGGGAATATGAAAAGCAGCCTTTCAGCTCGGTGGAGGATCTTTCCGGACGGACATCGGTTAACTCCAGCAACATCGAGACACTGCGGGCATACGGCGTACTCGACGGCATGTCGGAGTCGGATCAGCTCAGTTTTTTCTCCATGTGATGCTTCTTACTCTTTCTGTACGGCGCGGAACTCCCGGTATGCGGGAGCTTTTTTCTCGCGTTTGGATATTGCGGAGGAAAAGCGGCTGTGGTATAATAAGCAAATGATGTAAACAACACGATGCATGTTAATTCAGAGAGTGGGAAATCCCCACTCTCTGTGCATTGTACGGGACTTTTTATCCGGGAGTGTCTTCCCGGACGACAGGATCGGGAGAGGTGATCTGAAGAAAAATGGCGAAAAAAAAGGTAAAAGACGCGGCGCGGGATCTTCTGACAGATTTTCTGCAGGATCATGCGCTGGAGCTTTTTCATATAGAGTTTGTGAAGGAAGGCAGAGACCGTTATCTGAGAGTCTATATCGACAAGCCGGAGGACAGCGGCGAATATGTCTCTATCGAGGACTGTGAGCTTGTCAGCCGCTATCTGAGCGAGCGTCTTGATGAAGAGGATCTGATCGAGGAAAATTATTTTCTCGAGGTATCATCCCCGGGGCTGGACCGTCCGCTTCTGAAGGATTCTGATTATGTGCGCTTTGCGGGACACCAGGTGGATGTCAGCCTGTACCGGGCGGTAAACGGAAAAAAACAGATCTCCGGAGAGCTTATCGGTCTGAAGGACGGAATCGTAACCGTAAGAGAGGAAAACGGAGAGATTCTTTCGCTGCCGATGGAGCAGATCTCAAAGACAAAACTGGCAGTTATCATTTAAGGAGGAGAGCAGTCAGATGAATAAAGAGTTTATTCTCGCGGTGGAAGAGCTTGAGAAGGAGAAAGACATTTCAAAGGATCTTCTCATCGATGCCATCGAATCGGCGCTCGTATCTGCGTACAAGAAAAATTACGGCAATTCGCAGAATGTGAGAGTCAATATCGACAGGATCAACGGGGATATCGACGTATATATGAGAAAAAATGTCGTGTCCGACGAAGATGTGATGGACGAATACGGGGAACTCACGCTGGACGAGGCAAGAGAGTTTGATCAGAACTGTAAGATCGGCGATGTCCTTGAATTCAAAGTCACACCGAAGGATTTCGGGCGGATCGCGGCGCAGACGGCAAAGCAGGTGGTGGTTCAGCGTATCCGCGAGGCGGAGAGAGGAATCATCTATGATGATTTTTCCAGCAGACAGGGCGAGATTATCGCCGGAATCGTGCAGCGGATAAGCAATGAAACGGTTTTCATCAATCTCGGAAGAACAGAGGGTATTCTCGCCGTCACAGAACAGGTGCCGGGAGAGGAATACAGTATCAATTCCCGCCTGAAGGTCTATATTATGGATGTGAAGAAGACGACGAAAGGTCCTCAGGTCTATCTCTCGCGTTCTCATCCGGGACTCGTCAAACGCCTGTTTGAACTGGAGGTTCCCGAGATCAGAGAAGGTATCGTGGAAATCAAGAGTATCTCCAGAGAGGCCGGATCGCGCACAAAGCTGGCGGTCTATACGCCGGAACATGATATTGACGCAGTCGGCGCCTGTGTGGGGCCGCGCGGCAGCCGTGTCCAGGCGGTAGTGGATGAACTGTTCGGCGAGAAGATCGATATCATAAACTGGAGTGATAATCCGGCGGAGCTGGTCAGCAGCGCGCTGAGTCCGGCGAGAGTGGAGCAGGTCTTCATCAATGAAGAGGAAAATTCAGCTACAGTCGTCGTTCCGGATTTTCAGCTGTCTCTGGCGATCGGAAAGGAAGGTCAGAACGTGCGTCTGGCGGCGAAGCTCTGCGGCTGGAAGATCGATATCAAGAGTCATACACAGTTTGAGGAGAGCGGCGGAATGCCGGAGAGTCAGCCTGTAGCGGAAACGGCTTCGGAAGATGCGGCGGAAGAAGAAACGGTACAGATCGGAACGGCGGAGCCGGAGAGCGCCGCGGAAGCGGATACAGAAGTCTGTCAGCAGGAGAGCGAAGACTTTTCGGAACCGGCTTCGGAACCGGATGAAGCTGCGGCGAAACGGCCGGAAGCGGAACAGCCGGAAGACGAAGACGACGGAATCGTCTTTACAGATGAGGCTTAAGCCGGAAACGGAGGCGGTGTGATGAAAGAGAAAAAAGTGCCTGTGCGCAGATGTATCGGATGCATGCAGTCGAAGCCGAAACGCGAACTGATCCGGATCGTCGGAGATAAAGAGGGGAATGTGAGGCTGGATCTGACGGGCAAAGCGCAGGGACGCGGCGTTTATCTGTGTCCCGACAGCGGATGCTTTCGCACAGCGCGGAAAAAGCAGGCCATTTCGAGAAGTCTCGGCATGAGAGTGCCGGAGGAGATCCTGGACGGAATCTTTAAGGAACTCGAAAATTATGAAAAGAAAGAAAATTGAGAGCTATTTCGGTCTGGCAAGACGGGCGGGAAAAATCCTTTCGGGTTACCGGACCTGCATGAACAGCATCGGCAGGGGAAAAATAAAGCTCATCATCCTCGCAGAGGATACGTCGCAGAACACAAAAGATAAATTCCAGTCTCTTTGTGAAAGGTATGGGATAGCGTTCCGTATTTACGGGCGGAGTGAGGATCTGTCAGTGATGTCGGGAATGCCCGAACGGGGTGTTTTCGGCATTACGGACAGAAATTTTGCTGAAGCGATGATAAAGGAGATCGAAAATGAACAGATAGTGCTAAGGTGAGATGAAGGAGGTCGATCGTATGGCAACAAGGGTATATGAGTTAGCCAAGGAAATGGGCATCGGAAATAAAGAAATGCTCAATAAACTGAACGGAATGGGAATCGAAGTGTCCAGCCACATGAACGTCGTTTCGGAAAAAGACTGTCTCGCTGTCAGAAATGCGATGGCAAAAGGCGGAAAAAATAAAGAGGAAAAGAAGCAGAAAAACGCTGTGAAAGAAGAAAACGCAAAAAATACGAAGACTGCCGCTCCGAATAAGGAACGGAACGAACAGCAGGGAAAGAACAGACAGAAGCAGCCGAAGCAGAGCCATGACGGCCGTGCAGCGGATGAAAAGCAGAGTGAAAGAAAGAAGGCTGCAGATCCTGCCGGCAGCTCTCAGAAAAAGAGAGATGACCGCGCGCGGAACGGCCAGCATCAGAAGAACAGCTCTGAAAAATCAGCCGCACAGTCTCCGAAAACACGTTCGAACGACGCAAGAAAGCAGAGTCAGCCGGCGGCGGGCTCAAAGGAACGTAAAAATGACAGCCGCCGTCAGAATGCCGCGCCTGCAGGACGCAGCGACGGAGCAAAGCAGGCAGGCCGCGATCACAGAGGCGGAAAAGACAGCCGCGGCAGAAACGGAGCCGACAGAAAGAACGGCCGTGACAGCAGCAGAGAAAACGGCAGAGAAAACGGCCGCAGAAATCAGAGCATGGCAAAGCCTCAGCATAAGCATAAGAAGGATCACAGAAAAGAACAGCGCAAAGAAGATGCGAGAAGAGCGGAGGAAGCTGCAGCGGCAATTCCTGCAGGAGCTGTTGTCGTTACGGTCCCTATTACGGTCAAAGGCCTTTCCGAACAGATCGATGTCTCCACATCGAAGATTATCATGACGCTGATGCGGATGGGAATCATGGCCAATATCAATCAGAATCTCGACGAGGATACGGTCCAGATTCTCGGCGATGAGCTGCACAAACAGATTATCATCGGCAAAGTGGAAGAGGAGGAAGTCGAAGAGGGAATCGAACACTTCACAGACAGAGAGGAGGATCTCAGACCGAGACCGCCGATCATCACTGTCATGGGACACGTCGACCACGGAAAGACCTCTCTTCTCGACCGGATCAGACATTCCAGCGTCACCGCCAGCGAATCGGGCGGCATCACACAGCATATCGGCGCGTCGGAAATAACTCATAACGGCCAGCGCATCGTCTTTCTCGACACACCGGGTCATGAAGCCTTTACCGCCATGCGTGCAAGAGGCGCCTATGTCACGGATATCGCCGTTCTCGTCGTAGCGGCGGATGACAGCGTCAAGCCGCAGACTGTAGAAGCTATCAGCCACGCAAAGGCTGCAAATGTGCCGATCATCGTTGCGATCAATAAGATCGACAAGCCGGGTGCAAATCCGGAGAAGGTAAAACAGGATCTGGCGGAAAACGGTATTCTCGTCGAGGAATGGGGCGGAGATGTCATCTGTGTTCCGGTGTCGGCGAAGACCGGAGACGGAATCGAATCTCTGCTGGAAATGATTCTCCTTCAGGCTGAAATGCTGGAGCTCAGAGCAAATCCTTCCAGACTGGCACTGGGAACAGTCATCGAAGCGAGACTCGACAAGCAGAAAGGCGCGGTGGCTACGCTGCTGGTTCTGAACGGAACACTTCATGCCGGAATGTCCGTCGTGGCCGGAAACTGCAGCGGCAGAATCAAGGCGATGACGAATTTCAGAGGCGAAAGGCTCAAGAAGGCAGGCCCTGCCACGGCCGTGGAGATTCTCGGCCTGACCGATGTGCCGGAAGCGGGCGACGAGTTCAACGCCGTAAGTTCGGATAAGGTGGCGCGTGAGATTGCGGAACGCAGAAAGCAGAAGCAAAGAGAGCAGATCATGCAGAAAAATGCGGGCGTTACGCTGGAACAGCTGTTCAGTCAGATCGAACAGGGCGAGCTGAAAGAGCTCAATCTGATCATCAAGGCGGATGTTCAGGGTTCGGTCGGAGCTCTCGTTACATCTCTTGAAAAGCTGAAAAAGGAAAATGCCGGCGTGAAGATCATTCACACCGGTGTGGGCACGATCAATGAATCCGATGTCATGCTGGCGAGCACGACAAATGCGATCATCATCGGCTTCAATGTCAGACCGAGCATCGCGGTTGCCGGTATGGCTCAGCGCGACGGCGTTGAAATCAGAACGTACAGCGTAATCTACGAAGCGATCGAAGAGGTGGAGGCCGCTCTTCAGGGCATGCTCGATCCGGAATTCCGCGAAGAGGTTCTGGGTACCGTCGAAGTCAGAGATACCTTTAAAGTGCCGAATGTCGGCACGGTAGCCGGCGCTTATGTCCTGGACGGCAAAGTGGAACGGAATGCAGGCGTTCGCCTGGTCCGCGACGGCATCGTGATTCATGAAGGAAAAATTTCCTCTCTGAAACGTTTCAAGGACGATGTCAGAGAAGTCGGAAAGGGATATGAATGCGGTATCGGTATCGAAAATTACAACGATATCCGCAGCGGCGATATCATCGAAGCTTATAAAATGGTGGAAGTGGAGAGAAAATAGACAGACAGCCGCGGAAATAAGGACTGAGACAGGAGAAAAAGAAAAACAGTATGGCGAGAAATTACCGCCCGGCAAGACTGGGCGAAGAGATCAAAAAGACAGTGGGGAATATGCTCCTCACAGGACTGAAGGATTACCGCCTGCAGGGAAAAATGATCAGCGTGTCCGATGTGGAAGTGAGTTCTGACGGCAGCTATGCGACAGTCTATCTGAGCGTACTGGGAAAGAATTTCCTTGAGGACGCCGCGGAAGAGGAGAAGAAAGAGATCCTGGCGGCGATGAAAAGCGCTTCCGGGATGCTGCGCCGTGAGATCGGACGCAATGTCAAGGTGAGACACATTCCCGAACTGACTTTCAGAATAGACAGTTCACTGGAATACGGACGCCATATGTCTGCGGTAATCGACAGTCTCCATATTTCAGACAGAGAAGCAGAAGAAGATTCAGAAGAAAAAACGGAGGAGGAATCATAGGATTTCTCCTCCGGACACACCTGCGCCGGAAAAAACGGCGGGAAAGGCGGGATTTATATGTGGAAAGTCAGCGAAGAAACCCGAAACAGAATGCAGGCGGCAGCCGATGCGCTGAAATCAGCGGAATCCGTATATATCTTTTCCCATATCGTCGCTGACGGAGATGCGCTCGGATCCTGTGCCGCGCTGTGCTGCGCCATGCGAAAGGCGGGAAAGAAAGCCGATATCCTGTTCGAGGATGAAATTCCGGATAATCTGAAATTTCTCGACAAAGGGTATGTCACGTTTGTGGATGAGAATACGCAGCTTGAAAAACGGGATCTGTGTGTCGCATTAGACTGCAGCAGCACCTCGAGATTTCCGAAGAGAGAGCATCTGTTCCGGAATGCCGGTGAAAAAACGCTCTGTATCGATCATCATATTTCGAGACAGGCGATGGCTGATCTGAATTATGTAGATTCTTCGGCGAGCGCAACGGCTGAGATTCTCTATGAGCTGCTCGTAGTGATGGGAGCGGAGCTCGATAAAGAGATCGGTGAGGCTGTCTACACCGGAATCGCTACCGACACCGGAAATTTCCAGTATACCAATACGACGAAAAAGACGCACCTGATCACAGCTGAGCTGTACGATCTTGGAATCGATACGAAGAAAATCAATGTGATACTGTACCAGAGTGTCCGTCCTCAGAAGCTGCGTCTCAGAAATCTGATTCTGGACGAGATGGATATGTTCTGCGGCGGCCTTGCCTCCATCGCCTGGGTGACGCTGGATATGTACCGGGAAGCGGATGCAAAGGTGGATGAAAGCGACGGAATCAATTCCGTCCTCCGCGATATCCGCGGCGTGGAGATCGGCGTCTTTCTGCGGGAAAAGCACAGGGATGAGATCAAGGTAGGTATGCGGAGCAAGGAATATATCGACGTTTCCGAAATCTGTGCGGGAATGGGCGGAGGCGGACACAAGCATGCCGCCGGCTGCACGCTGCACAGCACTCTGCCGGAAGCGATACTTAAGGTGAAAGAGGCGGTGGAAAACGCGATCGGCGGCTTTCGTGCCACACATCCGGGACTGCTGAAGCTTCCGGAGGAATAGAAAGGAAAGTCAGGCAGTTTGGACGGAATCATCAATCTTCTGAAACCCGCAAAGATGACGTCTCACGATGCGGTGGCCGTACTGAGACGGATTCTGCGGACGAAAAAGATCGGACATACGGGGACTCTGGATCCCATGGCGGCCGGCGTTCTTCCGGTCTGTGTGGGAAAAGCGACGAGAGCGGCGGAATATCTGGAGTCGGATACAAAAAAGTACCGCTGTGAGCTGCTTCTGGGAGCGGTGTCGGATACCGGCGATATCTGGGGAACGGTTACATATACGGATAAAAAAAGTATCTGCACGGATGAAGAGAAGGTGCGTGAGGCGATTCTTTCTCTGAAGGGCAGACAGCTGCAGCGTCCGCCGATGTATTCCGCCGTCCGCAGAGACGGGAAGAGACTCTACGAGTATGCGAGAGAAGGCATAGAGGTGGACGTACCGGCCCGGGAGATCACTGTCTTTGAAGCAGAGCCTGTCGCTGTCTTTCATGAGCCGGCGAAGGCGCTGTTTGATATCACCTGTTCAAAGGGAACTTATATCAGAACTCTCTGCGAGGATATCGGCAGAAAACTCGGATGCGGCGCCGTTATGACCTTCCTGGTGAGAACGCGGAGCGGATCCTTTTCCATTGCGGATTCAGTGACGCTGGAGGAGATCGTGTCGCATGTTTCCGCCGGAGAAAAGATCACGGCAGAGGAAGTGATTCATCCGGGAAGAAAGCCTCTGCCGCTGAAGACCGATATGCGGGAGATTCTTATGCCCGTCGAAAAAGGAATTTCCGGATTCGGCGAGATCGTTCTCTCTCCGCAGGCACGGGAAAAATATGCAAACGGCGGAAAGCTGCCGGAATCCGGCGTAAATATCCGGAGAGAAAACAGACGCGGTACGGAGGACAGATGGAAGGATCTGTATCTCGTATTTGAAGAAAACGGAAACTTTGCGGGAACGGCGCGAAGAGACATGAAAAAAAGGATCTTTGCCCCGGAAAAAGTATTTTACCGGTGATATGCCGGAACGGGAGAGACATGCTGGGGAAAGGATATCCGCAGGATCGTCCTGCCGCAGAATGAAAATTTATGTGACTGAAGGTGTTTGTTTCAGATGAAAATATTTTACAGTTTGGACGAAATCGGGGAAATTGAACCTACCGCGGTAGCGCTCGGCAATTTCGACGGAGTTCACAGAGGACATCAGGTTCTGATCGGGGAAGCCGTGCGTCTGGCGGAAAAAAACGGATTGAAAAGTGCGGTATTCACTTTTTCCAATCATCCGAAAAATGTGCTGGCCGGAAGCTGTGTGGTAAAAAATCTGATCTATCCGGAGGAGAAGATACGCCTGCTCGAGGAAGCCGGTATCGATTACATGTTTTCTCTGGATTTTGATAAGGAAATCATGCATCGTTCGCCGGAGGCCTTTGTCGATGAGATTCTCATCCGCCATTTTCGCATGAAGGCGGCCGTCTGCGGATTCAATTTCACCTACGGATTCAAAGCTGCGGGAACGGCGGACAGTCTCAGAGCCTACGCGGCGGAACACGGCATCGAAGTATCTGTAATCGATCCGGTGCGCGTCGACGGAGATGTGGTAAGCAGCACGCTGATCCGGGAACTGATCGGAAAGGGTCAGATGGATCGTGTCAGTCTGCTCATGGGAAGACCTTATATGATACGCGGAGAAGTCGTCCGGGGCAATCAGATCGGAAGCACCGTGCTGGGCTTTCCCACATGCAACGTGACGCTGGATCCGAATATGGTGGAGCCGAAGAGAGGCGCTTATGTGACGAGATCTGTCATCGGCGGCGCGGAGTATCCGAGCATGACAAATGTAGGAAAAAAACCGACGATCGGGGACTATCAGACGAATGTGGAGACTCACATTTTCGATTTCAATCAGGACGTCTACGGTGAGCTGATCGAGGTCTTTTTTCTGAGCATGATCCGGCCGGAGGAAAAATTCTCCGGGCTCGACGCTCTGAAAGTGCAGCTCGGAAAGGACTGTGACTTCGCCCGTGCGAGACATGCGGTCCGTCAGAAGAACAATGTGATTCTGGGCGGAGGAAATGGTTGACATAAGAAGAAAAAAAAGATATACTGACTTGGTAGTTATGTAATTCGGACCCAGGGCTGCGTTTATCGCTGCTCCGGCGTTATACCCGGCTTTGGGGGAAAAGAGAAAAGGAGACAGAAATAATGATTACTCAGGCAAAGAAATCAGAGATTATTGCGGAATATGCGACTCATGAGGGCGATACCGGTTCTCCGGAAGTACAGGTAGCGATTCTCACTTATCGTATCAACGATCTGAATGAGCACCTGAAGGTTCACAAGAAAGACCATCATTCGAGAAGAGGCCTGCTGAAGATGGTAGGTCAGAGAAGAAATCTTCTCAACTATCTCAGAGAGAAGGATCTGGAAAGATACAGAACTCTGATCGCTCGTCTCGGACTGAGAAAATAAATTCTGAAAAGAAAGCGGGGTTGTATTCAGTGCACCCCGCTTTCCGTATTTATTTTCTTCGCTTCGTTCGGGAAGGAAAACATTACTGATATTATCTCATCGGGAGCCATTCGGACATGAGACTTGAGAATTTGTTTCACCGTACCGGAATATCATCCGGGCCGGCGGACCGAATTGTCAAGTCTGGTCGGGATGGCGGAAAATCAATGGAGGACAAGGTATGAGATTTGAAGATTATAAAACATTCAGAACGGCCATCGGCGGCAGACTTCTGCAGGTCGAAGTCGGAAAGGTAGCCGGCATGGCAAACGGCGCGGCTACTGTCCGTTACGGCGACACAGTGGTAAACGTTACCGCCACCTGCTCGGCGGAACCGAGAGAGGATATCGATTTCTTTCCTCTCAGCTGTGACTATGAGGAAAGAATGTATGCGGCGGGAAAAATTCCGGGGGGCTTTATCAAAAGAGAAGGCCGTCCTACCGAAAAAGCGATTCTCTCTTCCAGGCTGATAGACCGTCCGATCCGTCCGCTGTTTCCGAAGGGCTTTTACAATGACGTCGTGGTGGTAGCCACCGTCATGTGCGTAGATCACGACTGTCCTTCCGATATCACGGCCATGGTGGGTTCCTCTGTGGCGCTCTCCATCTCCGACATTCCGTGGGACGGTCCTACCGGTTCGGTCTCTGTGGGACGTGTCAACGGAGAGTTCGTCATCAATCCGACGCAGGCGCAGAGAGCTGTCAGCGATATCGATCTGAAGGTCTCCGGTACGAAGGATGCTATTATGATGGTAGAAGCAGGAGCGGATGAAGTGCCGGAGGAGGTGATCCTCGACGGGATCATGTTTGCTCATGAGGAAATAAAGAAAATCGTAGCCTTCATCGAGCAGATTACAGCGGAAGTGGGAAAGCCGAAGAGAGAGCTTCCGGTTCATGAAATTCCGCAGGAACTCGAGGACGCTGTACGGGAATATGAGACGGCTGCCATGAGAGAAGCGATTCAGATTCACGATAAGACGGAGCGTCAGGAAAAGATGGACGCGCTCGAGGCGGAGACGAAGGAAAAGTTTCTGGAGGAGTATCCGGAATCCGGCAGAGATATTGACGACGTGCTGTACAAGATAAGAAAAGAACAGATGAGAGACCTGATCTTAAATGAGGGAATCCGTCCGGACGGCAGAACGACGACCGAAATCCGTCCGATCTGGTGTGAGACAGGATTTTTGCCGAGAACACACGGTTCCGGTCTGTTTACGAGAGGTCAGACCCAGGTGCTTACGGTCACCACACTGGGAACGGTAAGCGACTGTCAGACACTGGACGGTATCTCGGAGGAGACGGAAAAGAGATATATTCATCACTATAATTTCCCGCCGTACAGCGTCGGTGAAGCGAGAACATCCAGAAGTCCCGGAAGAAGGGAGATCGGTCACGGAGCACTGGCGGAAAGAGCGCTGCTGCCGGTCATTCCTCCTGTAGAGGAATTTCCTTATGCCATCCGTCTCGTTTCGGAAGTTCTTTCCTCAAACGGCAGTACTTCTCAGGCTTCGGTCTGCGGAAGCACGCTGTCTCTGATGGATGCCGGCGTTCCGATCAAAGCTCCTGTTTCCGGAATCGCCATGGGTCTGATCAAAGAAGGAGATCAGATCGCCATTCTCAGCGATATTCAGGGCATGGAAGATTTCCTCGGCGATATGGACTTCAAAGTGGCCGGTACGGAAAAAGGCGTGACGGCTATTCAGATGGACATCAAGATCCACGGTCTTTCCAAGGAAATTCTGCAGAGAGCGCTCGAACAGGCGCGTGAGGGAAGAGCTTTTATCAGAGAAAAGATGATGGAGGAAATCTCTGCACCGAGAGAGGAGCTCTCTCCGTATGCTCCGCGTATCATAACGATGCAGATCGATACGGATAAGATCAGAACGGTCATCGGGCCGGGAGGAAAGACGATCAACAGGATCATCGATGAAACAGGCGTAAAGATCGATATCGACGATGACGGTCATGTCTTTATCGCATCGCCTGATATGGCATCTGCGAGAGCGGCGCAGGAAGAGATCGAACTGCTCACCGCCGAGGTGGAGGTAGGCAAGACGTACCGGGGCGAAGTAAAGCGCATCATGAATTTCGGTGCGTTTATCGAGGTACTTCCGGGCAAAGAGGGACTGCTGCACATCTCAAAGATGGCGAAGCACCGCGTGGAAAAGGTGGAAGATGTGATGAACATCGGAGACCATGTGGATGTCGTCGTATATGAGATCGACAATCAGGGAAGAATCAACCTGAAGAGAGCAAAAATGTAACAGAGCTTCATAACGGAAAAGAAACCGCATACATTAAGTAAGGAGAAACCGGACAGTCCGGCGGGGACTGTGTACGGTTTGTCATGCACTGTGTATGAGGAGACCGTTATGAAGAGAAACGAACAGAAAAGAATTATCGTACTTTCCTGCCTGATTATTTTTTTCGGCGTCATGCTGCTGTCCGCCACTGTGGATATCCTGTGCCAGCGTGCCGCCGACGGCGAGGACCGGAAGCTTTCCTTTGTCACGGAATGCGGAAAAGAATCTCCGGCCATATCGTATGTCACGGAGGATTATGAGGACGACGGGACTGTGGTACGTTCCGGAGAGCGGGGAAGCGGGAAGATGACATTTACCTGTAATGTGGACTGGGGTGAGGAAGTGATTCCGGATCTGCTGGAAATTTTCAGGGAGAAGAATGTCAGAATCACCTTTTTCGTGACGGGAAGCTGGGCTTCGAAAAATACGGAGCTGCTTCGCCGCATGTACCTCGCGGGACATGAGATCGGAAGCCACGGGTACGGACACAAGATGAGCTCGCAGATTTCTCAGGATGAACTGAAGTCTGAGATCGAGAAGACGGAAAATGCGATCCGCAGCGCTATCGGTGTGCTTCCCGGATATTTTGCGCCGCCTTCCGGTGATTTCAGCGGCAAAACGGTGGAATTCTGCAGGCAGCACGGTTACCGTCTGATCCTGTGGTCGGCTGATACGATCGACTGGCGTGACGGTTCGACGGCGGATGTCATCCGGCAGAGGATTCTGGAAAAAGAACTGGACGGAGCTATCGTTCTCATGCATCCGAAGGAAGAGACGGCAAAAGCGCTCCCCGGCCTCATCGATGAAATCAGACAGCGGGGGATCGAACCGGTGAAGCTGTCCCAGCTCCTCGGAGAAGAGGAGGCATGACAGAACGCTGCGAGGCGGCGTGACAGCCGCTTCGCAGACGGATGAAGACAGGCGGAACCGGTAATGTCAGAAATGAAAGAAAGAGGCTGAGCCTCGGATTTCAGAGGGAAAGGGAAAAACGGTCAATGAGTGAAATAAGAAAACTGAACTGCGGTCTCAGAGTCGTACTGGAGCAGATTCCCTATGTCCAGTCGGTGACGACCGGAATCTGGGTCAAGGCAGGCTGCGTCGACGAGGACGACAGCTGCCGGGGGATCTCACATTTTATCGAGCACATGATGTTCAAGGGAACGGGAAAACGCTCAGCACGCCAGATCGCGTCGGACGCCGATGCACTCGGTGCGCAGATGAATGCCTTCACATCGAAGGAAAGCACCTGCTACTATATCAAATCTCTGACGTCGAATGTGGACAAAGCCTGCGAGATTCTCATCGACATGATGACGGATTCGCTGTTTGCTCCGGAGGAGATGGCGAAGGAAAAGCAGGTGGTAAAAGAAGAGATTAAAATGGTCGAGGATACGCCGGAGGACGACGTGCAGGACATGCTGTACGAGGTTCTCTTCCGGGGCGAGCCTCTTTCCTCTTCGATTCTGGGAACACCGGAGAGTCTCGACAGGATCACACATGACGATATTAAAAATTATATCGCCCGGGAATATACGCTGGATCATATCGTCGTATCTGTAGCGGGCAATTTCGATGCGGATGCGATCTGCAGCCAGTTTGAGAACAGTCTTTCCTGCATGACGGCGGAAAAGGCGGAAAAGAAGGCGCCTTCTGCTGTCTACGTTCCGTCCTTTAAGACGAAAGTAAAAGACATCGAGCAGTCCCATATCTGTCTCGGAACCAGAGCGCTGCCTTTCGGACATGAAGATGTCTATGCGCTGACGATTCTGAACAACATCATGGGCGGCAGCATGAGTTCCAGACTGTTCCAGCATATCCGGGAAGAAAAGGGTATGGCCTATACGGTTTATTCCTATACGTCAGCTTACGATCGCAGCGGGCTGTATGCCATCAGCGCGGGAGTGGCTCACGATAAAGTGGAGGCGACGGTTCATGCGATCTGCGAGGAGCTGGAAAAACTGGCGGCCGGCGGTGTCACGGAAGAAGAGCTGAGGATTTCAAAAGAGCAGACCAAGGGAAGTTATATCTTCAGCCTCGAAAATACGGGAAGCAGAATGGTATCGAACGGAAAATATGCACTGAACCGCAACAGTGTGAGGACTCCGGAGGAAGTGATCAGAGCGGTCGATGCGGTAGATCAGGATGATATCCGCAGAGTAGCGGCTCTCATCACCGACATCGGCTCCTATTCGGGCACGCTGGTAGGAAAACGCGATCTCGATCTCGAAAGGATTATAGGAAAATAGGAGATATTCCGGAAAGGGATTTCTTCTGCTGTAAAAGTGAAGCTGCCTCTGCGGCAGCGGAAAAATTCGTCACGTCTGTAAATCCGTGTGCCGCCGGTTCCCGGCGGCGCGCGATGGAAAAAAGAACAGGAGGAATAGATATGGATTTTTATACTCTCGTCGAAGAACGTTTTTCCGTTCGTAAATTTAAGGATCAGCCTGTGGAAAAAGAAAAGGTGGACAAGATGCTCGAAGCGGGCCGTGTGGCGCCGACTGCGAAAAATTTTCAGCCTTTCCATGTATATGTCCTGAAGAGCGAAGAGGCTCTGAAGAAGATCAGAGATCTGACACCGGCGACATTCCAGGCGCCTGTCGTCATGCTTCTGTGCGAGGAGGCGGACAAGGCATGGGTCAATCCGTTCGACGGTTTCAACTCCTCTTCGATGGATCTGGCTATCATGACGTCCCATATGATGCTTCAGGCGCAGGAAATGGGCCTGGGAACCACGTGGGTGTGCTGGTTTGACACGGCAAAAGTAAAAGAAGCTTTTGAAATTCCGGACGGCCTTCAGCCGAGAGTACTCCTGCCGATCGGATATCCGGCAGACGATGTTCAGCCGGGACCGATGCATCCTGTAAGAAAAGAACTCTCCGATTATGTGACGGAACTCTAAGAAGAGAAGCTGCGGAAGCCGCGCTTCCCGTTCCTGTGAAAAAACAGACAGAGAGGTGCATTTGAGATGGATGGAATAAAAAAAGAGATTATCTCGACTCCGACGATTCCGGAAGATCCTGAAGAACTTCTGGGGGCCGCGGAACAGCTTCAGACGACACTGATGATGTACAGCTGTGCCATCAGAGAATTCAAGACGAAGATCGAAGTTCTGAATGATGAGCTTTCGATCCGCAATCAGAGAAATCCGATCGAATTTATCAAGACGAGAGTCAAGACGCCGTACAGTATTTTTCACAAGCTGAAGCGGAAGGGATTTGAAGTCTCGCTGGATTCGGTCAGAGAAAAGCTTTTTGATGTCGCCGGTGTACGCATTATATGTTCTTTTGTGGATGACATCTATGATATCGCCGGTATGATCACAAAGCAGGATGATATCAGGGTGCTCGAGGTAAAAGATTACATAAAAAATCCGAAGCCGAACGGTTACCGGAGTCTTCATATGATCTGCCAGATACCGGTTTTCTTTTCAGACCGCAAGGAGCTTCTGAGTGTGGAGGTTCAGATACGGACGATCGCCATGGACTTCTGGGCCAGTCTGGAACATGATCTGAGATATAAAAAGGAACTTCCTCTGATCGAGGAGATTCAGGACGAGCTGAGAGAGTGCGCGGAGACGATTGCGACTACAGATCTGAAAATGATGGAAATACGGGATAAGATCCAGAAAATGACGGAGAGCCGCAGCGAGATAGAAGAGGATCTGCAGCGCCGGATAGACGGAGAGTGACAGACGGATGTCTCAGAAAAAAAAGACAAATGCGCTGCGAATGCTGGATGCGAAGGGAATTCCCTACGAGAGCAGAGAATACGGGCTGCAGGACGGATTTACGACGGGATCCGATATCGCCAGAATGCTGGGACTCGATCCCGATGCAGTATTTAAGACACTCGTTACGGAATCGGATAAAAAAGAACACTTCGTATGTGTCATTCCGGTAGACAGCGAGCTGGATCTGAAAAAGGCGGCCCGCCATTTCGGCGTGAAAAAGATCGAAATGCTGCCGCTGAAAAAGCTGCTGCCGCTGACGGGATACGTTCACGGAGGCTGTTCTCCTCTCGGGATGAAAAAAACGTTTCCTACAGCGATCGATGAGACGGCTGTTCTCTTCGATGATATCTATGTCAGCGGCGGAAGAATCGGTCTTCAGCTGAAGATCAGGCCTCGTGATCTGGCGGAGACGACAGGAGCGGATTTCGCGGCGCTGACGACATCATGACGGCCGGTGCGATGCGGCGCCCCGGATCTGATCGCCCTTTCATTTTTCGCTCCGCTCCGAAAAGCCGCGGAAAAAAGGGCGGAACACAGATAAAAAATACAGTAAAATATGAAAAAGATACGGATGAACTGCAATATAGTGCAGCCGAATGCCGTATCTTTTTTCTTTTTTTGTTTTCAGGAGGCATGAATGATACCGGAGGTGAAAAACGGCAGATGAGACGGCCGCAGAAGGAAAGTAACAGCCGGAAACGGATATATAAGCGAAAAAGAGCGGCAAAAGACAAAAGAAGTATGGATGAATAAAATAAGCAAAACAAATATGACGATTGACATATGATGTCTAACGTGTTATATTGAAGTCAGATTCAGGGGTGAGAAAACGGTATACGGCCGGCGCGCAGCCGCGTTTTTTCCACCCGCGATTGCTTTCATATCATACAATGAGGAGGTCAATATGGACATTTTGAAGGATTTAGCGGCGATCGTCGGTACGGAATTCGCTACGCAGGATCCGTCTGTTCTGTCGGATTATGTTTCCGATCTCAGCTTCACAGAGGGGAGCCGGCCGGAGGCAGTCGTTTTTCCGGGAAAGACGGAAGAGGTCAGCAGCATTGTCAGATGGGCAAACGAAAAGAATATTCCGCTGATCCCCGTCAGCTCTCCGATTCATCTTTACGGAACGACAGTTCCGAAACAGGGCGGCGTGATCGTCAATATGAAGAGATTCGATGAAATTTATGAAATAGACAAGGTGAACCGTCTGGTGCGCTTCGGTGTCGGCGTGTCGTGGGAAAAGCTGACGGCAGCGCTGAAGGCGGAGGGCATGCGTGTCATCATGCCGCTGGCTCCGAGAGAGGAAAGAGCGGTGGCCACCGATCATCTGGAGCGCGAAGTTACCACGAGTATGGTCTATGATTACGGTGAACCGACGCAGTCCATGGAAGTCGTATTTCCGAACGGCGATGTCTTCCGCACCGGTTCTGCCAGCGCTCCGAAATATCCTTATTCTCCGGCCAGAGGAGCCAATCCGGCCGGACCCGGACTCGACTTTTACCGTCTTCTTCAGTGCGCTCAGGGCACGATGGGAATCGTAACCTGGATGTCGCTGAAAATTCAGAGCATTCCGCTGATCGATAAGATAAAATTTGCTCCTCTCGATGACCTCGGAGAAGGCATTTCCTATCTTTACCGGATTCTGCCGCGCAGAATCGGTCAGGAATGTCTGATCCTCAATCGTGTGGATCTGGCGGCTCTGCTGGCGGAGGATACGGCGGAATTTGAAAAAATGCGCGGCCGCCTGCCGGAATATACGCTGATTCTGACGATCAGCGGCCTCATCCGCAGACCGGAGGAAAAAATCGCATACGAAGAACATTTCCTCGAGGATGTCATGAAGAATGAATTTCCTCAGATCGTTCTCACCGATTATCTTCCGGGATTTCCGGGAGCCGATAAGAAGCTGATGAATATTCTGCGGACCGCATGGCCGAAGGAGCGTCCTTACTGGAAATCCGTTCCGAAGGGCGCTTATCAGGATCTGTTTTTCATTACGCGTCCGGAGCGCGTTCCGGAATTTATCGAACGGATGAAACATGTGGCGGGAGAAATTTCCTATCCGTTCGATGAGATCGGCATCTATGAACAGCCGATCGAACATAACCGTGCCTGTCAGCTTCAGTTCACGTTCTACTATGATCCGGACTGCGAAGAGTCTGCGGACACGGTGAAGTCGGTGTGGAAAAAGGCGTTTGAGTCGATGCATGATGCGGGCGGATATTTTACGAGACCTTACGGAGAGACGGCGGAACGCCTGTATGACCGCGCGGCGTCTTACACGGCGGCGCTCAAAAAGGTCAAAGCGCTGTTCGACCCGAATAATGTGATGAATCCCGGCAATCTCTGCTTCTGAGAAGCGCGGATGACGGAACGGAAAGGAGAAAAAAATGTCTGTTATCGATAAAAAACATCCGGAAAGGTATGATACGCCGAAAGAGCCGTTTGCACTCGACATAGAAAATCTCAGCAATTTTGTATATGATATGCAGCACTGTATCAAATGCAAGGGCTGCTACTGGGTGGATCATACTTATATGCCGGGTATGAAGCACAGTGTGCGCTGTCCGAGCAATCTCTGGAAAGAGTTCGACTCTTACGGCGCTTTCGGAAAGATGCGCATCGGTCTGAAGCTGGAGAAGAATGAGATCGAATGGACCGATCATCTTCTGGAGCTGATCTATGCCGATCCTCTCTGCGGCGCATGTGACGTGGGATGTAAGCGCAATCTCGATCTGGAAGTAGGGCTCACGCTGGAAGCGCTGCGCGTCAAAGCCGTGCAGGACGGAGCCGGCCCGCTTCCCGTACATAAGGATATCACGTCCGATATTCTTGAGACAGGCAACTGCTACGGTGCGAAAAAAGACAGAAGAGCCTGGATGGACGCTTCGGTAAAGCCGGCGGAAAAGGCGGATATCATGTACTTTGTCGGCTGTTCCTCCTCTTACGAAAATACCGGTATCGCTTCCGCCGTGACGAAAGTCATGCAGAGCGCGGGCATTCCTTATATGCTCATGGAAGACGAGACATGCTGCGGCAATATCATTTTCTCCGTCGGTCTGGTGGACGAAGCGAGGAAGATCGCGGAGAAAAACGTGGAAAAAGTCAGAAAATCCGGGGCGAAAGTGCTGATGACCGGCTGTGCGGAATGCTACCGCATGTGGAAAGTGGACTATCCGAAGCTGCTGAATATCCGCACCGAAGATCTGGGATTTGAAGTAAAGCATTTCATCGAGGTGGCGGAGGAAGCTCTGACGGAAGGAAAGCTGAAGCTCGTCAATCCGGTCAATCAGAGAATCACCTATCACGATGCATGCAATGTGAGCAGAAACTGCGATCCGTGGGAACCGTATGAAGGAGAACGCGGCTGGATGGGTACGGTAGAGCCGCGTCTGGCGCGCCGCAGAGGAAGACACGGACTGTACGAACAGGCACGAACGCTGCTTCGTGCGATTCCGGGCATCGATCTGGCGGAAATGCCGCGTATGAAAGAAAACTCTCTGTGCTGTGCAGGCGGCAGAGGAACAAAGCAGGCATTCCCGGAGCTGGCTGAATTTGCGGCCCGTGACAGACTGGAAGAGGCGAGATATGTGGGCGCCGAGACAGTCGTTTCCGCCTGTCCGTGGTGCAGGAGCAATTTCAGCGAGACAGCGGAAAAAGACGGGGAAAAGACAGGTGTTCTCGATATTGCCGAACTCCTGGCGATGGCGGCGGAAACCGGAGAGAAATAAAGGAGGATGGTCATGAGTATCAATAAACATGCATATCAGGCGATAGAAGCCGTGGTGGGCAGAAACTATATCACCGATGATCCCGCCGACTGTGAAGGTTATCGTTCCGGCCCCGGAGGCTATGAGAGCGGAACAGGCTATGAGAGAGTGATGACAAAGATCGCCGGAGCTGTCGTCATGCCGCGCACCACGGAGGACGTGCAGAAAATCGTAAAAATATGCGGGCGGTTCGGCGTGCCGTTTGTTCCGTATTCCACCGGATTTTACGGACCGCGTTCCCATCCTCATATGGAGCATGAACTGATCATCGATATGAAAAGGATGCGTGATTTTGAAATCGATGAAAAACATTTCTTTATTACCGTACAGCCGGGCGTCATCTATTCTCAGATCCAGCAGGAATGCTTTGAGAAAGGCGCTTATGTCGTCATCGGCGGCGGCGGTGCGCAGACCTCTGCGGTAGCAAATCTTCTGAATGACGGCTGGTCGCCGCTGAGCTTCCGTGTCGGCCTTCCTCAGAGGAGAATTCTGGGAATGGAAGTCGTCATGCCGGACGGAGAAATCGTAAAGATGGGTTCCCTCGCCGACGGCGACGACCCGTTCTGGGGAGAGGGAATCGGACCGGATCTGCGCGGTATCATGAGAGGATATACCGGCCTTCTGGGATGTCTGGGAATCTGCACGCGCATGGCGATCAAAACGCTGCCGTTCCAGCCGGAAATTCCGAAGCCTTCCGGAATTTCACCGGAGACGGCTCTGCAGCTCGACCCGAAGAGAGTCAGATGGATTAATTTCACGATGCCGAGTCTGGAATCCATCGAGCAGGCTCATATCATGATCGGAAATGCGGAGATCGGAGGCGCGGTGACGAAGGTTCCGGTCTTCTGGCGTGCGATCGCAAAAGCGGAGTGTAAAGAGGATTTCTGGGATCTGTGGCTGAAAGAGACGGAGGAGTCCGTATCTAATTTCTTCCTCGTACGTGTGCTCCTCATCGGCTATACTTCAGAAGAACAGATGGATTACGATTATCACGTTCTCTGCGATATCATCGAAGAACTGGGCGGAAAAGAGCGCCGGACAAAGCCGTCCGACGAATCCTGGTTCAAGAATGCCGATTCGGCCGGCATGTGGCTGATGACAGGCTCTTATGTATCTGTCGACTATGTCATGGATACCTTTACGCAGGCATTTAAACAGGGACCGAATTACAGAGATCTCAAGGCGAAGTATACGCCTCCTCTGATGCCGGACTGCAAGGATCTGGGATGGTTCCAGAGCTGCGAGATGGGACATCTGGGATACTATGAGTATCTGATCTACTGGGATCAGCGCGAGGATACAAACGGAATGGATCAGTTCTATGTGGAAAGCGCGAAGATGAATATCGAAAACGGCTGTTATCCGGCTCTTCTGGGAGCGCATCAGCCGCTGTATCTGACGGGTCCCGCCTACGGACCAGGTTATCATGAGTGGATTTTAGGACTGAAGGAGGTATTTGACCCGCAGTGGATCTGCCATCCTCCTCTTCCGCTGGCGCACGACGAATTTGTAGAGAGAGCGGAGTGGATGCATGAAGTCAAGAACTGGGAGACGCCGGAGGAGTTCCCTTATCCGGAAAAGCTGAAGGAGAATATGCGGCTTGAAAAATAAAGACCGATAAGATATGATGGAGCGGGAGGTTTTGCGATGGCACGAGTAGTTTTATCAGAACAGACCGCAGAAAAGATCAGACAACTGATCGATCGTCAGTATAAGCCCGGGGACAGGATTCCTTCGGAAATGGAACTGGCAGAGTTTCTGGGCGTGAGCAGGACGACGATCCGCGAAGCCGTCAAGATTCTCTGCTCCGGAAATATCCTTGAGATCCGCAGAGGCTACGGGACTTTTGTATGTGAGAACCCGGGCTTACCGTCGGATCCCTTCGGTTCAAAATATATGGATGAGGATCAGCTGAAGACGGACATCTTTGAAATTTCAGAGCTTCTGGAGCCGGAACTGGTAGGGCTTGCGGCGAGAAAGGCTTCCGACGAAAATATCGCCCGCATGCGCGAGCTGCACGGTCAGATGGAAGACTGTCTGGCCCGGTACCGCAGCGGAGAATATATTCCGAGCAAGGAGTTCCGAAAGCTGGATGTCGCTTTTCACAAAGCTGTGCTGGAAGGCTGTCAGAATCAGATTATTTCCGGCTCTGTACCGATGTTTATCTCGATCTGTGCAGAGTGGTACAATGTCTGGACGAGTCTTGATTTTGAAAGTGTTCTTGAAAATTTCGAGTTTTATCATCCGAAAATTCTCGCGGCGGTGGAAGCCCGGGATCCGGAGAGTGCTTACCGCTGGTCCAAGGAGCATACGCGCAAGATCATCGAAATCTACCTGGACCGCAGTGAAAGCATTTCCACGGCAGAACATGATAAGAAGAAGCGATAGGAAAAGAGTCTCTGCGACAGATGATATGTTTTTCCTGAAGCTGACGGTGAGAAAATATATCGTCAGAAAGGGAGAGTATCAGCGGCTTCGCTGAGACTCTTTTTCTGCAGGTATGCCGTTTCGGCGGCAGCGCCTGCGGAAACCGTGAAACCGGAGCGTTTTTCCGGCCGGATATGGCGGGAATTCGGCGTCATCTGATAAAAATAAAGATTGTCACCGAACCGAAAATATGTTATAATCACTTTCGTATTTGCCGGCGTGATGGAATTGGCAGACGTGCGGGACTCAAAATCCCGTGGTGATAACACCGTATCGGTTCGACCCCGATCGCCGGCACCAGTTCATGACATGCATCCATTCACCAGGAGGAAAATAAATGGAAAACAGTACTGTAAGCAGTTATCTCATCACCTTTCTGCCGCTGATTCTGATCTTTGTGGCGTTCTGGTTCTTTCTCATCCGTCCTCAGAAGAAGAGAGATCAGAAGACTCAGGAAATGAGAAACAGTGTACAGCCGGGAGATGAGATCGTGACGATCGGCGGTGTAGTCGGTAAGGTTCTGTCTGTCAAGGACGATGCGATTGTCATCTACTGCGGTTCAGACAAGACGAAGATGGAGTTTAAGAAGTGGGCGATCTCCGAAGTGACGAAGAGAAGCGAGAAGCCGGTCAGAGAAGGAAAAGAGCCGGAAAAGCAGGAGAACGCGGAGACGGAAGAGACTTCTCAGAAGAAAAAGATCCGCAAGCTCGTCAAAAAGACGGATGCGGAGGATTCGGAAAACGCGTAATATCCGCAGAGAATCCTGACAGAAAAGAAAACAGACAAAAAAGTACGGAAAAGATATCCCTCCGAAGCCGGCGCAGGCTGCTTCGGAGGGATTTTGTCTTTTCCGCCCGGCGCCGACCGGAGAGAAACTGATATGCAGGAAAACATGAAAATTAAAAAAACGGAAAAATAAACGGAGTGCTTTCATCATATATATGGATATAGAATCTGTCGTTATTTTTCGGGAATCCCGTCTTTTTCGTCTCATTCGGAAAAGACGTGCGGTCCGCTGTACTGATGGAGTGAAAATATGGATAAAAAGATATGGTGGAACAGAGCAAAAAAAATCCTGAAGGGCTTTCTTGCGGCCTGGGTTCTGACGGCGCTGGGAATGATCGTGTCGGGCGCCGCCATGATGCTCACGCCCGTGAGTGTCAGAACGGGTTCGTGGATCATCGTGGCCTCGGCTTCGGCGGGGGGATTTCTGTTCGGCAGAGCATCCTCCGCGGCTGTCGGAAGGAGAGGACTGCCTGTGGGACTGACGGCGGGCCTGATTCTGTCTCTTTCGATGCTCGCGGCGTATCTTCTGTTTTTCAGTCCTCTGGTGGACGGCTCTCTTAATCTTCTTCCTCTGCTTTTTCCGGTATCAGCAGCCTCCTTCGGCGGGATTTCCGCTGTTTTTGCGAAGGAAGGCGGGAGAGAATGAATTTCCGGCCCTGCGTTCCGCTTCTATTATTTAAAAAAGGAATCACCGCTTCCCTTGACAAGATTTATTCTCCTATGTAAAATGAAAATGTTAATCAGGTATACGAAATACATGCCGCCGGATGGCGGGCATATGAAAGATAAGGAGGAAATCTACGATGAAGAGAGTAAAGACGATTGCCAGACCTTCACTGAAGGACGCAGCATGCAGCACGGGATGCGGAGAATGTCAGACTTCCTGTCAGTCTGCCTGCAAGACTTCCTGCACAGTCGCAAATCAGAAGTGCGAAAATATTAAGAGAAGATAACAGCGTTTCCTGAAGAAGCTGTCCGAAGCGTTGCTGCCCGCGCGGGTTCAGGTGTGCCTCAGCGGCATAACTGCAGACAGAGCGCGGGTTCGGCGTTCTGCGGGCAGCTTCTTTTTTTTCAGAATATGGCGGTGAAGGGAAAGGAAGTGATATTTTGATACATAAATATGTCTTCAGGGACAGGCCGATCGTCGTCGACGTCAACAGCGGCGCGGTGCACATGGTGGACCAGGTGATCTATGATGTGCTGGACTTTTACGACGGCAGAAAATGCGACCGGGAGTCCATGAAAAAAGCGCTGACTGTCAGGTACGGCGAGGAGGCTCTGCGCGAAGCGCAGGAAGACATTGAGGAACTGATCGCTGCGGACATGCTTTTCAGCGAAGATTCCGTATCGGAGCAGATTTTCGAATCGAAGAAGCCGGTGGTGAAAGCCATGTGTCTTCATGTGGCGCACGACTGCAACATGAACTGTGCTTACTGTTTCGGCGACAAGGGTGCGTTTGAAGGCAACCGCTGCCTGATGACGCTCGAAACGGGAAAGAGAGCGCTCGATTTTCTGATGCAGAATTCAGGAAGCCGGCATAATCTTGAGGTGGATTTCTTCGGCGGGGAGCCGCTGATGAACTTCGACGTCGTAAAGGAGCTTGTGGCATACGGCCGCAGAGAAGAAGGAAAATACGATAAGAATATCCGCTTCACGATTACGACGAACGGCATTCTTCTCGATGATGAGAAAATCGCATATATAAATGAAGTGATGGATAATGTGATCCTGAGCATCGACGGACGTCCCGAAGTAAACGACCGCATGAGAAAAACGGTCAACGGCCGGGGTACATATGATATTATTACACGCAATTATAAGAATTTTATCGAAAAGCGGGACGGGCTCTATTATGTCAGAGGCACATTTACGAGATATAATCTCGACTTTGCCGATGACGTCAGACATCTGCTCGATCTGGGATTTCAGAATGTATCCGTGGAACCGGTCGTCACTTCGCCGGAATACGATTATGCGCTCAGAGAGGAAGATACGGAAAAAATTCTGGCCGAATATGACCGCCTGAGCGATATGTTTCTGGAATATGCCGCAGAAGGAAAGCCTTTCGACTTCTTCCACTTTAATGTGGACCTGAATCAGGGACCGTGCGTGATCAAGCGCGTCTCAGGATGCGGAGCGGGAACAGAATATGTAGCCGTTTCTCCGGAGGGAGATATTTACCCGTGTCATCAGTTTGTGGGAAATCCGCTGTTCAGGCTGGGAAATCTCGCGGACGATGCATTTGAAAATAAACTCTTCGACTTATTTAACGGAGCACATATCTATAATAAGCCGCAGTGCCGGGAATGCTGGGCAAAATTTTACTGCAGCGGCGGATGTCATGCCAATGCCTATCATGCAAACGGAACGATCATGGAACCATACGGACTCGGCTGTGAGCTGGAAAAGAAGAGAGTCGAATGCGCCATCGGAATTCAGGCGTATCTGACTGACGAATACGGGGAAGGAGTTTTGCAGGAAAGATGAAGAAGTTCAACAGAATCATGGCTGTCGTCATCATCCTCATCATTATCGGCGGCTGGTGTATCACGGTGTTCGGAGCCGGAGACAAAGTCGGCTCGATCAGAGACTATATCAAGCTGGGTCTTGACCTTCAGGGCGGCGTCTACGTCGTCTTAGAGGCGGATACAGACGCAAGCGGATCGGATCTGGACTCTCTGATGTCGCAGACACAAGCGGTCATCGAGCGAAGAGTCAATGAGATGGGGCTGACGAATCCTATCGTTACGATCGAGGGGGAAAACCGCATCCGTGTGGAACTGCCGGGAGCAGAGGACGCGGAAGCCGCCATTGAGCAGATCGGAAGAACGGCTCAGCTGGAATTTGTGATGGCGGACGGTACCGTTGCGGTAGACGGAAGCCACATCAGTGATGCGGGTACTCAGATCAATCAGAACGGATCCGGATATGTCGTCACGCTGGAATTCGATTCAGAGGGAGCATCCGCTTTCGAAGCGGCGACACAGCAGATTGTAAACGGCGGAGTTACGGTGGATGAGACGCTGAGCGCGCAGGGTATTCAGTCGAATATGCTGATGATCATCCTCGATGACGAGATCATTTCCTCGCCGACGGTCAGCACTGTCATCAGCGGAGGAAACGCTCAGATCGAAGGAAACTTCACTCAGGAGGAAGCTTCTCAGCTGGCAGCTCTGATACGCGGAGGCGCTCTGCCGGTAGGACTGACAGAGGTACAGACGAATATCGTGGGGCCGTCTCTCGGTATGGATTCTCTCACGGAGAGTATCGTCGCAGCTCTGATCGGCGTGGCTCTCGTCATGCTTCTCATGCTGTTTGTATACCGTCTTCCGGGTCTGGCAGCGGACATCGCGCTGGCGCTTTACTGTCTGATCTTTATCTGGCTGATCGCGGCTTTCGGAACGGTTCTGACACTTCCGGGAATCGCAGGTATGATTCTTTCCGTGGGCATGGCGGTGGATGCCAATGTCATCATCTTTGCCCGCATAAAGGAAGAAGTCCGCAACGGAAAGACGATCCGCGTGGCGACGACGCAGGGATACAAGAGAGCTCTCGGTACGATCATCGACTCTCAGGTCACGACGCTGATCGCCAGTGTCGCGCTGTATGAATTCGGTTCCGGAGATGTCAGAGGCTTTGCCCTCACTCTCATGATCGGTATCGTCATCAGCATCTTTACCGCTACGGTCATCACCAATGTCTTTCTGCGCATTCTCGCGGAGAGCAAGCGGTTCGGAACGAAGAAGTTCTTCGGTATCAAAGAGACTTCACCTGCGGGTGCTGAGACAAAGGAGGCCTGACGATGGGAGAGAGACTAAAAAATTTCAGCTTTATGAAGCACAGAAAAATATACTATATCATCTGTATCGTACTCATCGTGGGGAGCATCGGCGCCGGTCTTCTGAGAGGCTATAATTTCGGAATCGACTTTACCGGAGGAACGATGATCGAAATCGAGATGGGGCGTCAGGTAGAACTGAGTGATGTGAACGACGTTCTTTCCGATGCCGATACAGACGGGGCTGCAACTTATGCGGGAGAAGGAAATACGCAGGTCATCATCAAGACGTCGGATTCTCTGAACAGCGATCAGAGAGAGACGCTGCTGAGTGCGATAGAGGAAAAGTTCTCCGTTGAAGAGGATGCCGTTCTCTCCATAGAAAATATCGGACCTTCCGTAGGCGATCTGCTGAAGGAAAATGCAGCCAAAGCGGTAATCGCTGCAGTCATCCTGATGCTGATATATGTGGCGATCCGTTTTCAGTGGAGATACGGTCTGGCGGCGATTCTCGCCCTCGTCAACACACTGCTCATCCTGTTCGGATTTTACGGACTGTTCCATATCACGATCAACAGCCCGTTTATCGCAGCGATGCTGACGATCCTCGGTTACGGCATCAACGATACGATCGTCATCTTCGACCGTATCCGGGAAAATACAGCGGGACATGCGAAGAGAAATACAGAGGCTCTGATTCCTCTGATCGACGAGAGTATCCGGCAGACAGTCGGACGTTCCGTCATGACATCGCTGACGACACTGATCGTCATGGTACCGCTGCTGATTATCTGCGGAGATACGATCCGCAGTTTCATACTTCCTCTGCTGGTAGGTGTCATCACCAGCACACTGTCTTCTATCTTCATCGCGACTTCGTTCTGGTATGATATCAACCGTCTCACGACGAAGAAGTCGTACAGCGGAAAGAAGAGCCGCAGAGAAAAGGAAAAACCGGCAAAGGGACCGGCAGTCTGAGAACGGAGAAACACCCTTCCGCCGATCACAGCGGCGCCCGTGCGCCGGCAGGGGCTGTGAAAGGGCAAGCGGTACCTCTGAAAAAGAAACAGTGAATGAAACAGACGGTCATAAGCCGCAGAACTGCGCGTTTATGACCGTATATTGAATCAGAACAAAAAAACGGAACAGAATAAAAGAATAAAGGGTAGAAGTAAGAGTATATACGAGTAAATATAATTTTTGAAAAAGTTTTCCCTGCCTGACAGCTCAGACGGCATGAAGGGAAAGGATCGGTGTGAGACATGAATGAATTTTTAGACTATATCGCATCCCTGAATCCGAATTACGACCTTGAGGGAATAAAAAAAGCATACGAAACAGCGGAAAGAATGCATAAGGGTCAGCTGCGCAAGTCCGGAGAGCCGTATATTATTCATCCTGTAGAGACGGCGAAAATTCTGGCCGGCCTGGGAATGGATGAACAGACGATTATCGCCGGTCTGCTTCACGATGTGGTGGAGGATACAGATTATACCGAAGAACAGCTGAAAGAAGAATTCGGCGAAGATGTGGCACTGCTGGTGGACGGTGTGACGAAGCTCGGAAATCTCGTCTTCGAGACGAAGGAAGATGCGCAGGCGGAAAACCTGAGAAAAATGTTTCTGGCTATGTCGAAGGATATCCGCGTTCTGATTATAAAGCTGGCGGACCGTCTGCATAATATGCGGACGATCAACTACATGTCACCCGAAAAAATCCGCGAAAAATCGAAGGAAACGCTGGAAATCTACGCCCCTCTGGCCAGCCGGCTGGGTATGTTTGCCATCAAATTTGAACTGGAGGACATCGCACTCAAGCAGCTGGAGCCGGAATTTTACAGAAAACTGGCTCAGCAGATCAATCAGCGCAAGGAACAGCGCGATGCCTATATAAAAAAGATCATCGAAAAACTGTCGGAAGCTCTCGACAAGCTGAATATACACTATGAGGTAAAGGGGCGTTCAAAGCACTTTTACAGCATTTACCGCAAGATGCGCGACAAGCATAAGCAGCTGGATGAAATCTTCGATCTGACGGCGATCCGCGTTCTCGTGGATACGGTCAAGGACTGTTACGCTGTGCTCGGTGTGGTTCATACCATGTGGCGTCCGATACCGGGCCGCTTCAAGGATTATATCGCCATGCCGAAATCGAATATGTACCAGTCTCTTCATACGACGGTATTCGGAAACGACGGACTCCCGTTTGAGATCCAGATCCGGACATATGAAATGCACCAGATCGCCGAGTACGGCATCGCGGCTCACTGGAAATATAAAGAGGGCATACGCGACGGGCAGAACGAGGAGGAAAAACTCTCCTGGCTCCGCCAGACTCTGGAGTGGAACAGAGATATGGATAATCCGAAGAAATTCATGGAAACCCTGAAGATGGATCTCTTTTCCAATCAGGTCTATGTCTTCACTCCGGCGGGCAAGGTCATCGAACTTCCGGCCGGTTCCACACCGATCGATTTCGCTTACAAGATACACTCCGATGTGGGAGCAAAATGTATCGGAGCAAAGATAAACGGCAAAATGGTTCCTATCGACCATGTTCTGGAAAACGGCAATATCGTGGAGATCATCACTTCGCCGAACAGTAAGGGGCCGAGCATCGACTGGCTGAAGATCGCAAAGAGCAGCAATGCGAGAAACAAAATACGCCAGTGGCTCAAAAAAGAGAATAAGAGTGAAAACGTCGAAAAAGGAAAGGCCATGCTTGAACGCTATATCCGGCGCAAGGGATATGATCCGCGTCAGATCATAAAGACACAGCGAATCAACCGCGTGGCTAAGGAACAGAAATGCTCTTCAGCGGAGGATCTGTATTCCTCTATCGGATATGGCGGCACACTTCTCTCGAAGGTGCTGGATCTGCTTGTAAAATTCTATGAAGAGGAAAAGAAGTCCGAGCAGAAAAAATCGGAGATCAAGAATTTTGAGAGTAAGACTGCTTCCGTGAAAAAGACGGCCGATAATACCGGAGGAGTGTCCGTCAAAGGCGTGGATAATCTTCTGATACGTTTTGCAAAATGCTGCAATCCGGTGCCGGGAGATGAGATCATCGGTTTTATCACAAAGGGCAGAGGCCTGTCCATTCACCGCGCTGACTGCAGCAATCTGGCGTCTCTCAGCGAAGAGGATAAGAAACGCTTTATTGAGGTGGAATGGGATGTGGAAAAGGAGTTCCGCTCCTTTGAGACGGATATCACTCTGCTGGCAGAGGACAGAAAGGGACTGTTTGCCAACATTTCAAAGATCTGTGAGGATATGGATGTCCATATCACCGGCGTGATGGGAAAGAGCAACAGCGACAATACGGCAAATATCACGATCACCGTGCAGATTTCAAATGTCAATCAGATCGCCCAGCTGATCCGCCGGCTGAAGTCTGTCGAGGGTATGATCGAGGTTCACAGAGGCAATTCGTGATGGAATTACAGGAGAAAAATTATGGATATCAAATTATTTTATACGGGTCCGATGCAGGTAAATACGTATCTGTGTGCGGATACGGATACGAAAAAGGCGTTTATCGTGGATCCCGGCGGTCCGAGCAAGTATCTGGACAATTATGTGGAGTCGAACGGATATGATGTGGAGTATATTGTCCTGACACACGGACACGGAGATCATATCTGCGGTGTTCCGTACTATAAGAAGCTTTTTCAGTGTCCGATCGTCGGCCACCGCGACGATATCTATCTGTTTAACGATGCTTCGGAAAACCTCTCGCTTCAGTTTACCGGACAGAGAATCGAGTTTATTCCGGAGGTTCTGGTAGAGGACGGAGATGTGCTTCAGGTGGGAAATATGAAGCTGAAGATCATTCATACGCCGGGACATACTCTCGGAGGCATTTCCGTTCTCGTGGACAATGTGCTGTTCAGCGGCGACACCCTGTTCGCCGATTCCATCGGCAGGACGGACTTTAAGGGAGGATCTTATCCTCAGCTGAAGAATATGGTTCATACCAGACTGTTCTGCCTGCCGGACGACACGTATGTGCTCCCGGGGCATATGGGACAGACGACGATCGGCCACGAAAAAAGATATAATCCGTTTCTGTAGAATGCGCGGCACGCCGTCTTCCCCTCTTCGGGGAGGCGGCGGGTACTGTGTTTTTTGGAGCCGGTAAAGCGGTGTAAGTATTGTACAATAAAGATATGTATCAGTTATATGTAAAAAAAGAGAAACACAGATATATACTGGAGGAACTTGTCAGGGAATTTCTTCCTCCGGATGAGTATGAAGTGGTGATGCAGACAGTGCCGGAGGGAGGATCTGCGGAGATCTGCCGCACAGACGGCACGGACGGCAGTGAAAGCAGAGAAAAAGGGCCGAGACCGGAAGAGG